>NZ_JAQGPL010000001.1:3232500-3572500 GCF_028826105.1 Paenibacillus humicola
CTGGAAATCGGGAAAGCCGGGCCCATTCGGAAAATTAACCGGTTGAAACGGCAAAAGGACCGTACTCGCATCACAAGCCGTTTAGCCCGGAAGCGGCCGATCGCAGGTGCATAAGTCAAACAGACCGGCCGGAAACTCCGGCCGATCTGTTAGCCTGGGCGGACATCAGATCGCGGCAGGCAGGTCCCATCTACGCAAAGCAGGTTCATTTTCCGCCTCAAGCCTTTAATTACGAGCCCATACCCGGTACGTTCCGTATACGGCCAGCAGAAAGCAGGCGTATACGCCGGCAACGGCCAGAGACGAATGCCAGTTCGCCGCAAGGTGCCGCCCGATGAACGCGAAAACGAGCATTCCCGGCAGCTTGCCGAGCGCCGACGCCGCAGCGTACGCGGGAAACGGCACTCCGGCGACCGCCGCGTAAATATTGACCGCATCCTGCGGAAGCACCGGAGTCAGGCGGGACAGCAGCACGAATCCGAACGGATGCCGCTCGATCCACGACGTCCACCGTTCGAAGCCTTTGTGCCGTTCGATATAAGCCTTTCCCTTCAGGCGCAGAGCGGAACGGAACAGCCCGTACATCGCGACCGCGGCCACCCATGCTCCGGCCCAGCTGATCAGTGCGCCCGCCAGCGCGCCGTACATGCGGCCCATCAGCCCGATCACGAGACCGTACGGCACGACCGGGACAAAAGCCAGCAGCGTGACGGCCGGCAGCGACATATAGAGGGGAGCCTGTCCGCTCCTCATCCATTCCAGCACGTCGTGCCTGTAATGCCAGACAACCGAGAGCAAAGCCATATACAGCAGCAGAAGCAGCCAGCGTCTCATCCTTTTCCCCCTCCTCCTGTCCGCGATTGCAGCGCATACGAAACAAGAAGGAGCCCCCTATTCGGGAAGCTCCTTCTTCGACTCGGTCGGCTGAACGGCTTCGATCGGCTCTGGAGCGGCGGCGCTCCGCGGGCCGGGCTCGGGACGGCGCTCGCCTTCGCTCATCAATTCACTGGCACCTTTGCGGAATTCGCGCAAGGTCCGCCCGAACGCATTGCCGAGCTCCGGCAGCTTTTTCGGTCCGAACAGCAGCAGCGCGACGACAATCAATAAAATGAAACCGGGCAATCCGATATCCGACATCGATTCTACCTCCGGCAGCTTTTTGTTTCCATCATAGCACAACGCCGTCCGGTTTGAATCCGGCTCTTCATGAACATTTCATGTCGAAAAGATGAAGCCGTCCTTCGAAATGACCCGCGGGCTAAAGCCTCTCCTGCAGCCGTTTTTTCTCCTCCGTCAGCTGCCGGAACTCGGCGTCGAGCGCGCCGTACAGCGCGTCGCCCGGCGAACAGAGGCTCAGCTCGCCCAGCAGGGCGGCGATGCGGTTGCCGATCAGCATATGCCGCTCGGCAAGCAGCTGCGCATCGTCCTCCCGCGGCGCGGCCCGCTCCCGCTCCGCCCGCTCCATAAAGGCATGGAAGCCGTGCTCGCTCCTTTGAACCGCGCCGTCTCCAAACACCAGCAGCTTGTCGCATATTTTTTCCAGCAAGTAACGGTCGTGGGAGACGACCAGCAGCGTGCCGTCGTATTCCGTCAGCGTTTCCTCGAGCCGTTCCCGGCTTGCGAGATCGAGATGGTTCGTCGGTTCGTCGAGCATGAGCAGGTCGTGCCCCAGCAGCATCAGCTCCGCCAGCTTGACCCGCGTCCGCTCCCCGAGGCTGAGCTGTCCGATCGGTTTCGCCAGCATCGATTCGTCAAAGCCCATATTGGCCAGCAGTGTGCGGGCTTTGGATATTTCCCCGCGCAGCGCGTGCGTCTCTTGCAGCTGCTCCAGCACGGACCGGCGGGGATCGAGATCGCCCACATCCTGGGTAAGCCAGGCAATCCGCGCAGCGGGGCTGACCCACAGCTGCCCCGAAGCCGGCGTTTCGGTGCCGGCGATCATTCGGAGGAGGGTTGTTTTGCCGCAGCCGTTCTTGCCGATCAGTCCGATTTTCTCTCCCAGCAGAACCGAAAAGGAGCTGTCCCGGAAAAGCGTGCGCGAGCCGAACGCCTGCCCGATCCGGTCGGCATGGACGATGCGGCGCCCGCGTTTGTCCGGGCTGTCCCAGCTAAAGCGCACCTGCGCCTCCTCCTCCGGCTTCTCCGCCCCTTCGGTCCGCAGCTTCTCCAGCCGCTTCGTCCGGGATTTGATCTGCCGGTCCATCTTTTTTGCCTTGCCCCGGTAAAATTCCTTGACGCCCGCCCGCATTTCAGCCATTTTGCCGGTCTTGCCCGCCTCGCGGTGCGCCTTGGACGACCAGCTGTCCAGCCGGTCGATTTCAGCTTCGATTTTTTGTTCGTATCGGATCCGCTTCTCGTATTCGCGCAGCCGGCTTTCGAACCTGCGCGCCTTCTCCTCGCGGTAAAACGTATAACTGCCGGGATATTCAACCGAGGCGCCTCCTTCAAGCTCGACGATGCGGTTAACCGTCCGGTCGAGAAAATACCGGTCGTGTGAAATGATCAGCGCAGCACCTGCGAACGTTCGCAGCTCGCCGATCAGCCATTCCACTCCCTCGAAATCGAGGTGGTTCGTCGGCTCGTCGAGGATGAGCAGATCGGGCTTCGACGACCAAATATGGGCGATCGCGAGCTTCGTTTTCTCCCCGCCGCTTAGTCCGGCAAAACGTTCCCCCGACCACTCCCGCACCTTTTTCAGCCCGAGATGGCTCGTCAGCTCCAGAAACCTGCCATTAGCACCCGCTTGAGCGTCATCAACCGCCATTTTGCGAAACGTGCCCGCCGTATAGGAGGTAGACTGCAGCAAATATCCGGTTTTCAGCTCTTCCCTGCCGCGCAGAATCGTTCCTTCATCGGGCCGGACGCTCCCGAAAATGAGATTGGCCAGCGTCGTTTTGCCGGCACCGTTCATGCCGACGAGGCCGACACGCTCTCCGGCCGCGATATCCAGCCGAACGTCCCGGAGGACGTTTATATCGCCGTAGCTTTTGGTTAAGCCGCGACAGCTTATCAAGGTCATCGTTCATCACCGCTTCGCTTATTTTTTATCGTGCATCAAGCAGCATGGGACAATGACATTCGAAAACGACCGGAAGGAACGGCCCGCCTTCGGCAGCGCGGCAAGTCCCTTCCTTGACTGGCGGGAGAATGAAGGCGCAATGGTCCGCGCTTCATCTTGAAAACCAAAAAGCCGCAGGCTCGGGGCCTGCGGCTGCGGATAAACAAACGGAACTGGACACGGCCGATCGCCTCTTAAACCGCACCATGGCGGCAAAAGACCAAACGGCAGTTCGCCTTAAGCGGCTTCCCTTTCAACGGAAAGGCCGGCTTTCGGCGGGCGCAAAGGAGTCATCTCCAATCGACACACGTGTCCAATTCCGCTCCGCCCGCAGGCAAAGCCTCGCCAGTCGTTCATTCGAATGCTCGACAGGGGAATTAGTTCCACATCGGTCTAAATTGGAGGCCTCCTTCTTACGATCAAAATAAAAGCGCACTCATTATAACATAAAAAGCGGCTGCCGCAAACCAAACCCTGCCATGAAATCGGAGGTTTGGCCGCCACTCGGCCGCTTCTTGCGACTGCGAATTATACGCCCGAGCTCGCATTAACGCCGGTTACGCTCGCCCGGAGCCGTACGAAACTGCAGCGGAATCCAGAACCGTTTGATGACGTTTCCGTTCTCTTCCGTAAAATGGGCATCCGGTACGCCGCCGTTATTGAGGATCGTTTTTGCGGAGGCGATATTCCAGCTGTCGCAGACGATCAGGGCGCTTGCGATTCCCAGACGCCGGGCTTCCTCCAGGGATAATGCGAGCAGCCGGGTCGCGTAGCCTTTTCGCCGCTCCGAGGGCCGGATCCCGTAGCCGATATGGCCGCCTCTCTGCAGCAGCCTCTCCGTCAGCCGGTGGCGGATGTTGACCGCCCCGACAATCCGCCGCCCGGCCGCGAGCCAATACGTGGAGGAAGGCACCCAGCCGGGAAGATGGTCCTCCCGTTCCTGATCGTGCAGAAATTGCACCATCGCGTCAAAATCGTCCGGTTCCCGGCTAATGACCCAGGGAACCATATCCTCGCCGCTGTCCTTCCACTCCCGGTAAAAATCCATGTAGCCGTCCCGCAGTCCGGCGGACGGCTTTACCAGCGACACGCAATCGCCTGCCATTGGAAATCCACGCTCCTTCGTATCCAAACGCTGTACGGCTCCCAGCCGCCGCCCAGGCGACTGTAACGGCAGGCAGAACGCTGCCGTTACGAGTTGCCTCGCACCGCCCGAATACACCCCGCCGTTTGACGTCAGGCGCCCGCAACCCCGGAAGAGTCAAGCGATTCGTCGCCGATCGAACGAATCAGCTCCCGAAGCGGCAGCTCGGCCATCGAGTCGAGCCGAGCGAACACGCCGGCGGGAAACGTCATTCGCCGCGTCGTCGCGTTCGGCACGATCACGCAGTGGAGCCCGGCGCGCACGGCGGCCAGCGAGCCGTTCACGGAGTCCTCGAAGGCGATCGCCTCCTGCGGCAAAATGCCGAAATCGGCAAGGACGCGCTGATACAGCTCGGGGTCCGGCTTCGCGTTTTTCACATCGTCGAAGGTGCGCATCGCATCGAAATAATGCCGCAGCCCAAGCCTCTCCAGAAACGGCTCGATCCAAATCCGGTTCGAGCTGGACGCCAGCCCGATATGCAGGCCGAGCTCTCTCGCCGTTCGCAGGTAGTCCTCGACGCCCAGTCTCGCCTGCTCGCAATCGAGCAGGCGCTGTAAATGGACGCGGAATGCCTCCCGCAGCAACTCCTTATCGAGCGCGGCTGAAGCCCGCCCGATGAGTTCTTCAAACGGATCGAACGCATCCCGGGTACCGATTCGCCCGAGAAGCACCTCCTCCGGAAACTGAGCGTTGTGCTCCTCATACATCGCCCGCCATGCATTCATTTCGCACGTTTCGGTGTCGATGATCAGACCGTCGAAATCAAAAATAACCGCTTTTATCATTTCCGTTTCCCTCCATCTCTCATATCCGTTACCGGTCACTCTTTGCGGCTCCCGCCTCCGTTACCGTTTCGCACAGCCGCTTCGCCTCTTCCGGGATGAGCGGGCTCCAGCTGCCTGCCGCAAACAGGCACAGCGAATGCATTGCCCGCGTGCAGACCGTATAGAACAGCCGCCGCTCGCTCTCCAGGCCGTAGCTGCGATCCGAAGCGTCATAGACCAGAACCGCGTCGAACTCGACGCCCTTGGCCAGATACGACGGAATGACGACGACGCCGGGCTCGAACGTATTCGTCTCGGCCTCGATGAGGCGCAAAGCCGGAATCGAGACGCGAAGCGTCTCGTATGCGGAGCGGCTTTCGCGCGCCGTCTTGCAGATGACGGCAATCGTCCGGCTGCCGCCGCTAAGCAGCCTTCGGATCCGCTCCTCGATCAGCCGGTGCAGCTCCGGCGTGTCCGCCGCGCGGGTGAGCGCCGGCTTTTCGCCGCTGCGGTTGAACGGCTCGATCCGGCTGCCGCCTTCGATCAGCAGGCTCGTAAACTCGACAATTTGCCGGGTTGAGCGGTAGCTGCGGTTCAGCATGATCGTCTCCGTTTCCTCGGGCGGATACAGCGCGGCCAGCGCGCCGAAGCCCCCGTCTCCTTCCGCCCGGTGGGCGTGAATCGACTGGTTCAGATCGCCGAGGGCGGTCACCTTGGCATGCGGAAACAGCCGCTTCAGGAAGGCGAACTGGAATGCCGTGTAATCCTGCGCTTCATCGATCAGAATATGACGGACGGACGTATTCGTCCGAAACCCGCGCACCCGCTCGATCGCGTAGAGAAACGGCGTCGCATCCTCATAAGCCATCTCGCCGCGCTCCAGGCGATCAAGCGTTCGCTTACAAATCGCCTCCCACCGCGCGGGCAGCGCTTCTTCCCCGGCGAAAGCGCGGGCGAACGAAGGATCGGCGAACAGCTTCCGGTAAACCTCCTTCAAATCGACGAAGGCAAGCCTTTTTACACGGGCGCGCAGCGGCTTCATCCGCTCCTTCGCCACATAGCGCGCCAGCAGCTCCCGCTCGCGGTCATAGTCGTCGAACGATTCCTCGTGGAAGCCGTTGTTCCGCCGCACCGTCTGATAGGCTTTTAAATACGCCTCTTTATCGAGCAGGCCGACTTCCTCGTCGACCCACGGCTCGGAAACCGCGGTTCGCTCGCGCTCCTTCAGCTGCCGCAGCAGCCACTCCGCCGTCAGCTTCATGCGACCCGGAAGCGACACGGAACGGTCGATCGAATAGAAATGCTCGGCGATTGCCGCTCCGTCCTTGATCGTTTCGTCCCGGAATTTCAGATCGCGGAACCGGAGCCCTTCGCCGCCCAAATAAGCGAGGTAGCGGTCGATCAGCGCGACGAAGGCGGCCGATGACTTGAAGCGGATCGCCTCGAGCCGGATTTCCGTTTCTTCCGATTGCGGGGCGGTTAGTGCGGCCTCGAGCTGGTCGTACGGATTCTCGAGCCGAAACGACCTGCCGAGGCGGAAAGCAAGATAGTCCTGAAACGTCGTCTGCTGCATATTTTCCTCGCCGAGCTCGGGCAGCACCGTCGACACATAGCTGCCGAACATCGGGTTCGGCGAGAAAAGGACGATCTGGTCGGCGCGCAGCGTCCCGCGGTACCGGTACAGCAAATACGCGACCCGCTGCAGCGCCGCGGACGTTTTGCCGCTCCCGGCGGCGCCCTGCACCAGCAGCAGCCGGCTGCGCTCGTTGCGGATGATCCGGTTCTGCTCGCGCTGAATCGTCGCCACGATGCTCCTCATCTGGGCGTCGGACTGCCTGCCGAGCACCTCCTGCAGCAGCTCGTCGCCGATCGTAACGCCCGTATCGAACAGGCTGACGATGCGCCCGCCGCGGATGACGAACTGGCGCTTCAGCTGCAGCTCGCCTTCGATTTCGCCCACCGGCGTCTCGTATTTGGCCGGACCCGGGGGATAATCATAGTACAGGCTCGATACCGGAGCCCGCCAGTCGTAGATCAGATAGTGCTCGTCGGTACGGTCGCGCAGGGAGGCGATGCCGAGATAGACGCATTCCGTCTCCCGTTCGCCCGCTTCGAGAAAATCGATTCGTCCGAAATAGGGCGAATGGCGCAGCTTGCCGAGCGTTATCAGCTGCTTCGCGGCTTGCCCGTGCGTCCTCTCGCGCTCGGAGAGCAGCTCCGCCTGCTGCTTCATGCTGGCGAACGTCTCGGCCGCTTCCGCCGCGTCCTCGAAGTTGACCGTCACATCCTCCCAGAAGTTCGTGCGGATCTCCACCATCTCCGACCGCACATCCGACGTTTGAAGCTCAAGATGCTTCAGACGACGGTCGATTTCGGCCGTGACCTCGTCGACGCGCCGCTGCTCCACGGCCCACTCCCGATCGGCCTCACTCATCGCTTCCATTCCTTTCCTACTGTTTTTTCGGGCAAAATCGCTCTTGACACCAGGCTCGCACTTATAGTAGAATTAAATTGGATATTTACGCAGATTTCCATTTCCCTTCTGCGTGAAGTCTATTTTTCATTTTACCGCAATGTTTGATGGTGTTCAACCGTTATTTTAATCCGCAGGAAAAAGATAACTTCATCGCGATCGGATTGAAGAACAGAAACCCGCTGATTCGCCCACGACAATATGTACCGTTATTGGATCCGAATAAATGAATCGTCCGTCCGGACCTTGCGCCGGAGCTGAAAAAGGCGGTCTGCAGCGTTTCGCTGCAGACCGCCTTTCCATTTAAACTTCTTGAATCAGCTGTTTATCCGCAACCTGCCGTTCCAGTTCGTCGGTATGACGCGCCAGGCAGTTGCAATAATAATCTTTCCGGCAGATCGGGCACGGCACCGTCAGCAAACGGTTGACGTCGATCAGCTTCCAGTCCGGATTCCGGGTATAGATCATTCTGCACTGCGTGTTGTCCGACATGGTCGCCACAAAATGATACAAGCCCGATTCTTTGCTCCGGTCCGCCAGTACAAGCTTCGTAATATTAAATTTTTGCGCCATCGCTGCACTCCCGTTAGTTAAACTTTTGCTCTCGCTATTGTATCGGGTTTCAGGATCGCTTGTCAATTATTGCGCAGGAGTGCCTTAAGCGAAGGGCGCATGCAGGCTATCGCCCGAGCCGCTCTCTCCTTACCGCCAGGAATCGAGCAGCCACTGCGCGTCGGCGTTCAGCGCCGTCTTGGCGCGTTCGGACGCCTGGCCGCTCAATGCTTCGCGATTCAGACTTTTGACGAAATCTTGCATATGCTTGCCCGCTTGATCCCGCTTACCGATATCCAGCTGCTGCTGAGCCTGCTTCAGCGCATTGGCAAGCTGCGAAGCCAGCGCCTTACCGAGCTCGCCGGATGCCTGAAACCGGGAGACGAGCTGCTGCATGGAATGGACGCTCGTGACGATGCGAAAATCGAACGTCCTGCTCAGCCGGTTTCCGGCAGCGTCCGCCAACGTCGCGACAGCCGTCGTATCGCCGAGATTCCCGGCCAAATCGATGTCGATGCCCGGCTTTGTCCGCGGATCGAGAACATAGTCCTTGCCGTTAAGCGTGATGACCGCGGACGTCAAGGATGACGTATGATCCCATACGCTAAACGTGATTTTCGTCCAGTCTTCCGCCTGTCCGCCGTTATCGATCGCCTTGCCGTCCGCCGTAAGCGAGAAAAAAGGCAGCTCCTTGCTATCCACCGTTATCCCGCTCGAAACGTTGCCGGACGCGTCCACCGACTTGATGGCAATGGAATATTCTTGCCCGATGCCGTCAGCCGGCAGCATCACCGTCTGGACGCCTCGGGCAACTTCGGCCGTGTCTCCGGCCTGCCGCCCTCCGCTGAACAGGGCGATTTGCTCTTTCTGCCCGTCGACATCGTAAGGGCCGTCCCAATACAGCCGGATGCCTTCATCCGTACGAATGACCTGCACATTCTCGACGTCTCCCGGCGGGACGTGATCCGAGACAGGCTCCGTTTGAACCGGAGGCGCCGTAAAGACAGCCGGATCGCCGAACGTGAATTTATCGAGGTTGAACAGCCAGTCGTTGCCTTTGAACAGCAGGAACACAATATGCTTGCCGGTGACGGGAGCCGTCAAGTCCGCTGCGGACACCTGGAAATTTTGCCAGCCGCCGGTTCCCGGAACATGTAGGGTCGCGATCAACGGGCCGTTTAAGCTGTCGGTCCGGACCTCGATCGTGCCGCCGCCCGTGTCGCTCGCCGCATTCACGTACATTTTGGCCGGGCTCGTGCTTCCGAAATCGATATAGTTGTACATGGCATAAGGATTATTCGGGCCGTATATGCCTGCAAGGTACGTCTGGCCGCCTCCGTTCTCCGTCCCGAAGCCGGTGCCGCCGGAGCTGTCTTCGGCCTCCAGCTTGCCGTAAGCGTCTCGCGCCTGTCCCTTCACCGTCGTGAAGCTGAACCAGTCCAGCTTGAACGGAACGTCTCCGCCGTCCGTCCCGTGAAAAACGAGATACACGTCATGGACGCCGGATGCCAGCTTATCGTCGACGGTTCCCATGATTTCCAGCCAGTCCGCCTCCCCGCCGGTCGCCGGGATGCCGATCGTCCCTGCGAGCGGTCCGTCCGGGGCATCCAGCCGGATCTCGACCCGGCCGCCCTCGCCGCCGCTTGCGGCATGAACGGTTACGCCCGGCGCCCCGGCGCCGAAGTCGATGCCTTTGTACATCGCATAAGCGCCGTCCTGAATCGATTCCAGATCTCCTTGGTCCTTGTTGACCTGGAATCCCTTCCCATCGTCATAATTGCCGGCCTTCAGCCTGGCATAGGCATCGGTTCGGGACGGGTCGGACGCCGTAAATTTGAACCAGTTTAAATTGAACAAATAGGTATCGTTCGTTTTCGTAAACACCAGGTACACGTCGTGTACCCCCGTAATTTTCGCCGGATTGCCCTGGCCGTCCTTAAACGCCGTAACGGCATCCGTAAACGTGTTCCAGCTGCCCGTCCCCTGGACGTTTACCGTTCCGGCCAGCGGACCGTCCAGCGAATCGAGCCGGATCTCGATGTTGCCCCCGCCCGTCGCGCTGGCCGCACGGGCAATAACTCCGGCGGCGCCGGCCGAGCCGAAATCGACGCTGCGGTAAACCGCATAGTAGCCGGGCTGGATACCGGCCAGCTGCAGCGTGCCTTCCGCGCTGCCCTCCAAACCGAACCCGTAGCCGACGCTGTAATTTTCCGCTTCGATTTTATCGTAAGCGCTGACCGGAGCCTGCTGCGGAGGAGCGGCATTCCCGGGCTTTAACACGGTGAGCGCTTCGACGGCTGCCGCCGCCGACCAGGAGTCGTACGTGCCGCCAAGCAGCTGTCCCGACCAGTTCCCATCGACGAGATTTTCCGCGTTTCGATTGTTCCAGGCGGTATCGGTATTATACGCAAGCCAGCTGTCAAGCTCGCCGGCGAACGCTTTGTAGGAGGGATCGGTCTCCTGGTTCAGCGCCTGCTGGAGATAAGCGAGGTTGCGCACCAAAATCGTTTTGCCGCCCTTCAGGTCGCCGTTCGGTCCCTCGTAACGAAGCAGCCCGCTGCCGTCCGTCAAGTGCGCTTTGGTGAAGGCGGCCGCTTTGACCGCGTCGTTCAGGTAGACCGGATTTCCCGTTACGCGGTAGAGGCCGACCGCGGCGCCGATGAAGGTGCCCTGGTTATAATGCGTCGCATCCGGTACGGCGCCATGTTCCTGTTCGATGCGGTCGAACACTTTGCCGTTCCCGTCCGTCAGCATCGTTTTGCCCCACCGGTAAATCTTGGAGGCGGCATCCAAATATTCGTCGTCCTTCGTAATGTCGTACAGGAAAACCGCCGCTTCGGCAGCCGGGAAGTTAATGCAGGCGTTCTTGGTCGTATGCTCGCTGTTCATCCACCAAATGCCGCCGCCGGCGAAATTATCGTCCCACTGTGTATCGTAGACAAAATGGAAATAATATTTCGCCTTGTCCAGATAGCGCTGCTCCTTCGTAATTTGATAGGCCCGCGCGCTTGCCATCGCCCACCACATGATGTCGTCGTTGAAATGGTTGTTCGTCCAATCGTCGCCGTATTTGGCAACCGTCCCGTCGAAAATGTCGTCGATCTGAGTTCTCAGCTTCGCCTTCAGCCCGTCATCCGTCGTATGGTCGTAAGCATCCATCACAAGCTCCCACAGCTCCGCTTCGATCCAGAAGCCTTGATTGTCGGAGCTGCCGGAATTCGCCCGGAAAAATTTCGCGCCCGCGTCCCAGAAAGCCGTGTTGAACGCCTTAATGGCCGTGTCCGCATCGGACGAAGCGAATGCGTGCGCCTTCGGCGCCCCGATACCGGCGAGCGACGTGAAGCTTAGTACAGCCGCCATCGGCAGCGCGAGCCACCCGGATTTTCTTATCCATCGTGTCATGAAATAAACCTCCATCGTCATCAGCATCAAAAACGGATTTCGCTTGTATAAGTCCCTATTTCCCCCGCCAGCCAATCCTGCAGCTTCAACCATCCCCCCTATCCGCGGAACCGGAATTCGGCCGGCCCTTTACTTCGCCGACTGAATAACCTTGTTGATTTTGTCCGCCATGGTGTTCAGCTGGCTGTCGTCCGCCTTGCCGCCCATGACGTTCGGCCAAGTTGCCGTAATGAACGGATAGGCTTTGCCTCCCCACGTCGTCAGGAAACGAATCGGCTGAATGTTTTTCGAATTTAAAATGTGATCGATTGCTTCGCCCAAATCGGGATGACCCGCCGTCTTCAGCGCATCGAAATAGGCGCTTGCGGACGTTTTGTACGCCGCCGGGGCGACCGGCGTCTGCGGCAGCACTTCCGCATACATGCTCGAATCCAAATATTTCAGCACCTTCCAGACGGCGTCCGGATGCTGAATCGAAGCGGGGCTGCACCAGCCGACGGCGTCGTAAATTTCCGCCTGGCTCTGCACGACCGGCTGCGGCACGAAGCCCCATTCCAAATCCTTCGGAGCGGTCCGAATCAAGTCGTCTGCCACCCATTGCCCCTGATACGTCATGCCGACCTTGCCTTCCTTAAATGAGCTCATAACGTTCGTCAGATCGTAGGTCGGCGGGTTCATATACCCGTTCTTGACGGCGTCCTTGTATCGATCCGCGCCTTCGATGAACTGCGGACTGATCGTCACCTTCGTCGGATTCGAAATCGAATCGGCGAACGGAGCGCCTCCCGCGGATACCGAATACAGCGAAACGTTGAACGGGTCCGGCGCGGCATAGTAGCCGTACTGCTGCACGCCGCCCTTCTTGCTCGACAGCTTCTGCATATCGGCGAAAAACTCGTCGTATGTCCAGCCGATTTTCGGCTCCGCCAGCCCGGCGTCCTTGAACAGCTTCTTATTGTAGAAAATGCCGTACGTATTCAGCAGGCCGGGCAGTCCGACCAGCTTGTCGCCGATATGCCAGCTGTCCAGCACGCCGGGATAAAAGCCGTTCATGAACGTCTGATCGTTCCCCGCCTGCTGCGACCAGTCGTACAGCAGCCCCTGCGCGCCGTTGTCGAGCACCATGTCGTTGCCCGTCATGAAAATGTCCGGCGCTTTCTTCGCCGCAATCATGCCGTTCAGCTTCACCCCGTAGTTGTCGAGCGGCGTCGGAATAAGCTTGACCGTAATGCCCGGATTGTCCTGCTCGAATTTTTGCATCGACGCCATGATTTTGTTGTTCATTTCCGCCGATTCCCACGTCATCAGCGTCACCTCGACCGATTGCGCTTTGCCGGAATCGGCCGGAGCGGGTGCGTTCGCATTCGAATTACCGCCGCCGCTGCCGCTGCCGCCGCATCCCACCAAAGCGCCCGCCATGGGCAAAATTACCATGAATGCGGTTACATTTTTGTATGTTCTCCTGTTCATATACAAAATCCTCCTTCGGAATCATGATTGCCGTGCCGGCGTCTTGCGTCATTTGATCGAAGCGGAGTTGATCGAGCCGAGCCCCTGCATGAAAAATTTTTGCCCGGCGAAGAACAGCAGCAGCATCGGGAGAATGTAAATCAGGTCCGCCGCCATAAACAGGTTCCAGGCCGTCGAATAGACGCCGGTGTAAGAAGCCATTGCGAGCGAGAGCGTCCATTTGCTCTGGTCGACAATATAGATCAGGGGCTCCAAATACTGGTTCCACGAGCCTTGAAAGGCGAAAATGACCATCGTAATGATGACCGGAAGCGTCATCGGCACAAGCACCTTCGTCAGCACGTAAAAATCCGAGGCGCCGTCGATTTTGGCCGCTTCGTCGAACGAAACGGGAATCGTCTTCACATATTGAACAAACAGGAACGAGAACGTCGCATTGCCGAAAAAAGCGGGCACGATGATCGGCAGCCACGAATCGTACCAGCCGATGCTCGTGAAGAGGTGGAACATCGGGATCATCCCGACGAAGCCGGGCAGCATCAGGCTGCCGACGAACAGCGAGAACCACATTTTCCGCCCCGGAAAGCTCAGCCGCCCGAGGCCGTAGCCGACCAGCACCGAGCTGACGATCTGGCCGAACGTGCACAGCACGGCGATGAAGAGCGAGTTGCCGAACGTATGCCAGAAATTGATTTCCCGTGTCCCGGTAATGAAGTTGGACCAGTGAAGCTCTCTCGGGAACCATTCGGGCGGAATTTGAAAGACGTCGTTGTCGCTTTTCAGGGCGATCGTAATCATCCACATGAGCGGAAACAGCATCGCGACGGCCCCGATGAGCAGGACGACAAAACGAATACTGTCGAGGATTGGAAACCGGCGGCGGCTGCTTTGGATCGTTTCGGTCAAGACGGCTCCCTCCATCGGCTGCGATTTGGACATTGGCGTCGTTCACCTCTTCGTTATCGGGAGTTGTCGCTTTCGTAATACACAAACCGGTTCGAGTAGCGGTAGGTCACAAGCGTAAAAATCATGATGATGCAAAACAGCACCCATACTTCCGCGATGGAGTAGCCGAACAGCTTGCCGTTGAACGCGTCGTCGTAAATTTTGAAGTTGAGCAGCGATGTGGAAAAATTCGGTCCCCCGCCGGTCAGCACCTGCACCTGGTTGAATGCCTGGAAAGCGCCGATAATTCCCAAAATAAGCTGCAGGAACAGGATCGGTGTAATCATCGGCAGCGTGATGTGCAGAAGGATCCGCCACCGGGGCGCACCGTCAACGTCGGCCGCCTCGTACATGTCCTTCGGGACCGCCTGCAGGCCGCTCAAAAAAATGATCATTCCCGCCCCGACCTGCCACAGTCCGACCAGCACGATCGACGGAAGCGCTGTCATTTCACTCGTCAGCCAGGTTCCGTCCGGAAGCCCGAGCGCCCGCAGCACGGAGTTGGCAAGGCCGTACTGCGGCTGGTAAATGAACAACCAGAGCGTCAGCGTCGCAATGGACGGCACTACCGTCGGCAGGTAAAAAATCGTGCGGAACCATTTGATGCCCGGCAGGCTCCGGTTCAGCAGCACCGCCAGAAACAGGCCGAGCACGAGCGACGACGGCACGCTCATCAGCACGAAATAGAACGTCGCCCGGATCGAAGGCCAGAATGCGGGATCAACCGTAAACATGTACTTGAAGTTGGCGAAGCCCACAAAGCGCGGCCGGTCGTACCCGCCCCATTCCGTCAGCGCATAATACATCGAGGACAGCAGCGGGTAGGCGACAAAGACGCTGAACCCGACAATGGAAGGCAGGATGAACAAATAGCCTTTGATCCACGTTCGGACCATCTTAGGTGTCCGTTTTTGTTCCAATACGGTCCCCCCTTGTTCATCGGTTGATCTTACACAAGCAAGTATATTGATATGATAATTGTATGTCAACAGAATTTTTTTATGACATTTTTCGATTAAAACTAACATAAAGTATATTATTATAACAACAAAAAACCGCCCTGGAACGGACGGTTTTTTGTATGGAGATTCGGACGACCCGGTCAGGAATCCATTCAACCGGCGTAATCGGCGAGCGAGGCGCTTACAAGCCGGGAGCGGCCGGGCATGTCCCGGTCGATTCGCCGGCTACGAGTTTCGCCTGCAGAAACAGCTTGTTCTGCGGCTTCTCCCCGCGCATCAGCGACAGCACGCTTTCCGTGGCGATCCGCCCCATTTGCTCCTGATCCTGCATCATATGCGTGAAAAAATAATGCCCGAACGGGTCCGGCGGGCTGTCGAAGCATAAAATCGACAAATCCTGCGGAATGCGCAGCGACAGCTCTTCGGCGGCCGCTTTTACGAGCAGGGCGATATGGTATTCCATCGCGAAAACGGCCGTAATGTTCCCGTGGCGCTGCAGATGCGCTTTAATCTGGGCGATGTCCTTGCCGATATACGGCTCCTTGAACGAATTGGGCAGAGTCGACGTAATGCCGCTCAGCCATATGCTTTTGTCGATCATGACGCCCCGCTCGGCGTGCGCCTGAATAAAGCCGTCCACCCGGTCCTCGACGGCCGTCGTATCGACCGGCGGAACGGTGATCAGCGCGATATGGCGGTGGCCGAGGTCAAGCAGGTGTTCGGTCGCCGCTCGCGCCGCGGATACATTGTCCGTACTGACGGAGGTTGTCGCGACGCCTTTCAGGTAGCGGTCGATCAGGACAAGCGGGAATTCCCCGATCACCAGCTTCAATATCTCGGCGTTGAAATGCTCCCCGTGCGACGGAAAAATGATCATCCCGTCGACGCCGCTGCGCAGCAGCGCGCGGATCGCTTCCTTCTCCTTCTCGTGATCGCCGAAGGAGCGGCGGAGCATCAGCAGCGCCCCGTGCTCCGTGCTTGTCCGCTCGATGCTGGAAAGCAGCCCCGTGCCGTAGCTGTCCGCGAACTCGGCCATCACAAGCCCGATCAGCGTTTGTTTCCCCTCGGGCTCGCCGTTTCGGACGGCCTCGATAGACTCATGCCGCTCCCGAGGTTCCTCCGCTGCGGGACGGGGTTCCTCGGAAACGAACGAGCCCCGCCCCTGCTTGCGCGTAATTTTTCCGTCGCTCGCCAGCATCTCCAGCGCCTTTTTGCTCGTGATGCGGCTGACGCCGTACTCCTCGGCCAGCTCCTTCTCCGAAGGAACGCGATCGCCGGCCTTAAATTTTCCCGCACGGATCGCCTCCAGCAGCGCCGTATACAGCTGTTCATACATTGGTTTTGACGAATCGTGTACGTTCAAAAGCTCCATCCATCCTTTCAAACCTGCAGAGCTGCGGCCTCGTCGATGGCTTGCTCAATCAAATAATATTATATCGTTCTCAAATTAATATATCATGTAAGGAGTTGATTTAAAAGCGTCTTTCTGCAGAGGATGCTTGAAACGCTTCCCGCCGGATCAGCCCGAAAACGTCCGTTAACGCGTCGCGCCGCTCGCCGCTCGTCATGCGGCTTATATAATCGCGGCGATTGTCGTAAAGGCGAGCCAGCGATTGTTCAAGCGTCCTCCCGTTCAGACCCGTTTCCTCCAGCACCTCGCAGTAGCCGGAGGCCTGGAACGAACGCGCGTTCAAAATTTGGTCGCCGCGGCTCTGCTCCTTCGTCAGCGGGACGAGCAGCATCGGCTTTCGCAGCGAGAGAAATTCAAAGATCGCATTGGATCCGGCGCGGGACAGCACGAGATCGGCCATCGCCAGCACGTCCGGAAGCTCCCGGTCGACATATTCGTACTGCCGGTATGACGGCGACTCCAGCTCGCGGACGGTCTGTCCCCTGCCGCACACATGCACGATGTGAAACCGTCTCGTTAGCTGCGGCAAGGCGGACCGTACCGCTTCGTTGATACTGCGCGAGCCGAGGCTGCCGCCCATGACGAGCAGCACCGGCTTTCCTGCGGAGAGCCGGCAGAACGCTCTTCCGCGCTCGGCTCGCCCCAGCTTGAGGTCCTCGCGGACGACCGCACCGACATAGCGCGCTTTCCCGCTTCCCAGCTGTCCGGCGGTTTCGGGAAACGTCGTGCAGACGACAGCCGCGAACGGAATGGCGATCCGGTTCGCCAGCCCCGGCGTCATATCGGACTCGTGAATAACGACCGGCACCCGGTTCAGCCGCGCGCCCAGCACGACGGGCACCGAGACGAAGCCGCCTTTCGAGAAGACGACGTCGGGCTTTCGTTCCCGGATGATCCGGTATGCCTGGGCAATCCCCTTGACAACCTTGAACGGGTCCTTGACGTTTTGCCAGTCCATGTACCGGCGCAGCTTGCCGGTGGAAATGGCAAAATAGCGCACGTCCGGCACCGCTTCGATCAGCCGCCGCTCGATGCCGTCCTGCGAGCCGATGTAATCGACCTGCCAGCCCTCCGCCAGAAAACGCGGAATGAGCGCCAGATTTACGGTGACGTGCCCGGCCGAGCCGCCGCCGGTGAACAAAATTTTTCTCAACGCCGCTTCACCGTCCCCGCTGCTTTGTGTACGACTGCCGCGCCGAAAATTCCGCGACGCTTTCCCCTGCTTCCCACCCTATGACCGGACGAAGCCTTTTCATGCCTGTCCGCCGCCGGTCAGCAATGCGGCGAAGCGGGCCGCGGGCGGCGGCAGCGGATCGTCCGCGCGCGTAACCAGTGCGACCGGATTAAACAGCTCGGCGCCGTCGACGCGGACACGCGCGATTTCGCCGGCCGCCGCCGCTTCCTTCGCTTCCAGCGACGATACGAAAGCCGCACCGAAGCCGGCGGCCGCCGCGCGGACCGTCTCGTGCATGCCGCTTACCTGCAGCGCCGTCCGCGGCGGGCGGACCCCCTTCACGCGGCAAAGCGAAAGCAGCTTCTCGCGGGCGGCGCTGCCGGGCTCGCGCATGACGAACGGCTCCTGCGCCATCCGCTCCAGCGGCACCGTCTGCCCGGCCAGCGGATGGCCGGCCCGGACGATAAACCAGAGCTCGTCCTCCAGCAGCAGCCGCTGGACGAGTCCGGCCGGCGGCTCCGCGCCTCCGCCGATAAAAGCGAGATCCGCTTCGTAGAGCAGCAGCGCCCGCATCGCTTCCCGGGCGTTCAGCGTCGTCAGGGCCACGAATACGCCCGGACATTCCCCGCGGTAACGGGCCAGACACTCCGGCAGCAAATAATTCGCCGGCAGCGACGTCGCCGCGATGCGCAGCGCGCCTGACTGCCCGGCGCGAAACGCGTCGAGGTCGCGTTCGATCTCGCGCTGCAGCGCGAACAGCCTTGCCGCATGCCCCGCGACCCGCTCGCCCGCCTCGGTCAGCAGCACGCCCCTTCCCTTTGGCGCAAGCAGCGGCAGCCCGAGCTCCCGCCCGAGGTTGCGAACGTGCGCCGTCACTGCCGGCTGGCTGATGCGAAGCGTCTCCGCCGCTTTCGTCACGCCGCCCTTTTCAGCGACATGGTGAAAAACGAGAAGCCCGTGCAGGTTCATCCGGCTTCCGTCCCCTCCCGCTTCCTATTCATAAGCATACATTATGCGGACTGAATTTATATGTATTGGATTTATGAGTCGTCCACGTTTATTGTAAGGAGCACAGCCGGCTGACGCAAGCGAACAAAGGGAAATTTTCTGAAAAGCGAGGTGAAAGGCCGCGGTTCCGGCATTCCGCTCCGTAACGATGGGGGATATGGAAGCGGACGGCGGCCTGACGAAATGAAGGCAGTATGCATCGAGTGCGGCAAAGAGACGGCGCTCTCTCCGATGCGGTATGCATGCGGATGCGGAGGGCCGCTGGACGTCAAGCAGCCGTTCGCCGGGCTGGATCCCGAGCGGCTGAAACGCGTGTTCCGGGAGCGCAGGGCGCACCGGACCGGCATATATGCGAGCGGTGTATGGCGCTATAAGGAGCTGATCGCACCGGAGCTGCCCGAAAGCGCCGTCGTGACGAAGAACGAAGGCAATACAGGGTTGTACGAGCGGGAGCCGGCGACCGCCTATGCCGGCGTCCGGCGGCTCATGTTCAAGGCGCAGAGCGAGAATCCGAGCGGTTCGTTCAAGGACAACGGCATGACCGCAGCCGTCTCGCACGGCATCTCGCTCGGGTACGAGCGCTTCGCCTGCGCGTCGACCGGCAATACATCCGCTTCACTGGCTATGTATGCGGCGTTCGCCGGCAAACAATCGATTGTGCTCGTCCCGAAGAGAGACGTCTCGGACAACAAAGTGCTGCAGACGCTTGCCGCCGGGGCGGACATTCGCACGTTCGACGGCACCTATGACGACGGCCTGCGCTATCTTGAAACGCATGCGGAGGAGCAGGAGCTCTATCTATGCAATTCCGTCAACCCGCTGCGCATCGAAGGTCAGAAAAGCATCGTATTCGAGCTCGCCGAGCAGCTGAATTGGAGGCTCCCCGACTGGATTGTTGTGCCGGGCGGCGCACTCGGCAACGCAGCCGCGCTCGGTAAAGGCCTGCGGGAGCTGCACGCGCTCGGCTTCATTGACAAGCTCCCGCAGCTTGCAGTCGTGCAGGCAGAAGGAGCCGCTCCGTTCCACCGGCTGATGAACGGCCGGGACGGCAGCGGTGCAACAGCCGGCGGCGAACGGATGCTCCACCCCGAACCCCGGCCGCATACGCGCGCCACGGCGCTCAAGATCGGTCATCCGCCGAGCTGGCGCAAAGCAGCCGCGATGCTTGAGCTGACCGGCGGTACGACGGCCGCCGTCGGCGACGACGAGATTCTGGATGCGAAAGCGTGCATCGACCGCTGCGGCATCGGCTGCGAGCCGGCTTCCGCCGCCGCGCTCGCCGGGCTCAGGCAGCTGGTACGCTCCGGCGCCGTCCATCCCGAACAGACGGCCGCCTGCATCCTGACCGGCCATCTGCTGAAGGATACCGACGCGATCCGGGAGTATCATCTGGAGGGGCGCATCGGAAGCAGCCAGCTTCGCAGCCGGCTGACGCATCTCGGGAAGTTGTAAGACCGGCTATTCGGCGGCGTTTGCCCGCCAGGCTCTGGAGTCTGGCCAAGAAGAAACGGCTGACGTCGTCTTTTGGCTGCGGAACAAGTTCTTCCCTCGGAAAGGAAAGCGACTAAGCTGACTTTCTCCCGCATCGACAACAAAGAACGGACCGCTCATGACAGCGGTCCGTTCGGTTGCAGCGTATGAAGCAGCTTCTTCAACGCAAGGAGCGTGTCCGGATCGGCAAGGCGGCCCTCGCCGTCCAGCTTCGAGGAAACGAACGGCACGGTGAGCGCGGCCCCTTCCGGCATGTCGGCCGTCAGCATGCCGAGCGTCACGAGCAGCGAAGCAAGCGCGCGTTCACCGCCCGCGGGCGACGGTGAAGCGCTGATCGCAGCCGTTCGTTTGCCGTAAAATTCGCCGGACGACACGACCCAGTCGAGCGCGTTTTTGAGCGCGCCGGGCAGGCCGCCGGCATACTCGGGCGTGCAGATGAGTACGCCGTCCGCTTCCTTCAGCCGTCTTCGCAGGTCGGCCACCGGCGCAGGAGCCTCGAGCTCGCCGTCGCTGTCCAAGTCGGGATTGAACGGCGGCAATGTTCCCAGCCCGTCGTAGCAGGCGATCGCCATATAATCCGGCGCCGCCTCGGCAGCGGCGCGCAGAAGGGCCGAATTTGACGACCGGGCGCGCAGGCTCCCGGAGATCGCCAGTATACGCACCGGCATATTTTCTTTTCCGTCATTCACGGCATCGTTCACAAATGTCATCCTCCTTCATCCCTCCTCAGCTCAAGGTACAGCATAAAGCGGTTTACAATCAGTGTAAAGGATCACACCGTGTCAGGGTCAATTCCCTTTGTTCGCAGACTTCCGTCCACCCGCGGCGAACAACAATCAACGCTTGCACGTACAAGTGTGCGATCGGACCGGACAGACTCGTATCTGCGGGCGTTAAGCCGGACCCGTCCCGCTCCGCCGCTGCGGCAGCCGGACGGTAAACGTCGTGCCGACGCCTGCCGAGCTGCGCGCTTCGATCGTCCCGCCGTGCATATCGACGATTTTTTTCACGATCGACAGCCCGAGGCCGCTGCCGCCCGCTGCGCGGTTGCGCGATTTGTCCGCTTTGAAGAAGCGGTCGAAAATATACGGCAAATCGTCCTCCGAAATGCCGGGACCGTTGTCCGACAGGATGACGGCAATGGCATCGTTCTCGATCACCGCCTCGACGCCGATCGTTCCGCCTTCGGGCGTAAACTTGATGCCGTTGCTCAGCAGATTCATCCAGACCTGCGACATCAGATCCTCGTCGGCCGTGACCCATATTTCGCTCAGCTCGATGTCGATCAGCATGTTTTTCTCCAGCCATTGCGGCTCGCAGGCCAGCACCATGCTGCGCAGCTGCTTGTCCAGCCGGTACCGCTTCGGCTCGAACGGGTGCTTGTCGGATTCCAGCGAGGTCAGCTTCATCAGATTATCGCTTAGCTTGGACAATCGGACGCTTTCCGTTTCGATGATGCCGTAATAATGCAGCCGCTGCTCGTCGCTCAGCCCATCCTGCTGCAGGGCGCGCGCGAAACCGCGAATCGAAGTGAGCGGCGATTGGATTTCGTGGGACACGTTCGATATGAACGCCTGCCGCATCGCTTCCATTTGACTAAGCTCGCTGGCCATATCGTTCAGGCTCTCCGCCAGTTCGCCAAGCTGGCCGGGCATGTGACGGCTGTCTCCTCTCAGCTTGACGTTGAAGTCCCCTTTGCTCATGCGGCGGATCGCGCCGATGACTTCCACCCATGCATGCATGCCCTGGCGCCATGGACGCAGGAGCAAAATGAGCAGAAAGCTGACCAGCATGCCCAAATAGATCGTGAACAATTGACTTCCATACCCGTCATACAAGCTCGGCGTATCGCTTTCGACGAACAAAGCCGCCCTGCCGCCGGTCGGCCCTTTCGCCGGGATGCCGACGATCATCGCCCCCGGCTTGAACAGGTTCGGCCGTTCGATGCGCTGAATGGTTCCGCCGGCAAGGACGGTCCGCACATCCTTCGCTTCGGGCGCAGCGGTCAACCGGTCCGCCGACGCCGTGCCGAACCGCTGTATGCGGCCCGCCGCATCGGCGATCAGGATCATATAATGCTTCGCTTCGGCGGCGGCGCGCAGCCGGCTGTCACGAATAGCCGGCGTCAGGTCGGCCGATGCCGCAAACACCCGGGCGTCCCGGACAATCGCCGCCGTCTGTTCCGACTGGCCGCGCTTTTCCTTGACGTACGAAACGGCCGAGAAGGCGATGCTCCAGCTGATGCCGCTCATCAGCGCCAACATGGTGATTCCGAATAAAACCTCGGTCCATTTCGGCCATCTCCGCTGGCTCAGCTGCCGGAGCCATCGCTTCAGCCGGTTCATCCTCCCGCCTCCAGCCGGTAGCCGAGCCCGCGGATCGTCTGGATGCGGAAGCCGCTCCGCTCCTCGGGGAACCGTTCGCGCAGCCGCTTGATGTGGACGTCAACCGTACGTTCGTCGCCTTCGTAGTCATAGCCCCAGATCTGCTCGATCAGCAGCTCGCGGGAAAACGTTTTGCCCGGGTAGCTCGCCAGCTTGAACAGCAGCTCGAATTCCTTCAGCGGCAGCGTCATGCTGCAGTCGCCTGCTACGACCTCGAAGCTGGTGCGGCTCAGCAGCACTTCCCCCACCTGCACCGTCTGCGACGCCGCGATCTTGTAGCGTTTCAGCAGCGCCTTCACCCGTGCGACCAGCTCCAGCGGCTCGAACGGCTTGACAAGATAGTCGTCGGCGCCGAGCTCGAACCCTTTCACCTTTTGCGACGTTTCGCCTTTGGCCGTCAGCATCAGGACGGGCAGATCAGTGTTCTCCCGCAGCTCGCGGCAGAGCGTCCAGCCGTCCATGTTCGGCATCATGACGTCGATAATCGCCATCGCGATCTGCCCGCCGTCGATTAGACGCAGCGCTTCGACGCCGTCGGCGGCTTCAGCCGTGTCGAAGCCTTCGCGGGTTAAAAACAGCTTGACGAGCTCGCGAATATGCGGGTCGTCGTCAACGACAAGCAGCTTGCTCATATTCGATCCTCTCCGATTCGGCGCGAAGCGGGCGGCTTCGCCCTTCACGCCGCTTTTGTCCGGCCGCCGCAGCGGCCGATGGCCGGCATCGCAGCCCGAAACAATCGCTTGACCGGTCGAGAACGGCAGCCCCGTCATCAGGCCTTACGATTATTTTCGTGTTTTGTCCCTGCTCCGTCATGCTCGGTCTCTCCTCTGTCCGCATGAAATGTTGGCGTTCCCGGCCGATCCTCTTTTCGAACTTCCAGAACGAATATACGACCGTTTTATGAACGGAATATGAACATCTCCTGCTCGCGGCGGCAGGCGCCGGGCTTGCGCGTCCGGGACGATTAATCTACCATAATAGAAGCTTCCTCTGTTCGTTTTTGGGAAAGGAAAGGTGCTTCAACGTGGACGTTAAACGTCTTTATGAGGAATACCGGCCGCTGTTGTTTTCCATCGCCTACCGTATGCTCGGCTTGCGGCAGGACGCCGAAGATATCGTTCAGGATACGTTCGCGGCGCTTCAGCAGCAGCCTCCGGGCGCAATCGACAGCATTCGGGCTTACCTGTGCAAAACAGTGACCAACCGCTGCATGAACGAGCTGAAATCGGCGCGGCGGACAAGAGTGAGCTATATCGGTCCGTGGCTGCCCGAGCCGATCGCCCTGCGGGACGAGACCGATCCTTCCCGGCTGGCCGAGCGGCAGGACGAGGTCTCTTACGCTTACCTCGTGCTGCTTGAAGCGCTTTCCCCGGCGGAACGCGCCGTTTTCGTCCTGAGGGAAACGCTTGGCTTCCCGTTCGAAGACATTGCGGCGCTGCTCGGCAAATCGCCGGCCAACTGCCGGAAGCTTTTCAGCCGCGGCCGGATCAAGCTTGACCGGTACCGGAACGGTCTGCGCGAGCCTGCGCCCTCGCGGCAGCCGGAGCTGGCGGCCGCTTTCGCCAGGGCGTTCGGCAGCGGCGACGCCCGGGCGCTCGTGCAGCTGCTTGCGGACGACTGCATTCTCCTAAGTGACGGAGGCGGAAAAGTGAAGGCCGCCATCAATCCGCTGTACGGCAAAGACCGTGTGCTGGCACTGCTGACCTTCGCGGCCTCCCGCAGCACGGAGACCCGCATTGAGCCGGCGGTCTATGCCGGAGGAGAAGGTTTCCGGCTTATTCGCGAGGGCCGGAAGACAGCTGATTATATTTTGGCCTGCGCGCCGGGCGAAACGGTCTTCTCGCGCATCTATATCGTCATGAACCCCGACAAGCTGGCGCCCGAAGACGCCGATCCGGCGTTCTGATTTTGTATGAACAGGGATCGCAGCGAAGGAGGCTACCGTCTGCGCTCTTCAAGAGGAGCCTTGAAACGGCGCCGGCAGGCCGGGAAGAACGGAACGGGCCTGCCGGCTCACACCGAGCGGCCCGCTTCACGTTTGATCGCCGAGATATAGTCCTTCGCCTCGCCGGGCGAATCCGCGATGTAATCCGGTCCTGCGGCTTCGAGTCTTTCGCGCGTTTCGAAACCCCAGGCGGCGGCGATGACGCGTACGCCGGTTTTCCGGCACGCCTCGATATCGCGCGTTTCGTCGCCGATGTACAGCAGCTCCTCCGGCTTCAGCCCGTGCGCCCGCATATAACGACGGATCGTGCGGTGCTTGCCGAACAAGCCGTCCGACGAATGAACGGCTTCGAACGCCTCCAGACCGCAATCGGCCAGGATGCGCGAGATATTCGACCCGGCATTGGAGGAAATGACCGTCAGCGTATAGCCTTCGGTTTTCAGCCCGCGGACTAGCTCTGCGATCCCGGGAAACAGGCGAACGCCGCCCGCGCCGCTGCCGTAGAGCGCCTTGAATTCCCGCCCGATGCTTCGGAAGCGGAATACGCGGTGCGCCGGAATGCCGAGCGCCTTCAGCAGGACCCGGATCGGCAGGACCGCAAGTGCCCGGTATTCCTCCGGACGGACCGGCCGCAACCGGTATTTTTCCGCCAGCTCGTTGTATACGTCCGCGACCAGCGCGAAGGAATCGGCCAGCGTGCCGTCGAAATCGAACGCGATATGCCGGATCATCTTTGCGGCATGCCGCTTAATAGCCGACCTCCACGGCCGCGACGACGACGTAGATCAGGTCGTTCTTGTCGGCTTTGTCCGGCAGCACGACGCCGCTCGACGTCAGCATCCCTCCGTCCACCACCTCGACGGTGACTTCGCCGTATGGCAGCACCGCTTTTACCGCCTCATGGTCGAGCTTGTCCTTGTCGCAGGGCACAGCCAGCCGCACGTTAACCTTCATCCGGTGCAGGCTGTTGTCCGGCAGTACCGAGCGCAGCCCCGGCATGGAATTGTGGCGGATGGCGTTCTCCACCGCGCGCACGGACGCTTTCGTGACGTTCTGGCCGTGCAAATCGGTGCCCATGCCGAGTTCGATAAAAAACTTGTTTTCCACGAGTATCCCTCCAAATCGGTTTCCAGAAAAGCTCTCATCTTCCAAGTATAGCAGAAAACAGGTCCCTCCCGCTCCGCTTCCGCACCCGTCCGGATTCCGGGCTGTCATGATCCGGAAGAAGCCGGTCCATTTGCCGGCGCTTCGATCGTGTTAAATCGTTTCCGAAAACGGCTGCTCCCGTTTCGCGTATCGCACATGCCTCCGGATTTCCGTTACCATGGCGTCGAATCGTCCTCCTCCCGCTCCCCTGAAAGGCGGCCGGAAGCCTCAGCTTCATCAGAGGCGCGGTCCGCAGCCGCATCGCCTTCAGGCGAAGATGCCGCGCCAATCCGCTCGATCACGTCGGTCAATTCGGGCGCCTGCAGCAGCTCCACCGGCGACATCGGCTGGTCGAACAAAAACGAATCGCCTTCGATCAAGGCGACATACCGTCCGTTGTGGCGGGCGAAATGAATCGAGCGTCCGAACTCGGCGAGCGGACCTTTTACCGAAACGCCGCCCAGTTTGAACGCCACACTCAAATTCGGCCGATGCTCTACGAGCCGTTCCGCCGCAGCGGCCACCTGCTCCTGCGGCCAGCGCTCCATCAGCTCCCGCTTCTCGCTCGCCGCCCACGCTTCGAATTGCCCCGCTTCCCGCTCCCGCTCTTCGCCGGCGTAATCCTGCCATTTGTCCTCCATATATTCGTGAACCATCGTGATCATCTGCTCGCTCATCAGCTCCGGCATCGCTTTCTCGTAGCGGACAAACCGCAGAAAATCCTCGAAATACCGGGCATGCGACGCCTGGTGGATTTTCAGCTCCCATGGCTCGAGCATGCCGTCCTCCGGCATATGGGGGTATTGGATCGATTTGATATTCCGTGCGCTGATGGCCATTTCGACGTGCGCGATGAGCTGCTTTTCGTCCGTAATGCGGGCGATCTTCTGCTCGAAGTCGCACTTCAGGATGAACAACAGCGGCTCGTCGGTATGCCGATTCGGCGTCGCTTTGACGACGATCAGGGCGCCGCCGCGTACGGCCGCCGCTTCCATATAGAGCCGGACGAGCTCGTCGGCAAAGCCGTGAAACGCCTCCTTCGATTCGGACTCCCGCAGCCGCTGCAGCAGGTTATAATTCGCGTTGCTGGCTAATTCGTAGCCCGGCTCGGCAACGAACCGGCCGATTTTCGTCGGCGCGTTCTCACTGGGAGGATGCCGCTCGGCCTTTCGCTTACAAATACGCTGAAACTCGCCGTCCAGAAACGATTGCAGCGCGCTCTCCGGGTAATCGTCCCGGTCCAGCGTCTGAAAATGCTTGAACGATTTGGACGCGCCATCCTCCCCTTCCGCTTGGATGACAAAAAACGAGACATAATGAACGATAAAATCCATGCCGGCTTCCCCTTTTTCGTTTGACTGTTCAGGCGGCGCTTTGCGCCGTACAGTTCACTAGCATAGCACACCGTGCGCGGACTTGGCATCTTTCAGCAGGTATCGCTATCCGGAAAAGCCGGTCCGAGCCAAAATATAAGTGCTCGTCACACGTGCGAGCCGCAGAGGACTGAAACAGGTATTCGAAAAAAAACAAAGCACCGGCCGCCGCATCCATCAATCGGAGGGCGAGTCCGGTGCTGCCGTAATACACCTGCTGGAGATCCGTAAGACCGGCCGGCCGGCCGGACATTATTTCGCCGGGCTCGCGTAATACCGGGCTGGCTGACTGGACATCATTCCGCCGGGCCCGCAAGCGGCGTCAGCGCGCCGACATGGATCAGCTTCAGCTTATGCAGCGCGCGCGTGCAGCCGACATAGAGCAGCTTTGCATCGTTCGGGCCGTAACGGTCTTCATCCGCATCGGCGATCAGCACGGCATCGAATTCCAGCCCTTTTGCCAGGTAAACCGGGACGACCGTCAGGCCGCCGCCGTACGCGACCTGCTTGCTGCGCACCAGCGCCGCCTCCAGTCCGTCCGCGCTTAGCCGCTCTACGATCCGCTCGCAGGCGGACGCCGTCCGGCCGAGCACGGCAATCGTCGAATATGCGTCGGAGGACTGCCACTGCCGCAGCGTATCCGCAATCCGGTCCAGCCGGCCAGTCTCCGACTCCGCCGCTTCGATCTCGACCGGCTCCCCGCTGCGGAAGACAGGGACGGCGGGCTTCACGCCCTCGCCCATACCGCCGAGCACGCGATTGGCGAAATCGATGATTTCCATCGTCGACCGGTAGCTGCGGTCAAGCTCGAAAAAGCCGCTTTCTTCGGCTCCGAAGAGCGAGGTCAGCTCCATCCAGCCGTGGATGCCGGCGTAGCCGTGAATGCCCTGCTGCAGGTCGCCGAGCACCGTCATTGAGGGCTGGCGCTGGCAAAGCTTCAGCGTCTCCAGCTGGAACGGCGAATAATCCTGCGCTTCGTCGATGACGACATGATCGTACGCCGGCTGCGCGAGGCCGTACAGCCTAAGCTGGATATACACGAGCGGAGCCAAATCCTCCGGCTGCGCAAGCCCGCGTTTCAGCGCCTTGACCGCAGCTGCGCGTTCCGCAGCGGTCAGGCCCGGCGCCGTTTCTTCGCCGCCGAGCAGCGCAGCGTAAAGCCCGGAAGCGGTGAAGGAAGGGATTTTCTTGCAGTAGGCGTTCAGCCTTGCCGACGCTTTCGTCTTCAGCTTCCGGTCGGTCAGTCGGCGCGTCTTCCACTCGGACTCGAACCATCGTTTGATCCGGCTGACGAGGCGCTCGCGCCTTTTCATCAGCGGCTCTCCCCGGTCGTCAACCGCCAGCCAGTCCGCGATCGTCTCCGGCTGCAGCTTCATGCCGTCTATCGGCTCGAAAGGCTGTTCCGGCAGAAGAGAGGCCTCGATCTCGGCAAGCTTCCGGTCGACGGCCTGCTTAAAGCGGAGGCTGCCCTTCACCCGGCCCGGCGACCGTTCCATTTCCTCCCGCGTCCGCGGCCGTTCGAACCAGTACGCCAGCGCGTCCCGTTCCTCGTCAAGCCGAACCTCCTTGCCAAGCGCTTCGACCGCCCAATCCGCATACGTCGTCTGCACGATGTCGCCGACGCCCAGCTCCGGCAGCACGCCGGAAATATAATCGAGAAACATCCGGTTCGGCGCAAAAATGATCATGCGGTCCGCCCGGATGCGGCCGGCATATTGATACAGCAAAAAGGCGAGCCGGTGGAGCGCGACGGTCGTTTTGCCGCTTCCGGCCACCCCCTGGATGAAGACCGCTTTATTTTTGTCGGTGCGGATGATTCGGTCCTGCTCCTGCTGAATTGTCGACACGATGTCCCGAAGCTTGTTGTCCTTGCTTTCCCCAAGCCGGTAGAGCAGAAACTCGTCGGTTACCGCCTCGTCCTCCTGGCCGCGTACATAGCTGTCCACGACCCGCTCGAGCTTGCTTTGGCGGACCATCAGATTGCGCTTTAAGTGAATCTGCCCGCCGATTTCGCCTTCCGGCGACTCGTACGTTACGGGCGTCTCGCCGCCGCTGAACGCGTAGAACAGGCTCGCTACCGGCGCCCGCCAGTCGATGACGAGCAGACTGCCGTTCTCCCCGTCCGCGACGCCAGCCTTGCCGATATACAGCGGCTTCGGAGCGTCATGCCGGTCCTCCTGAAAATCGATTCGGCCGAAATAAGGCTCCCGCTCCGCCACCTCGAGGCGCTGCTTGCGCTGCTCACGCTGCAGATCGAGCATCTGCTCGGTAAAATCGTCGCCGGTGTACCGGGGGCCGATCGCGCTCAGCTGGCTGCGGATGCGGCGCAGCACGTCGCCGACGCGTTCCGCTTCTTCCTGAAAGGCACTTTGAGCATTCATGTGTCAGTTACCTCCCTCTAAGACCTCCGACGCATAACGTCTCGGGCTTTCTTCGCACCTGTCCCGGTAACAGCAAAGAAAGCCGCATTCGCATGCGGCCCGGTCGGATGATGAAACTGTGTCAATTCGCGCGAGAAATAACTTTACCACAATCCCTCGGCAGATGTCAATCCATGCCAATGGTGGGCCGGATGTCCGCATTCGGCGTACCTTTTGACGGCTTATCGTCCCCTGCCTGATGCTTCGGCATCAGAACGGAGCCGACGAGTGTCAGCAGCGCCAGTGCAAACACTGCCCAGTAAACGCTGTGGAGCGATACGGTGAGCCCCGCTTTGAGCACCGTCTGCTCGGCCGCGGGCAATTGGCCCGTCCCCGAGCCGCTCAGCAGCTGGTTGATCGAATCGATCGACAGCGAGCTGCTTATCGAACGGTCTTCACCCGCCAAATACGCGCTGAACCTGGTGTTCAGCACGCCGCCGAGCACCGCCGCGCCGACCGTGCTGCCGAGCAGTCGCATGAACATGTTGGAGGCGGTCGCTACGCCGCGCATTTGAAACGACACGCTGTTCTGGATGGAGATCATGAACGAGGCGCTCGTCAGGCCCATGCCGATGCCGGTCAGGAAGGACCCCGCGCCGGCCCACACCGCGCCTTTCGACGGGTCGAGTGTAATGAAAAACAGCGAACCGATAAAAGCGGCAATCCCTCCCATGATGACCGTCGGCTTCATGCCGACCTTCAAAATGAGGTGACTGGCGGCAAGCGCGGCGATCGGCCATCCGACCGTCATGACGGTCAAGGTAAACCCGGCGACGAAGGCGGAATCGCCCATGACGCCCTGTATGTAGGTCGGAAGAAAGCTCGTGAGGCCGATCACGAGCGCGCCCGACGTAAACGTCGCCGCGTTGGCCGACGAGATCAGCCTGCTTTTCCAAATGCCGAGCGGCATCATGGGCTCCTGCGCCCTGCGCTCCTGCAAGAAAAACAAGACCGTCCCCGCAATAAAAACGAGCAGCAGCGCGATGATCTGCGGCGATGTCCAGCTCCACTCCACCCCGCCCTGAATCAGGACGATCATTAGTGCCGAAATGGAAACGAAAAACAGCGCGGAGCCCGTGTAGTCGATCGCGCGCTTCTGTTTGTCGATGCCCTCGTGCAGAAACATCAGGACGCCGGCGACCGAGAATATGCCAAGCGGAATATTCATCCAGAAAATATACGACCAGTGCGCATACTGCACGATAAAGCCGCCGACCAGCGGACCGAGAACCGACGAAATGCCGAAAACGCTGGAGAAGTAGCCTTGAATTTTGGCCCGTTCTTTCATCGAGTACATATCCCCGATGATCGTCATCGCAATCGGCTGGATCGAGCCCGCGCCGAGGCCCTGGATCAGCCGGAATACGATAAGCATGACCATCGACTTCGCGAGTCCGCACAGCAGCGAACCGGCCAGAAACACGACGACGCCGAAAACGAACACCGGCTTGCGGCCGAACAGGTCGGCCAGCTTCCCGTAGATCGGGATCGTGACGGCCTGCATCAGCGTGAACGCGGAAAATACCCAGGTGTACAGGGAAAATCCGCCAAGCTCGCCCACAATGCTCGGCATCGCGGTCGAAATGATCGTCACCTCGATCGCGGACATGAACATGGACAGCACCAGGGCGGCCAGAACGAGCGGGCGGCGCGTCTTTTTCTCCGCCTGCCCGGGCCTCGGGATTGCCAGTTGATTCATTTCCTCCACATCCTGTCTTCGAACGCTTTTATCGGGATCGAACGTCCTTATTTTCGTAAAAAAAAGAGCACCGCCGATCCGATCCGTGCGGGCGATGCTCCAGCCAACCTAATCATAGCACCTTTAAAAGCATTCGTGTAGGAAAAGATTGATTTCGTTTCTAAAAAATGGAACGTTGTTCATACCGGCTTTTTGGCCGGTACATCCCCCGGATTCCGTGGGCGGCGTCAAAGAGATTAGTTCAAAACCATCAGCAGAACATAAATCGCCGCAGCATGGACGACGAACATGAGCGGGAGCCCGATGGCGAACGAAGCGTGCTTCGTCTTGTGACGGAACAGCCGCATCGCCGCCATAGCGCCGAGCGCGCCGCCCGCCGCGCCGAAGCCGAGCAAACGGCGCTCCGGGATCCGCCGCTTGCTGTCGCCGCGCCTCGCCCGGGCTTTATCGACGCCCATCAGCACAAACGCGGCGGCGTTGATCGCGATGAAATAAAGAATGGCGGCAAGCATGGCGGGCACCTCCGGTCATGGATTCGGATCGGTTGATTAACGGATGCCGACGAAGCGGCGGAGGACGATTCACGTCCGCGGCTTGGCCCGGCTGGTCGGAGCCGCCTCAAGCGGATTGTCCGGCCAGTAATGCTTCGGGTAACGGCCCTTCAAATCCTTTTTCACGTCAAAATAGGCGTGCTGCCAAAAGCTGGCCAAATCGCTCGTCACCTGCACCGGACGATGCGCGGGCGACAGCAGGTGCAGCGTGACGGGCAGCTTGCCGCCGGCGATGCGCGGCGTTTCGCGCCAGCCGAACAGCTCCTGCAGCCGGACGGCAAGCGCCGGCGCGGCCGGGTCGCTATAATCGAGCGGAATGCGCGAGCCGCTCGGCACGGTAAGATGCGTCGGCACTTCGCGGCCGAGCTGCTGCAGCTCGGCCCAGCCGAGCTTCGACTCCAGGATGGCCGCCATGTTCAGCCTGGCCAGATCGCTGCGGCTGCGCATGCCGCCGATATAAGGCGCAAGCCAGTCCTGCAGCGTGGCGGCGAGTCCGGCTTCCGACACGTCCGGCCAGGACGGGTTGTGCGCGCGCATCAGCTCGATGCGCGCCTGCAGCTGCCGCGCCTGCTTCGTCCACGGCAGCAGGCCGAGCCCCTGCGCGGCGATGCCGCTCAGCAGCGCCTGCGCGACCTGCGCAGGGTCCGGGTTCTCGAGCGGCCCCTCCTTCAGCGTCAGCGCCCCGAGCCGGACGCGCCTGCGCGCCCGGACGGACTCGGACGACCGGTCCCACCGGACCTCCGTTTCCGTCTCGAGCTGGCCGGCGAACGTCTCCTCGAGCTCCGCCTGCGTTACCGGCGCGGCCAGCAGGATCCGGCTGTCCGTACCGGCGTCCTCCAGCTCCGCGGCTGCCAGGTACGCCGCGCCGGAGAGCGGCTGCAGCTCCGGCAGGACGGCGCCGCGCCCGTTCCGCAGCAGAAAGCGGCCGTCGCCGCGGCGCTGGGCGATCCGGTCCGGGTAAGCAAGCGCGGCCAGCCGTCCGGCGGCGGCGCTTCCGCCCGCCGCCTGCCGGTCTTCGCCGCGCGCGGCGGACGGCGGCCGGATGCCGGCCGCACGCATCCATTCCCGCGCTTCCGCCGCGATCCGCCGGCGCTCCGCCTCATCCTGCGCCGGCCATTCGCCGCGGCCGCGCAGCGCTTCGAGCCGCAGCCGGATATCGGCGCTTCGGCTGCCGCGCAGCGGATCTCTGCCGGCGAGCAGCGCCGCCAGCTCGCACGCTTCGGCGCCGAAGCCGAGCTTGCCGGCTTCGATGACCATATGCGCGAGACGCGGGTGCATGCCGAGCGCGGCGATCGCTCTGCCGTGCGCCGTTGGCCTGCCCTCGCCGTCCAGCGCGCCGAGCGCTTGAAGAAGCCGGCCCGCCTGCGCATAAGCCGCCGCAGGCGGCGGATCGAGCCATACCAATTCGGCCGGATCGGATACGCCCCAGCACGCCAGCTCCAGCGCAAGCGGCGCCAAATCGGAGCCGAGCATCTCCGGCTTGCTCTGCGGACGCAGCCGGCGGTGTTCCTCCTCCGTCCAGAGCCGGTAGCAGAAGCCGGGCGCCTCCCGGCCTGCCCGGCCTCGCCGCTGGTCGGCGGAAGCGGCCGACACCGGCACCGTTTCCAGACGGGACATCCCCGTCCGCGGGGAGAAGCGCGGCACGCGGCTTAAGCCCGCGTCGACGACGACCCGCACGCCCCGCACCGTCAGGCTCGATTCCGCAATCGACGTCGCCAGGACGATTTTGCGTTCGCCGGGCGCCGCCGGTGCGACCGCCCGGTCCTGCTCGTCCTGCGGCAGGCTGCCGTAGAGCGGGACGATACGTACGCCGCCGCCGAGACCGGCGGCGGCGAGCAGCCGCTCCGTCCGCCGGATTTCCGGCGCGCCCGGAAGAAACACGAGCGCGTCGCCCTCGTGGCGGCGGATCGCTTCGGCCGCCGCCTGCGCGGCGGCCTCCTCGATGCGCCCGGACGGCCGCCCCGCCGCGTAATGCGTTTCGACCGGGTACGCGCGGCCTTCGCTGACGACGACCGGCGCGTCACCGAGCAGCCCCGCAACGGGCTTCGCCTCCAGCGTCGCCGACATGACGAGCAGCCGCAGATCGTCCCGCAGCAGCGCCTGGGCCTGCAGGCAAAGCGCCAGCCCGAGATCCGAGTGCAGATGACGCTCGTGAAATTCGTCGAAAATGACGGCCCCGACGCCTTCGAGCGCCGGGTCCTGCTGCAGCATTCGCGTCAGCACGCCTTCCGTTATGACCTCGATGCGCGTCGTCGGCCCGACCTTCGTGTCCAGCCGCACGCGGTAGCCGATCGTCTCGCCCGGACGTTCACCGAGCAGGGAGGCCATATAACCGGCCGCCGCGCGCGCAGCAAGGCGCCGCGGCTCCAGCATGAGCACGCGCCGCCCTTCAAGCCAAGGCTCCTTCAGCAGCGCGATCGGCACGCGGGTCGTCTTGCCCGCGCCGGGCGCCGCGACAAGCACCGCGCTCGTCCGCTGCGACAAATGGGCCAGCAGCTCCGGCAGCGCCTCGTCGATCGGCAAACGTTCCTTCATCAGCGAATTCATACCTTTCTTTTCATGCTTCATCGTGCAGGACCCGCTCCGATGATCCCGATCCATTGATCGATCCTATTATAGTAGGTTTCGCTCCCGAAAAGATAGCGTCCGGCTCGAAAACCGCCGCTTTGGACGAGATTGCACCTCCTCGGCCGCGCATGATACGATTACGCCTAAAGGAGATGATTGCCATCATGCGCGGAAGGTTTGCTCCGACGCCATCGGGGCTGATGCATATCGGCAACGCCCGCACGGCGCTGCTCGCCTGGCTGCAGGCGCGAAGCGCCGGCGGACGCTTCATCATGCGCATCGAGGATATCGACAAGCCGAGATCGCGCCCGGGTTATGCGGAGCAGGCGCTGGCCGACCTGCGATGGCTCGGCCTCGACTGGGACGAGGGACCGGACATCGGCGGCCCGTTCGCCCCCTATGCGCAAAGCAAGCGCGAGGCGCTCTATGAAGAAGCGCTGCAGAAGTTGCAGGAAGGCGGCTGGCTTTATCCGTGCTTCTGCAGCCGCGCCGAATTGGCGGCGATCGCCAGCGCGCCGCACGGTCTCGGCAGCGAAGGCCCGGCCTATCCCGGACGCTGCCGCGATCTGACGGAGGCGGAGCGCGCTGCCCGCGCCGCAACCAAAACGCCGTCGCTCCGTTTCCGCGTCGGCGACCGGGCCGTCCGGTTCGTCGACCGGGCCGCAGGGCCGCAGGCATTCGCACCGGGGGCGGGCGGCGATTTCGTCGTAAAGCGCGCGGACGGCATCATCAGCTACCAGCTCGCCGTCGTCGTCGACGATGCCGCGATGGGCGTCACAGACGTGCTGCGCGGCGCGGATTTGCTCGATTCGACGCCGCGCCAGCTGCTGCTCTACGAGGCGCTTCAGCTTCCCGCCCCGCGCTTCGCCCATGTGCCGCTGCTCGCCGGACCGGACGGCAAACGGCTCGCCAAGCGTCATGGCGGCATTGCGCTGGCAAGCCTGCGCGATTCCGGCACGGCTCCCGAGCGGATTACGGGCTGGCTCGCCTTCGTCAGCGGCCTCATCGACCGGCCGGAGCCGGTCCGCCCGATGGAGCTCGTCGGCCGGTTCGATTTGAGGAGCCTGCCGAAGGATCCGGTAATCGTAACGGACGAGCTGCTGAAGCGGCTGTACGGAGGAATGGCTTAGACCCTGATCCGGAAAGTCCCGGCGTCATCGAAAAAAGCCGTCCGTTAAGCCGATCGATCGGCCCAACGGACGGCTCCGCCTTTATTTTGAAATATCCCGCCATTCTACGACAAATTCGGGTTCACGGCCTTCCGCGCGTTCGAAACGGCTGTATTCTTCGAGCGCATTGCCGCATTCGCAGGATATTTGATCCGCGCCGTAATTGTCCGTGCCAAATACGATTTGCTCCTTCCGGTACGGCCGCTTTCCGGGAACGACGAGCAGCTCCCCGCCGCATTGAAGGCAGTGAATGACAAAACCGGCTTCCATACGGTTGTCCCCTTTTCTATCGTGACATGAATCCGCGATCCGATAAGAATTAGTCCAGAAAATCTTTCAGACGCTTGCTCCGGCTCGGATGCCTCAGCTTGCGAAGCGCCTTCGCTTCGATCTGGCGGATCCGTTCGCGCGTGACGCCGAATTCTTTGCCGACCTCTTCCAGCGTCCGGGTACGTCCGTCGTCAAGTCCGAAACGGAGCCGCAGAACACTTTCTTCGCGCTCGGTGAGCGTGTCGAGCACGTCCTCCAGCTGTTCCTTCAGCAGCTCATAAGCGGCAGCGTCCGCCGGCGCCGTCGCATCGTGATCCTCGATAAAATCGCCCAGATTCGAGTCGTTCTCTTCTCCGATCGGAGTTTCGAGCGATACCGGCTCCTGCGCGACCTTCATCACCTCGCGGATTTTCTCGACCGACAGCTCCATCTCCTCGGCAAGCTCCTCCGGCGTCGGTTCGCGGCCGAGCGTCTGCACGAGCTGCCGGGTGATGCGGGACAGCTTGTTAATCGTTTCGACCATATGAACGGGCACCCGGATCGTCCGCGCCTGATCGGCAATCGCTCTCGTGATCGCCTGACGGATCCACCAAGTCGCATAGGTGCTGAATTTAAACCCTTTGGAATAATCGAATTTCTCGACCGCTTTGAACAGTCCGATATTGCCTTCCTGAATCAGATCGAGAAAAAGCATGCCGCGCCCCACATAACGCCGGGCAATACTGACGACGAGCCGCAGATTCGCTTCCGCAAGCCGCTGCTTCGCCGCATTGTCTCCCTGCACGATCCGCTTGGCCAGCTCGACCTCGTCTTCGGCCGAAAGGAGCGGTACGCGGCCGATTTCCTTTAAATACATGCGCACAGGGTCGTCGATTTTGATGCCCGGAGGCAATGAAAGCAAATCGTCGTCGATTTTAAAGGCATCGGCGTCTGGTGCGTTTTCGAATTCGGATGGATGAATCGCCATGGTTCTTTCCCCTCCTGTCCTCCGCCGGCCCCCACCGCTCCGACGAATTCCATTTGACAAACCCGGTGGATTGTGATATTATTGTAATATCTATGCATCACCTTTATCTATTAATGCTAAAATTCATTGTACCATAGGCGAATATAAATTTCAACTTCAAACCGGCGGCTGTCGGTTTTTTTATTTTTTGGCCCCTTCTATATCTATCTACGAACGGGGAAGCCGGACGGTTTTATCGGAGGAAAAAAAGGGGAGGAAGCCGGATGAACAGGACGGTTGAAGAAGCGCTGGACGCCGCGGTTACGAATTGGAATGCCATGTCCCGAGCGGAGGAGGACGAAGCCGAGCCGGCCGCCGACCGGTTTGAAGCGTCGTTTTACCGTTTCATCGACGTCTTTCGCGACTGGATGGCCGGGCTCGATCCCCGTCCGCAAACGATGGAGGCGTTGTACCGGCTGCCGGAGGTTCGTGCGATCGCGGAGAAGCTGCCGGGACCGCTGCAGCTCAATTTCGAAACCGAAGCCGAGCTGATTCTGGACGGGATGGAACGGATCGGCGAGGACAAATACGATTAAGTCATTTTCTCCGCTCGTCCTGCAGCCCGATCAGCGCCTTCAGCCGGTCCATATCGACAAACGCGCGGACGTGTTCGGCCAGTCTTGCAAACGCCTCTTCCCGGCGCAGCTTGAACCGGACGCCGTCCGCAAGCGGCTCCAGACCGCGTTCTGCACGAAGGCGGTTCAGCCATGCGCGGCGAAACCCGTCGTTGTGGAGAACCCCGTGCATAAAGGTCCCCCAAATCCGCCCATCCTGCGAAGCGCAGCCTTCCGCAAACGTTTCCCCCCAAGCGCCGCCTTGTTCGTCCCGCCCAGCCGGCAAAGGATGATCCTCCGTTTCCCGGATGTCTGCGGATTGAACAGCGTTTCCGTTATCTCGGTTTCCGGGGGAAGGCCCGGCTATTGCGACAGCATCGGCCTGACTGTCGCGCAGCCGGAACGGGTGCCGCACGTCTTCCCCGCCTTCAGGCCGCCAGACGACGGCACCCATATGAATTTCGTACCCTTCGACCGTATATTCCCCGGCCGGCAGACCGGGCAGAGCGGCAATGCCCTCGACGCGCCGGGTCCTTTTCTCCGCCGCAAACACCACCTCGAACGGAAACCAGCCGAGCCCTTCCGTTTCGTCCCGGTCCGATTCCGCATGGAGCGGGTCGAGCAGCCGCACGCCCATCATTTCGTAACCGCCGCAAATGCCTGCTGTGTGCCCTCCGGCAGCGGCATGCCGCTTAAGCCGTTCCGCAAGGCCGCTTGTCCGCAAATACAGCAGGTCGTCCACCGCATTTTTGCTCCCCGGAACAATGACGGCGTCCGGCGTTCCCCATTGGGAGACGTCCGAAACGTACCGAATCCGTACGTCGGGCTCGCTGTGAAGCGGATCGATATCGGTGAAATTGGAAATATGAGGGAGGCGAAGGACGGCGATATCCAGCTGCCGATCCTCTCCCGGAGCGGGTGACGTTCCGGCGCCCGCAAGCGACGTGTCGAGCGACAGCGAATCTTCATCCTCCAGCGCAATCCCGTGGAGATAAGGAACGACGCCGAGCACGGGCTTGCCCGTTTTGCGCTCGAGCCAGTCGAGGCCCGGCTGCAGCAGCGAGACGTCGCCCCGGAACTTGTTGACGATAAAGCCGCATACCCGGCCGCGTTCCTCCGGCTCCAGCAGCTCCAGCGTCCCGACGATCGCCGCGAACATGCCGCCCCGGTCGATATCGGCCACGAGCACGACCGGCGCTTCCGCCCACGCGGCCGCGCGCATATTGACGATGTCGCGGTCCTTCAGATTAATTTCGGCCGGACTGCCCGCACCCTCAAGCACGACGACATCGCAGGCGTTTCGCAGCCGGTCCAGCGATCCGCGCACGATCGGCTCCGCCTCGGCCAGCAGCTGTTCCCGGTAGGCGCGCGCCTCGTAATCGCCGAGCGGCCTGCCGTGGATCACCACCTGGGCAATCATATCCTTTTTCGGCTTCAGCAGCACGGGATTCATATCCGTCGTCGCCAAAATGCCGCACGCGTCCGCCTGCATGCCCTGCGCCCTTCCGATTTCCCTGCCGTCCCAGGTGACGTACGAATTGTTCGACATGTTCTGCGATTTGAACGGAGCGGTGCGATAACCGTCTTCCGTGAAAATGCGGCAAAGCGCTGCGGTCAGCACGCTTTTCCCGACGTCCGAGGCCGTCCCCTGCAGCATGACGGTTTTCGCTTTACGGTTTTCTTTCATCGCGTCCGCTCCTTTGCCGCTCTTCCGCGTGCGACTTTAAAGCCGCTTCAAGCTCCTCAAGCAGCCGCTCGTTATCCCGGCGCAGCCGGACGGCAACCCGGCAGAAGCTTTCGTCCAGCTCTTCAAAGCGCGAAGCGTCGCGAATAAGCACGCCTCCGGCTCCAAGTCTCCGCTGCAGTGACGAAGCCGTGAACCCGGACCCGGCCGGAATGGAGAACAGCAAGTAATTGGCCGCGCCGTCGAACACTTCGAAGCCCGGCGCCTTCAGCCCCTCCGCCAGCCGGCCGCGCTCCTCCGCCAGCCATCGCAGCGTCCGGCTTCGGAAGCCCTCGTCCTCCAGCACCGCTTCGCCGATTTGCTGTGCCAGCGAATTGACGCTCCACGGCGTCTGCAGCGCTTTAAGACGGCCGATCGTTTCCGGCGCGGCCGCCGCATAGCCGAGACGAATGCCGGGAATGGCATAAAACTTCGTCATCGACCGGATGACGACGATCCGTTCGTCGGCTGCCGCATCCCGCAGGACGCTGAACCTGCCCTCCTCCGGAATGAAATCCATGAACGCTTCGTCAACGACGACCCGCTCGCCTTGGGCCGTCAACCACCGGACAATAGCCGGATCGCAAAGCCGGCCCGTCGGATTGTTCGGCGATCCGAGCAGCCAAAGCGCCTCGCCTTGGCGCACGCCTTCGGCACGCAGCTTTTCAAGCGACTGCCGTGCTAGCTCCGGCGTCAGGGCGAAGCCGTTCTCCCGCCTCAGCCGCATCGCCGCGATCCGGCTGCCGGCCTTGCGGGCCGCGTCGGCATACTCGGCGAACGAAGGCGCCGCAATCACCGTAACGGAGGGCGCGAACAGCCGGACCGTCAGCTCGATCAGCTCCGCCGCGCCGTTGCCCGGAATGAGACACCGCTCGTCGATGCCGTGAACCTGCGACAGCTTCCGGAGCAGCCTTCTCGACGCGGGATCGGGATAACGGCCGATCGCATCGGCGTAGCTGCGAAGCAGCCCGGCAACGCAGGGCGGCGGACCGAGCGGATTCATGTTGGCGCTGAAGTCGACGTAACGCGACGCTTCGAGGCCGTACAGCTCCTGGGCGGTCAGCAGATCGCCGCCGTGGCCGAATCGTTCCAGCACAGGAAATCAGCTCCTATCTTTCTTCATTTAATGCCCCAGAGGGCGGCAAACAGCAATAAAGCCTCCAGCAGCTCGTTAACCGCGCCGTACGTATCGCCGGTGAGCCCGCCCAGCTTTCGGCTCAGCCATCCGCATGCCGCCGTTCCGGCACCGGCAGCGATCGCCGCCTGAACGGCAATCGAGGCTGCGCTTACGGCAAACGGCATGCCGGATGCGGCGTAAACGGCCGCGATCAGCAGGACGTTCACGGCCAGCGCAGCCGCAGCATGCCGGAGCTTCACCCGGGCGAACATGGCGGCAAGCCCTTCGTCCGGCCGGGCAAACGGCCAGCAGGCCATCGCGAACACGAGCCACAGCCTGCTCCACATGCATGCCGCGGCAACGGCGGGCCACGCCTCCGCCCATCGGCCTCCGTCCAGCAGCGCGGCCAGAAGCGAAAATTTGAACAGCAGCAGCAAAGCGGCGGCGGTGACGCCCATCGCTCCGACCCGGCTGTCCTTCATAATTTCAAGCATCCGCTCACGCGGGCGATGGCTCAGCACGCCGTCTGCCGTATCCATCAGGCCGTCCAGATGCAGCGCGCCGCTGTAGACGGTCCAGACGATCAGGAGAAGAACGGCCGCCGGCAGCGCGGGGACGCCTTTCCCTAGTACCCAGCCGGTGATGGCGAGAACAGCGCCGAGCAGCGCCCCGACCGCCGGAAAATAAACCGCGCTGCGCGCCAGCACCGGCGGCGTGAACGGAAGGGAGAACGGTATCGGAACCCGCGACAGCAGCTGAAAAGCCGCGCCGGCTGCCTGCAGCTGACCTTTTATCGCACGAAAAACCACCAGATGAGCACCCCCGCCAAAATAGCTGCGCTGACCGTATATAAGAGCCGCACCGTGTGTACGATATCCCCGGCCGCGAGCGGCCGCAGCGGCCACCCGAGCCGCGCCCGTTCCGAAACGGTGCCGAAATAAACGTTGTGTCCGCCCAGTTCAATGCCGATTGCGCCGGCGGCCGCCGACTCGGGAATGCCGCTGTTCGGGCTCGGATGGCGGTGCGCAAAGACGAATACGGCGCGGAGAGCCCGCGCCGCCGACAGGCCGGGCAGCAGCAGCGCCGCAAAGGCGAGCAGCAGGCCGGTCAGCCGCGCCGGCACGTAATTGAGCGCGTCGTCAAAACGGGCGGACGACCAGCCGAAATGCACGTACTTGTCGCTGCGGTAGCCGACCATTGAGTCCAGCGTGTTGGCCGCCCGGTACAGCATGGCGAGCGGAGCTCCGCCGAGGAGCGCGAAGACGAGCGGCGAAACGAGCGCGTCGACCGTGTTCTCGGCGACCGTTTCCACCGCCGCCCGGGCGGCGCCCCGCTCGTCCAGCGCAGAAGTATCCCGGCTGACGATATGGCCGGCGTACGCTCGCGCCTGCGCCAGGTCGCCGGCGATCAAAGGCCGGTAAACGAGCATCGCCGCGTCCTTCAGTCCCTTGACGGCGATGGTGGACGAGATCAACCAGGCCGTCGCGGCATACCCGAGCCACGGATGAATCCATCTGGCCGCTTCCGTAATCGCCGCTGTCGCGCCGAATGCGGCGATCGTCGTCACCGCGGTCAAGACGGCACCGCGCACCTTCAACTGAACGGCGCCGAGCCGGACCCCCTCCGGCCGGAGACGGCGCTCCAGCGCACGGACCAGACGGCCGATGTAAATGACCGGATGCGTCGGCCATTTCGGGTCGCCGATCAGCCAGTCGATGACGATTGCGGCGGCAAGGAGGAGCAATGCTTCCGGAAGGGAATAAAACAGCATCGCTACAGCTCCTCCAGCCGAAAAGCGTGCATCTTCAAATCGAGCGGGAAGCCGGCAACGACCAGGAAGGCTTGCTCACAAACGGCAGCCAGCCGCCGGTTCATCCTGCCCGCTTCATCGCGAAAACGGCGGCCGAGCGGATAAGCCGGCACGATCCCGCTGCCGACCTCGTTAGTCACTAGCAGCAGCGGGCCGGTGTAGTCCGCCACAGCCGCGGCCAGCTCGTCGACGGCGGCCGCGAGCCGGTCTGCGGGCAGATCCTTATCGTCGCCCGGCGAATCGGCAAAGACCGTTTCCGTGTGGAAGCCGTTCGGACCGGATTTCGTCTGACCGCCACCCTGGCAGTTTGCCATCGTTACCGTGCCGGCGGCATCCGCTTCACCTTTAGCGGCGCCGAAAACCGTCCCGTCTTCGCCGGCTGATTTTTCCATGTCGTCACCCGGTTCCGGCTCGCCCTCCGTCTGCAGCATGACATTCGTAAGCCACAGCGTCAGGCAATCGATCAGCACGGAGGGACGTCCGGCATCGCCCGCCGTTTCGGCCTCCAGCCGCCGCAGCAGAGCTGCAAGCTTACTTGGCTCCTCCACCGTTGTCCACGGATACCCGGACGACTCCCGAAGCCGTTCGTGCCGGTCGACGCGTTCCGCCGTCTCCTCGTCCCAAATGCGGGAAGTGGCGACATAGATGCCGCTCGACGCCAGCTTCATCGCATAACGCTCGGCAAAGTCGCTTTTCCCGCTGCGGGCCCCGCCCGTAATGAACACCGCCATCCCTTCACTCCCCTTCGGCCGAATCCGGCTTATTCCCGCGATACGCCCGCGCTCTCGAACGTCGCCATCTCCTTCATTACGGCGACCGCAGCGTCGATCAGGTGAAAAGCGAGCACGGCCCCCGTTCCCTCGCCGAGCCGCATGTCCAGATGGAGCAGCGGCGTCAGGCCCGCCTTTTCCAGCAGCATGCGGTGGCCCCGCTCATGGGATAAATGCGAGCCGAGCATATAAGCGGACGATTGCGGCGCGATCTTCGCGGCGGCGAATGCGGCGGCAGTCGAGATAAACCCGTCGATGACGACCGGACACCGCCGCTCGGCCGCGCCGAGTATCAGACCCGTCAAGCCGGCGATTTCCAGCCCGCCGACCTTGGCGAGCGCATCCAGCGGGTCCACTGGATCCGGCCGGTTCCGCTCGATCGCCCGGCGCACGACGTCCACTTTGTGCCGTCTTCGCGGTTCGTCGATGCCGGTGCCGAGCCCGACCGCCTCGTCCGGCGTCATGCCCGCGAGCGCGACGCACAGCGCGGCGCTGGCCGTCGTATTGCCGATGCCCATTTCGCCGGTCGCGAACATGCGGCAGCCCGCCGCGTGCAGCTCGAAAGCCAGCTCCATGCCGGCCAATATCGCTTCCGCCGCCTCGCCGCGCGTCATCGCCGGACCCTGGGTCATATTCGCCGTCCCTTTGCGCACCTTGCGGCCGAGCACCTGCGGATGGTCCAGCTCCGCGTTTACGCCGATATCGACGCAGACCACCTGCGCTCCGGCCTGTTTCGCCAGCACGTTTACCGCCGCCCCTCCGGCGGCGAAATTGTAAACCATCTGCGGCGTCACCTCCGCCGGGAAGGCGCTGACGCCTTCTTCGCAGACGCCGTGATCGGCGGCCATGACGACGACGGCGCGGCGGGACAGATCAGGCGCGAGCTCGCCCGTCATTCCCGCGAGCCGCGCGGCGATCGTCTCCAGCCGGCCGAGACTTCCCGGCGGCTTCGTCAGGCTGTCCAAGTGCCGCAAAGCCGCATCCGCGGCCTCCCGGTCCGGAGGCCCGATCCGGTCCGCGATTTCCCGGAGCCGGAGCTCCGGGTCGATTTTCTTTCCGTTTCCATGCTTCGTCCTATCGTTCATTGCGTTCCCGTTCCTTTCGTTTGCCGATAAGCCGGCGGCTCGGACGGCTGCAGCAGCAGCTGCGGCACGCCGGTTTGCGGATGCTCCAGCACAAGCGCCTCGGCGCCGTAAACGCGCCGGATCATCTCCGCGGTAACGATTTCCGGCGGCGTCCCGAACGCTTCGATGCACCCTCCCGCCAGCAAAAGCAGCTCGTCGCAATAATGCGCGGCCAGATTCAAATCATGCAGTACGGCGACGACCGTGATGCGGCGGCTGCGCTGCCAGCTTTTGACCGTATCGAGCATCTGCAGCTGGTAGCCGATATCCAGGTAAGTCGTCGGCTCGTCCAGCAGCAGGAGGCGCGGCTCCTGCACCATCACCTTGGCGAGCGCCACACGCTGCCGCTCGCCGCCGCTCAGCTGGTCGAACCGCCGGCGCCGGAGCTCGTGCAGCCCCATTACGGTCAACGCCTCGTCGACGACCGGACTGGCGTCCGTTTTCTCCTCGCCGAGCCAGTTTTGATACGGATACCGCCCCATCTCCACCACTTCGCGCACGGTAAACGGCACGGGAGCGAGCCCGCCCTGCTGCAGCACGGCCAGCCATTTGGCCAGCTCCCTGCGCGGATAGCCCGACGCGTCACTTCCTTCAAGGAGCACCCTGCCGGAGGACGGCGCTTCGACGCCGGACAGCAGCCGGATCAGCGTCGATTTGCCGGCGCCGTTCGGTCCGATTATGCCGTACATCAGGCCTTCCTTCATGCGAAAAGACAGCTTCTCCAAAATGGGCCTCGTGCCGATCGTTTTGCCCGCTTCCCGCGCTTCGATCATGCCGCACCTCCCTGCTGCACTTTCCGACGGTAGAGTAAATAGGCGAAGAAAGGCGCGCCGATGATCGCCGTCACGACGCCGAGCGGAATTTCCTTGGGGCTGAGCGCCGACCTCGCCAGCGTATCCGACCAGAGCAGGTAAATGCCGCCGCCCGCCGCCGACAGCGGCATGATCAGCCGGTAATCCGGCCCGACGAGCAGCCGGATCAAATGCGGCACGACGAGGCCGACGAAACCGACGACGCCGCAGATGGAAACGGCGACGGCTGTCAGCAGCGTCGAGACGGCCAGCACGACAAGCTTCGTCCGTTCGACCCGGATGCCGAGGTGCGCCGCATGCCGCTCGCCGAAGGCGAACAAATTGAGCGGCTGCGCGAAACGGATCAGCACCGGCAGCCCGACAATCAGGAACGGCGTGATCAGCCGTACATGCTCCCAGCCGCGGCCGTTCAAGCTCCCCATCAGCCAAAACAGGACCTCGTTCACAACATTTTGCGACAGCGTCGCCATAAACGAGACGACCGCGCCGAGAAACGCCTGCACGATGACGCCCGACAAAATGAGCGTTTCAATGCCCATGCCGCCGCCTTTTGCCCGGGACAGCCCGAACACGACGGCCAGCGTTGCGATGCCTACGGCAAACGCGACAAGCGGGATCGACCAGACGCCGAGCGCCGTCTGGTACCCGAACAGGATCATAAACGCCGCGCCGACCGAGCAGCCCGAAGCGACGCCGAGCGTAAACGGGTCGGCGAGCGGGTTGCGCAGCACGCCCTGAAAGCCGGCACCGGCGAGCGACAAGCAGGCGCCGGCCAGCACGGCCAGCAGCACGCGGGACAGCCGCAGCTGGGTGACGATCGCGATATCGCCTGCGTCCCAGTGCGCGGCGGGATCGCTCATCCAAGGAAGCTGATGGACAAGAATTCCCCAGACGTCGCGAAGCGGCAGACCCGCCGACCCGATCGACAAACAGACCACGATCGATACGCCTAGGAGGAGCAGCGCGGCTCCTCCGTACAGATACAGCTTCCGTTTCATTTTATTTGACGAGATCGGGATGGAGCTTCTTCGCGACCTCGAGCAATCCGTCGGAAAGACGTGGTCCTACGCGAACGAGCGGGTCCTGATCCACCTCGAACAGCTTGTTGTTTTTCACGGCGCTGATCTGCTCCCAGCCCGGACGCGTCTCGATCGCCGCGAGAATCGGGTTTTTCTCGCCGGGCTTTAGTCCCGCCTGAGACGTATATACGATGATGTCCGGATTCGCTTTGATGACCGCTTCGGGATCGATCTGGAACCAGCCGCTTTGGTCGGCGATGTTCGTTCCGCCCGCAATGGTCAGCAATTCGTCCAGAAATTCACCTTTCCCGACTGTCCAGCCCGGGGAAATTTCCAAATAGACTTTCGGCTTCGGCGCGTCCTTCACCGCCTCCTCTACCTGTTTGCGCACGTCCTGCATATGGGTGGCGACCTTCTCCGCTTCGGCGGACTTGTCCAAAATGACGCCGATTTGCTTGATTTTGTCGATCACGGCGTCATACGTTTTCGGATCCGACGCGTAGACCGTCAGGTTCAGCTTGCGCAGCGCTTCGACCGTATTCGAGCTCATGTTGGAGGAGCCGAGCACGAGATCCGGCTTCAGGCTGGCGATTTTCTCAAGATTCGCGTCGGCCCCCCCGATTTTCTCCTTGCTTTCCGCATCCTTCGGGTAATTGGAAAAATCGTCTACGGCGACGACACGGTCGCCGGCGCCGACGGCGTACACCACTTCCGTTTCACTCGGCAGCAGGGTGACGATTCGCTGCGGCGCCTGCTGAAACGTCAGCTCGGTGCCTGTTCCGTCCGTTACTTTCAGCGGATACACGGTCGCCTGCGGCGCTCCGGCACTGCCCGCGTCAACCTTATCGCCTCCCGCATTGCCGCCGTCTGCCGTCGTATCGTCTGCCGCATTTCCGGCGACTTGCGTGTTAGTCGTTCCGCCGCCCGAACCGTTCGCAGCCGGCTGCTGCGCTTGGTCCGCGTTTTTTGGGCCTCCGCAGGCGGCAAGCGCCGTAAGCAGCAGCGCGGCAAGCAGAAGGGCCGGCCATCTTTTTGCCCATAAGGGCTGGTTCCTTTTCTTTCGCATCATCGTTTGGGTTCGCTCCTAATAAGTCGGTTTAAATGAGGCATGAAAAAAAGCATCTCCGACGCCGCGATGCGCCGAAAATGCTTCAGGTTACGAACAACAGGAAAGGAACGGGACGCTTGCTCCGGCCGGGCGGAATCCGGCTATAGCCGAAGCAAATTCGTATCCTGTTCAATCTGGAAGCACCTCCCTAAATCCACGTAGGCAGCGTTTTTACGAAACAGGCAGGTATCCTGACTTGAAGCCAACGCGTTCATCGTCTTCCCGCAGCGGTTATGCCGCAGTGACATGGTGATGGCGCGCTGTCCGGAAGCGGGGGCGCTGACCCCAGCGCTCGCTCGGACGCTTCTTACAGTGGCGGGTCCGTGCCGGTCTTGCACCGGTCTTCCCATTTTAAGCCGAACGCCGGAATGGCTCTGCCATTCGAGACGTTTGGCACCTGTTTCTCGCGTATTCAATTGTGCATCAGTAACTATATCATTCCGCAAAAGACATGTCCATACATAAAAATCCGCAAAAGCCAGGTCTTTTGGCTGACTCCGATGCATACGGTAAGAAGTGCATTTTTTGACATGGATATGGATTTAAGGAGGCACTATCGTTCATGGGTCGTAAAAAGAAGCTCGCCGGCGCCGGCGCGACGCCGGTTCTTGCCGCTGCTGCCGTTCTGGCGGTAGTCCGCGCCGGAGCGCTGGCAGCGGAAACCGCGGACGCGCGTCCGCAAATCGCAGCCGCGAACAGCGGACCGTCGTCAGCCGGACCGGTGCGGCGGCAGGGAAAGGACGTCCGGCCGATACCGGCCGAAGATGCCGATACGAACGAGCGCGAAACATCCGTTACCGATAAAAAAACAAGCACCGCTTGGGAGGCCGATTCACGTCCAGGCATGTCTCCGGCGGCATTCTCCGATCCGGCCGCCGGCAAGGACCGCAGCGGCGATGCTCCCCCGAATACTGCCGGCGTGAAAAAATCCGCCTTTCCCGCAACCGGTTCCTGCGGCGACGCATACCGCCCCAAGGCTCGGGCCGCGGCGCAATAAACGGGACTCGAACCACCTGACTGTCCTCCAAAAAACGGGGCAATGTCCCGTTTTTTAAGCTTACGAAAATATGCATAAGCAGCCCGATCATCATACGGACAAACGTTCCGATTGCAGGATCGCCCTATTCAGCCGGCGGTTCAGCCGCAGCGCGTTGCCGACGACCGATACGGAGCTGAGCGCCATCGCGGTTCCCGCCATCCACGGCTCCAATCCGCCCAAGGCGGCGAACGGAATGACGACCGCGTTATACAGCATCGCGAAAGCGAGATTTTGCCGGATGTTGCGGACTGTCAGCCGGCCGATCAGCACCGCCTCGCATACGCCGGTCAGCCTCGACCGGATCAGCGTCAGATGGCCGGCCCGCAGCGCCGCCTCGGTCCCGTTTCCCATCGCGAAGCCGACGTCGGCGGCGGCAAGCGCCGGCGCATCGTTCCATCCGTCGCCGGCCATTCCGACCACCCGGCCTTCGCGCTGCATGCTGCGGATCAGCGCTTCCTTCTGCTCCGGGAGCATTTGGGCGTGCACGGCGGCGATTCCGGCCTGCCGGCCCGCATGAACGGCAGCCGCCGGGTGGTCGCCCGTTGCCATCAGCACGCGGATGCGCTCATCCGCAAGCCGGGCGACGGCCGCCCTGGCCGATCGCTTCACCGGATCGGCAAACGCAAGCGCCCCCGCGCATCGCCCGTCGAGCGCGACATACACGACCGTTTCGCCGGCTTCCTCTCTCCGCCGGGCGAACTGTTCCAAAACTCGTCCGGGCGCCCAGCCCCGCTCCGCGCCGAAGGCCGCGCTGCCGACTTCGACGCGCCTGCCTTCGACCTCGGCTTCCACGCCGCGTCCGGGGACGGAGCGAAAACTTCCGGCTGCCGGCGCTGCGATTCCCGCTTTGGCGGCCGCTTCACCGATCACCGCTGCAAAAGGATGTGCGGCGCCCGCTTCCGCAGCCGCCGCCATTCGCAGCAGCGTGTTCGTTTTGCCGTCAACCGCGGCCATGCCGGTCAGGACAGGCCTGCCTTCCGTCAGTGTTCCGGTTTTATCCAGCACCAGCGTATCGAGCTGTGCTAGCCGTTCGAGCGCGCCGGCTTCGCGAAGCACGATGCCCCGGCGCAGCAGCTTGCCCGAGGCGAGCACAAGCGACAGCGGCGCCGCGAGTCCGAGCGCGCACGGACAGGCGGCGAGCAGCACGGCAAGCGCATGCACGGAGGCCGCCTTAATATCGGCGGGCTTCAGGGCCGTCAGCCAGAGCAGCATCGTACCGAGCGACAGGGCAAGCATGACCGGCACGAAGACGGCGGCCATGCGGTCCACCTTGCGCCCGATCGACGATTTCGTCGATTGCGCGGCTCTCGCCAGTGCCGCCATCCGGCCCAGCATGGCGTCGGCGCCAATCGACTCGGCGCGGATGTGCAGCTCCCCGGCGGTTACGAACGTGCCGGCGTAAACCGGATCGCCCGGACCTTTCGCTGTCGGCATGCTTTCGCCGGTCACAAGCGATTCGTCCACCGGCGCCGTTCCTTCTTCTACAATGCCGTCGGCCGCAATCGGCTTACCCGGCAAGGCGACAAGCCGGTCGCCCCGGCGCAGCTGCGACGCCGGCACCTGCTCGCGCACACCGCTCCGAATCACAACCGCTTCTTGCGCCTGCAGCGCGTCGAAGCCGGCGCTTTCGCGCATCACGCGCCCGGATGCCGACGCCTCGAGCAGCTTGCCAAGCAACACCGCCGTAATGACGACGGCGGACGTTTCAAAATAGAGCGCTCCGCCGCTGAGCATGGCGTAATAGCTGTACAGAAAAGCGGCCGTTGTACCGACGGTTACAAGCACGTCCATATTGGCCGTCCGTTCCCGGACCGCGTAATACGCGCCGAAATAAAACGGCATGCCGAGCCCGAACTGCACGATTGCGGCAAGCGCAAACTGCAGCAGCGGGTGCTGAAGCAGCGAGGGCATCGGCAGTCCCTGCAGCAGCTCATAATGATGCGCCATCGTCCACAGCAGAGGAAGCGTGAGCAGCGCCGAAAAGAAGAAGCGGAGCTTCAGCGAGGCGATTTCCCCTTCGCTCCCGTGGTCCGAACCGAGAGGAGCCGCCGAGAATCCGAGCTGTCCGATTCGCTCGATGATGGCTGAAGGCGCGACGTTTTCCGGAGAAAAGCGGATGTTGGCCGAACGGCCCGCATAATGGACCGAAACGCCGGATACTCCCGGCATTTTGCCGACCGCTTTTTCAATTCGGACCGCGCAAGCCGTACAGCTCATCCCCTGAATATGCAAATCGAGTATAGCCGTTCCCTCCACGTTCATCCCTCCCGCAGCTCCCAAAACGCCGAAAGCATTGCCGGCCGCACGCTCGTCAGCAATGTCCCCTTCCTCACTATATGGCGGATCGCGCTTATTCATGATCATTCAGCATGCAAAAAAGGACGCCCTGCAGCGATCCCGCTGCCGAAGCGTCCTAATTTGAATATACGCCGGTTTTCGAGCCGGCTTCAATCGCCTTCGACCACGTCTCCCGGCCAGCTGAGCATTCCGCCGACGATATTGACCACGCTGTACCCCTGCGCCGCCAAATAATCGCACGCCTTGGCGCTCCTGCCGCCGCTGCGGCAAATCACATAGATCGGTTCGTCCTCGCCGTCCGCATGCAGCTCGCCGAGCCGGCCGACAAACTCCGACAACGGAATATTCCGGGCCTCTTCAATATGGCCGGACTGCCATTCGTCGCGCTCCCGCACGTCGATCAGGTTCAGCTTTTCCCCTTGGCGCAGCCTCGTTTCCAGCTCGCTCGCCATCATTTCCTCCATGAGCGTCATTCCTCTCCTTCTTCTTCAAGCCGGGAGCGGATTTGCCGTTCGTACTGCCTAAACGCTTCCGTGCTCCCCAAGCCTTGCGACTCCATAAACATTCGAAAACGAAGCCTTTTCTCGCTCAGCTGTTTGCGCAGCGGCTCCCGGTCCGCCTCGGTTTTGCACAAGGCGATCAGATCGTGCAGCGTCGCCAGTTCTTTGGCCAGCTGCAGCTCTGGCGGAATGGCGCCCGCGTTCTTGAGCAGCTTGTAGCTCAGGCGCAGATCCTCCGGAACATGGGACAATTCTTCCAGCTCAAGCGGTTTTCCGGCTCCAGGCAAATTGTCGAATTCGCCGCGGGCCATCGCCTCCCGGATCCGTTCTTCGGCGATTCGCGAGAAAGCATCCATTCCATCGACCTTCTTCCGCTGGAGATTGCCTATCCGCAGCAACATTTTACCTTCTGCCGGACGCCCGTGTCCAGCTTTCGGTTTGAATCCGCGCACCGAGCCTCCCGTTCTCTGAGTGTCCCGCTTAAACATGCAGCAAAACGGCATCCGCCATTCCGGGCAGATGCCGTCCATCAGGTTTTGCCGCTTATCCCGAAACCCGCACCGCGGTGCCGCTGACGGCTACCATCAGCATACCTTCGCGGATCACTTCATAATCGACGTCGATGCCCACGATCGCATTCGCGCCGAGCCGGGACGCTTGGCTTGACATTTCGCTGAACGCGACGTCGCGCGCTTCCTTCAGCTTGGTTTCGTATGCGCCCGATCGGCCGCCGACAATGTCGGTAATCGAGGCGAACAGGTCGCGCACAATGTTGGCGCCCATAATCGCTTCCCCCGTCACGACGCCGAAATATTCGGTGATCGGCCGCCCTTCAATCGTCGGCGTAGTCGTAAAAATCATTGCATTCCCTCCCATTTTGTTACTTCCTTTATCCCATACGCCGTATGAGCAGGAAAAGTTTCAAATCGGGCCGGCCGGAACAAACGGCTTGCGCCGGACTGGACGGCAAATGGAGAGGATCGACCTTGGGAAGCGATCCCGAATATCGTTCCCTGCGTACCGATTTTATTGCTCCGCGATTTCGGCTTCACTCCTCCGTAAACCGGATTTGCACGACGCGCTCGGTGTCCCGTTCGAACCAGATGCTGACGGTAACGCCGAACCGGCTCCCGTTCCGATCCAGCAGCAGCCGGAACGATTCCGACAGCACGCCGGGCTGCTCCTGCCGCCGGCCCAAATGCTTATAGTCGACGATATCGGCTTGATATCGTTTTTGCGTTTCCTGCATCGCCATTCTGCCCCACTTGGCATACTCCGGTTGTGCGGCTGTAGATGCCGCCGTTATCCGTCCCGCGGAGACCGGCATCAGACCGAGCAATAAAGCAAGGCAGAGCGCAAGCTTCCATTTTATCGTCACGAACGTCACCTCCTGGCGGAGGTAATATACCCCATCGGGGTCCGGACTATTCCGCGCGTCCCGAAGCGCAATGCTTCAGGGATCTGCCAAAGGATCCGGGACGTAAAGATGCCGCGGGATCCACTTCCGCTATTCGGATCTCAGCAGGACGCAACGCCGGCAGACTTAATGAAGCTCGCCGAACTTGTTCAGCGGCCATAGGCGAAATACGGCGCGGCCTTCTATGCTGGACAGCGCTATGGGACCGATTTCGCGGCTGTCCATGCTGTTTTCGCGGTTGTCTCCCATCACGAACACTTTATTTGCCGGAACCGTATACGGCAGCTGAAGCCCGTTCGAAAACGTCTGTCCTTTCACGTAAGGCTCGTCCAGCTTCTTGCCGTTCACATAAACGAGGCCGTTCCGAAAATCGAGCACGTCGCCCGGCAGGCCGATTACCCGTTTAATCAGCCGTTTATCGCTTTCCGGACCGTTAATGATGACGATGTCGCCGCGGTGCGGATGCTCGAAATGATACGAGATTTTGTCCTCGATCAGCCGCTGTCCATCGAACAGCGTGCGCTGCATGGACACGTTTAGCACTTTCGTTTGCGCAAAAGCGTAATTTTGAATCAACAGGCTGACGGTCACGGCAATAGCCAGCGAAATAACCCATTCGCGAAGCTCGCGGACCCACCGTTTTGCCGGCCGTTTGATCGGCTCCTCTTCCATGGTTACCCAGCTCCTTTGATAAAAATAAAGCCCTCTTGTTATTACGACCGAAGACCGTATAAAGTTGTGGCGCCTTCGCGCAAATTGACAAAAATAGGGTTAAAGCAGCGGCTATTCCCTTGGCCGGCCGTGTGCAAAAATGCCGTACGCTTAAGAAGCCTCGAGCCGATGCCGTATGCTGCAGAAGCTGCGAGCCGATGCCGCGCGCTGCAGAGCCGCGGGCCAATGACGTGCGCTGCAGAGCCGCCGGCCAATGACGTGCGCTGTGGATGCCGTGTGCCATGCCGTGCGATGCGGATGCCGTGTGCCAATGCTATACGCTTAAGAAGCCTCGGGCCAATGTCGCGCGCTGCGGATGCCGAGCGCCGTGCCGTACGAAACGGCGGAGAGACGATACCGTCGGACGGCCCCCCGTTTTCGTCTGTTCGAAATAAAAAAATCGCCTGCCGCGGCTGCGGCAGACGATGCTCTGTCCTGTTCGATCGATTGCGGGTTATTGCGTACCGGGCAGCTCTTCTTCAGTCGCTGCAGTTCTCGGGCTCAGGCGCGGCCGCGCCTTCAACGGTAATTTTCTCGGCGACCGTATCGCGGATGACCGCCACGACCGTTTGCAGCAAATAATTAATATCCGCCTGGCTTTGCTGGAACTCGGTGACGATCGGAATGTTGTCCAGCTCATCCTGCAGCGCCTCGATTTCCTTCTCGATCTTGGCGACCATTTCCTCGTTCTTGAACGTCGTTTCGAAGGCGACGAGCTCCTTCTGCTTTTTCTTGATTTGAGCTATCAGGCCCTGTACGCGCATGTTGCTCTGAATTTGCTGCTCGGCGCGCTTGAACTGCTGAATTTCCTCCGCCGTATACAGCATTTCCGCAAGCTCCTTTGTCTTCGCCATTATATCGGCGCGTACAATGATATCCTCGGTATTAAACGACGGGACGCTGCATCCGCCGTGTTCGTGTTCATGATTGTGCTCCTGATCGCGGCTCTGCTCCATCGCATTCGCCGCCGCTTGTTCGTTAGCCATCCTGCTCAACCCCCTGCCAGATTACGATACCGCTTCGCGCGGCGCCTGCCGCTGGACCGGTTCCGCCTTGATATACCACGTTTGCGGCTCGGTCACACGCACCTGAACGAAACGGCCGATCCATTCCTTCGGTCCTTCAAAATGGACCAGCTTGTTTGTGCGCGTCCGTCCGGACAGCACGTTCGCGTTGTTTTTGCTTTCGCCCTCGACCAATACTTCGACGATCTCGCCGCGAAGCTTTTCGTTGCTCTTCAGGCTCAGCTCGGCCATCAGATCGTTCAGTCGGGCCAGACGCCGTTTCTTTACCTCGTCCGGGATGTTGTCCGCCATCTCCGCCGCAGGCGTTCCTTCACGCGGCGAATAGATGAACGTAAACGCCGAATCGAAGCCGACTTCGCGGACGAGCGACAGCGTTTCCTCGAACTGCTCTTCCGTCTCGCCCGGAAAACCGACGATAATGTCGGTCGTCAGCACAACGTTCGGAATCGCCCGCTTGATTTTGCCGACAAGCTCCAGGTACGTTTCGCGGGTATATTTGCGGCTCATCCGCTTGAGCACCTCCGTGCTGCCCGATTGGACGGGCAGGTGGATATGCTCCACCAGGCTTCCGCCGCGGGACAGCACTTCGATCAGATGATCGTCGAAATCGCGCGGGTGGCTGGTCGTAAACCGGATGCGCGGAATATCGATTTTGGCGATGTCGGCCATGAGGTCGCCGAAACGATAGTCGAGATCCTCGAAATCTTTGCCGTACGCATTGACGTTTTGACCGAGCAGCGTAATTTCCTTGAAGCCTTGGCGCGCCAGCTCTCGTACTTCGGCGATGACGTCATCCGGACGCCGGCTGCGCTCCTTGCCGCGCGTATACGGAACGATGCAGTACGTACAAAATTTATCGCAGCCGTACATGATGTTCACCCAGCCGCGCATGCCTTCACGCTTTTTGGGCAAGTTCTCGATAATGTCGCCTTCCTTCGACCACACCTCGACGACCATTTCCTTGCTGAACAGCGCGTCCTGCAGCAGCTGCGGCAGCCGGTGAATGTTATGCGTGCCGAAAATGAGATCGACGAACGCATGCTTTCGCATAATGCGGCCCACGACCGATTCTTCCTGGGACATGCAGCCGCAAACGCCGAGAATAAGCTCCGGCTTCTCCGTCTTCAGGTGCTTCAGATGCCCGAGCTCGCCGAATACCTTATCTTCGGCATTCTCGCGGACGGCGCATGTATTGAGCAAAATGACGTCGGCTTCGCGCCGGTCTTCCGTCGCTTCATAGCCCATCTGCTCGAACATGCCCTTCATCACTTCGGTATCGTGCTCGTTCATTTGGCAGCCGAACGTATAAATCAAATAGCGCTTGCCCCGGCCAAGCGCCTTCAGCTCATCGGGAATGCCGAATTCGTAATGAACCTGGACATCCTCTTTGCCCCGGCGCTTCTCGTCCTTGTAGCTGGGCGCGGAGTTGATCGTAATGTCGCGCCCTTTGATCCGATACGTCGTTCGCCCGTCTTCCTCCCTCACCACTTTGGCACCGGAGAAATCGAAATATTTGGAGTAGTCTTTGCCGCTATTGCCGGATTTTAAGTCCGGTGCGTTTTGGCCCTCCTTGTTCACGAGTCGGTTCACATCCTTCTATATGGAATGGATCAGTCTTTTTCGGTAATCCAATAGTCTATTATACCATCGAATAGACCTCATATCCATTGGAATGCGGAAGCGCCCGTAAATCCCCGTCAAGGGCAAGTCCAATTAATTCGCCAGGCCGCTGGCTTTTCTTGCTGCCAGTCACCTGTTTCGATTATCCCGGAGCTGCGCAAGCGAAGCTTGCCCTCATTCGACGATTTCGGCTTGATCGCCCGTTTTCGCGCCGGCCGAGTTCGCCTCATCGGTGTCGATATGCATGTCCAGCGCAAAATGCGGCGAGACCCGCGCGACGACGTTCTCGAACATAAGACCGCGTTCCCCGCCGATCCGAACTTTCAACATCTGCTTATCGCGAATGCCCCAACGTTCCGCGTCCGAGGTATGAAAATGAATATGCCTCGCCGCAACAATGACGCCTTCCGGGATCGTTACTTTGCCGGATGGGCCTTGGATCGTGATCCCCGCCGAACCCGCGATATTGCCCGATTCGCGCACGGGCGGATCGATGCCGAGCGTGAAGGCGTCCGTCCGGGATACTTCAAGCTGCGTTTGTTTGCGTACGGGACCAAGAACACGAACCTTTGCAAAAGCGCCTTTCGGGCCCAGCACTTCAACCGTTTCGTTCGCGGCGAATTGGCCCGGCTGCGATAACGGCTTCATTTCCGTCAGCATCGCCCCCGGTCCGAACAACGCTTCCACATGCTCCTGCGTCAGATGAATATGTCTGGCGGATACGCCAACCGGTACGATTTTCATCGATTTCAACCCCCTGGGTACGTTCGTCGTAAATGCATCAAAAGGCATACGGTCCGCAAGCGGAACGTATGCCTTCGTCAAAACGGCTAACGTTATTTAAACTCGGCAACGAGCTTCTCGAACTGATCGGCAGGCAGCGACAGGTCCTGGTTCGCAAGACCTTGCTCTTTAAAGCCGACGATCATATCCTCATACGATTTACGCTGTTTATTCTGGTAAATGAGGCCGGTCAGCATGCCTTCCGTTTCCATAATCTTGTTCATGGCCGCAACGCGGTTCGATGGATCGTAATCCGGGAATTGATCCAGATTGACGATATTTTCCTTGAACCAGTCGTACGTATTCACTTTGTTGAACGTGACGCACGGGCTGAATACGTTGATCAGCGAGAAGCCCTTATGCTTGATGCCCTCTTCAATCAGCGCCGTCAGCTGCTTCAAATCGCTGGAGAACGATTGCGCAACGAACGTTGCGCCTGCCGACATCGCAATTTCAAGCGGCGAAAGCGTCGTCTCGATCGAGCCTTCCGGCGTCGATTTCGTCTTGAAGCCTTCCGCGCTCCGCGGCGACGTTTGTCCTTTGGTCAACCCGTAAATCTGGTTGTCCATGACGATGTAGGTGATGTCCAGGTTGCGGCGGATCGCATGGACCGTATGCCCCATGCCGATGGCAAAGCCGTCGCCGTCGCCGCCGGAGGCGATAACCGTCAGCTCGCGATTGGCCAGCTTGACGCCTTGGGCGATCGGAAGAGCGCGGCCGTGAATACCGTGCAAACCGTAGGCATTGATGTAGCCCGAAATCCGGCCGGAGCAGCCGATACCGGAAACAACCGCCAAACCTTCCGGCTCGAGACCGACGTTAGCGGCTGCGCGCTGGATCGCCGCTTGAACCGAAAAGTCGCCGCAGCCCGGGCACCAGTTCGGTTTTACGTTGTTGCGAAACTCTTTAAATGTCGCCATCTTAGTTCAACTCCTTGCAAGCTTTATACACTTCGGTAGGCAGGAACGGATTGCCGTCGTACTTCAGCACGCTGTGAATTTTCTCTGCGCCGCCTACGTTCATCTTGATCTGCGAAGCGAGCTGGGCGGTGGCGTTATTTTCAAGGACAACAACCTTTTTCGCACCGTCCAGATACGATTTGACCAGGTCGGACGGGAACGGATGGATTTGACGAATCGTAATATGGTTCGTTTTTAATCCGTCCTTCTCCAGGCGAAGGCGAGCTTCGTCGATCGTGCCGCCTGTCGAGCCCATGCCGATGATGAGCACATCCGCTTCCTTATTCGGCGCGTCGGCGCGAACGGCGTCGCGGATAAGCATTGCGTTCAGCTTGGACAGACGTTTATCCATCATTCTCTTCCGGTTGCCCGCATTCTCCGAAGGACGTCCCGTTTCATCGTGTTCGACCCCGGTTACGTGGTGAATACCGTTCTTGTCGCCCGGAATGACGCGCGGCGATACATGATCTTCCGTAAACTCGTAGCGTTTGAAAAGCTGGTTCTCGCCCTGCTCCGGAATGTCGCGGATCAGCTTGCCGCGTTCGATCTTCATTTCATCCAGATTCAGCATCTCACACGTCTGCTTGCCGAGCGACAGCTGCAGGTCGGTCATGACAATGACCGGAACCTGATACTTCTCCGCAAGGTTGAACGCTTCGATCGTATCGTAGAAGCAGTCTTCGATCGACGCCGGGGCGATGACGATTTTCGGAATTTCGCCGTGGGTGCCGTACACCATCGCGTTCAGGTCGGACTGTTCCTGCTTCGTCGGAAGACCCGTCGACGGGCCGCCGCGCTGCGTATCGACGATAACGAGCGGCGTCTCGGTCATACCGGCGAGGCCGATGGCTTCCATCATGAGCGACAGGCCGGGACCTGCGGATGCCGTCATCGTGCGCACGCCCGCATAGTTGGCACCGATCGCCATCGTAACGGCTGCGATTTCATCCTCGGTCTGCACGACGGTACCGCCGAATTTCGGCAGCCTTTTAATCAAATATTCCATAATTTCGGAAGCCGGCGTAATCGGATAAGCGGACATGAGACGGCAGCCTGCCGCTATCGCGCCAAGTCCGATCGCTTCATTGCCGATAATGAACAGCTTCTGCTTGCCGTCTGGCGTACCGAGCTTGAATTCATCGAGCGGACCGCCGGCCAGATCGAGCACAAAATCGGAGCCGCGCTTGACGGCTTCGATATTTTTCTCGACGATCGCCGGACCTTTGCGTCCGAATTCTTCTTCGACGGCTTTATTGAAAACTTCAAGCGGCAGACCGAGAAGCGCCCAGGACGCGCCGGATGCCACCATGTTTTTCATCAGGGAAGTGCCGAGCTCTTCGGCGATCGACGTGATCGGAACCGGGAACAACCGTGCGCTGACCCCTTCCGGCAGCGTCGGGTTGAACTTGGCGTCGGCAACGACTACGCCGCCTGTGCGAAGCTCGTGCGCGTTCAAGTCGATGCTTTCCTGGTCAAAGGCGACCAGAATGTCCAGATCGTCGGAAATAGCCCGGTGGGGCGTCGTGCTGATGCGAATTTTATTATTCGTATGGCCGCCTTTGATCCGCGAAGAAAAATGACGGTACCCGTACAAGTAGTAGCCCAGCCGGTTCAGTGCGGTAGAGAAAATACGGTCGGTACTTTCAACGCCCTCACCCTGCTGTCCTCCGATCTTCCAAGACAATTGACTGATCAAAATGCCCATCTCCTCTTTTGGATGAACGTGCGACTCCATTCGACAACATCCAACCTATCAATATAGTGCTTAACAGTCAAATAAATTCTATGACTGCAGGTCATAAAAAGCAAGCTGTTCCCGTGATTTTACGCATAGTTCTTTTCGATTGAATCCATACCGGAACGAGATTGAAACGTGTCCGAATCTTCAATCCGGCAGATGCTTTTCTAAAAATCGCAGTGCATTTTCGCTCATGAACGAGCGCACCTTCGATTCGGGATACGCCTTAAGCAGGGCTTCTTTCAATTGATGCAGCTCTCCCGGATGCGCCAGGCCGCCCACATGATGATCGATCCCATCAAAGTCTGAGCCAAACATCAGGTGATCCTCGCCTCCCAGCCCGCAAACACGTTCGACATGGTTTAACACGTCGGCAACCGAAACGTTTGCGTCCGGCTTCACGAATTGCGGCACGAATGTCAGGCCGATCAGGCCGTCCATGGCGATTAGCGCTTTAATCTGGTCGTCAGTCAAATTACGCGGATGGTCGCAAACCGCCCGCGCATTCGAATGGGAAGCGATCAGCGGTTTCGCCGTCGTGTCCGCCATGTCCCAAAACGACCGTTCCGATAAATGGGATACATCCAACAGTATACCCAGATTATTGCATTCCTTAACGAAAGCCTTCCCTGTTTTTGTCAAACCGCCCTGCCGGGGTTCAAGTGCGCCGTCCGCCCCCCAGTTGGCATGGTTCCACGTCAGTCCCGCAGCCCTTACCCCAAGCCGAAAAAGGATGCGAAGCATTGCGAGGTCCCCCTGCAAGCCGTCGGCACCTTCGAGGGAAAGCAGCGCTCCGACCGTTCCGCTTTTTCCGATCTCGCCGATGTCGCCGCTCGTGCGGACCAGCTTCATGCCGGGCGCTGTCAGCACCTTGCGGTAAAACAGGTCGATGCTGCGCAAAATCGGCGTCATCGTGCGTTCCATCCGCTCCGGCACGTAGATCGCAAACGTCTGCAGAACGGCGTCCGCCTGACGCAGGCGCGGCAGGGTGACATCAAGCTTGCCCGACGTTTCATCCCGAAACGATAACGTTTCGTCCTCCAGCAGCTTCCAGATCACATCGCAATGAAAATCGGCCGAACGCAGTTTAATCATCATCCATCCACCTTTTCAATTGAAATCTAAACGCAAAAAAACCTGTCTACGGCGTAAACAGGTTCATTTCATTTCGGGATCATCATAAAATGGCTCCGCTATCTCGGCTCGACAATGAGCTTAATCGCTGTGCGGTCTTCTCCATCGATCACAATATCGGTAAACGCCGGGATGCAAATCAAATCCACTCCGCTTGGAGCAACAAAGCCCCTGGCGATTGCCACTGCCTTAATTGCCTGGTTCAACGCACCAGCCCCGATCGCTTGCAATTCGGCCGCTCCGCGTTCGCGCAACACGCCGGCCAGCGCTCCTGCAACGGAATTTGGATTGGACTTTGCTGAAACTTTTAAGACTTCCATGGAATGTACCTCCTCGGGAATGATGGATGAATGCCACTATTTAGATAGTATTCGAGAGAGGCAATAAAATTCCTTCTTTATGACGCAATACTTTGCAAACTGTTCCGAATTGTGAGAATTTTCAAAGACTAACGGCAGCCGTTTACAGCATCAGCCAATCTTCTTCCGTCAGACGTATCTTTTGCAGCCGTTTTGCTCGTCCTGTCGAATCGTCGATCTCCGCCAGCACGGCGTGAAAATGCCACGCGCCTTCGTCGACGACGAACCGGGCCGGAAGCTGCGTCATAAACTTATGCATCACCGCGCCGCGCTCCATGCCGAGCACGCCTTCCTTGGAGCCGACCATCCCGACATCGGTTACATACGCCGTACCTCCCGAAAGTATCGTATCGTCGTTTGTCTGGACATGCGTATGCGTCCCGACCACAAGCGAGGCTCGACCGTCCAAATGCCAGCCCATGGCAATTTTCTCCGAGGTCGCTTCGGCGTGGAAATCGACCAGAATATGATTCGTCTCGTTACGGAGTTGCTCCAGCAGCTCATCCGCCTTCCGAAACGGACAATCGATCGGAGGCAGAAACGTCCGGCCTTGCAGGTTGACGATCGCCAGCTCCTTGCCGTTCGCTTTAATCAGCGCAGCGCCTTGACCAGGCGAGCCCGGCGGAAAATTCGCCGGCCGCACGAGCTTGGGCTGATCGTCGATCCACTCGAAAATGTCCTTGTTGTCCCACGTATGGTTTCCCATCGTAATGCCGTGGACGCCTGCGTCCAGCAGTTCCTTTACGATCGCGGACGTGATGCCCCGGCCGGCGGCGGCGTTCTCTCCATTCGCGATGACGATATGCGGGTTGTATTTACTCTGAAGCGAGGGAAGCACCTTCTTCACCGCCGCCCGGCCGACGCTGCCGACGATATCGCCAATAAACAGGACATTCATGATCTTGGCTCCTTTGCGTTATACGAATAGAAAAGTGGCTGAAGGTCAGCCACTTTTCGGAAGGGTATTCGGATTGGGTTTATTTCGCGTATTCCACCGCTCGCGTCTCGCGAATGACCGTCACCTTGATGTGACCGGGATAATCGAGTTCGTTCTCGATTTTCTTCGTGATATCGCGTGCCAGGCGGAACGCTTCCGTGTCGTCGATTTTCTCCGGCTGTACCATGACGCGCACTTCGCGTCCGGCCTGAATGGCGTACGATTTCTCGACGCCTTCGAACGATTCGGAAATGTTTTCGAGCTTCTCGAGACGTTTGATGTACGTTTCGAGCGTTTCGCGCCTTGCTCCCGGACGCGCTGCCGACAGGGCGTCTGCGGCGCCGACGAGCATGGCGATGACCGACGTCGCTTCGCAATCGCCGTGATGGGAAGCGATGCTGTTGATGACGACCGGGTGTTCTTTGTATTTCTTTGCCAGCTCAACGCCAATTTCGACATGGGAGCCTTCCACTTCGTGGTCAAGCGCCTTGCCGATATCGTGCAGCAAGCCGGCCCGCTTCGCAAGCGTAATGTCTTCTCCCAGCTCGGCTGCCATCAGACCCGTCAAATAGGCAACTTCCATCGAATGCTTGAGCACGTTCTGCCCGTAGCTCGTCCGATACCTCAAGCGGCCCAATATTTTGATCAGATCCGGATGAAGGCCGTGAACGCCGACCTCGAACGTTGCCTGCTCGCCGTATTCGCGAATCCGTTCGTCCACTTCCCTGCGCGATTTCTCGACCATTTCTTCGATGCGCGCCGGATGGATACGGCCGTCCGCAACAAGCTTCTCCAGCGAAGTGCGGGCGATTTCGCGGCGTATCGGATCGAAACCGGACAAGATGACCGCTTCCGGCGTATCGTCGATAATGAGATCGATACCGGTCAACGTTTCCAATGCGCGAATATTGCGGCCTTCGCGTCCGATAATGCGGCCCTTCATTTCTTCGTTCGGCAGAGCGACGACCGAAACCGTCGTTTCCGCCACATGATCCGCCGCACAGCGCTGAATCGCGAGCGAGATGATGTCGCGTGCCTTTTTGTCCGCTTCCTCTTTCGCCTGCATTTCGATTTCCTTAATCATTTGAGCCGTTTCATGACGCACTTCCTGCTCGACATTGGTGAGAATGATCTGCTTCGCTTCCTCCATCGTCAGGCCCGAAATGCGTTCCAGCTCATGAAGCTGCTGTTTGTACAGCGTATCGATCTGTTCCTGCGTTTCCTCGATTCGCTTCTCCTTGTTGGCCACCTGCTCTTCTTTGCGTTCCAGTGCTTCTATTTTCTTATCCAACGACTCTTCCTTCTGGACGAGCCGTCTCTCAAGGCGCTGTACCTCGTTGCGACGTTCGCGTATGTCTCTCTCGGCCTCGGTACGGAGCTTGTGGACTTCGTCTTTCGCTTCGAGGACCGTTTCTTTCTTGAGCGCTTCCGCTTCTTTCTTCGCATGGTCAATAATTTGACTTGCGGCTTGCTCGGCGCTGGAAATCTTGGCCTCGGCGATCGACTTTCGAATAAAATAACCGACCCCAAAGAAAATCACGCCAACAAGGATAGTGATCGGGAGCCAGAATATCCAAGACATCTTACTCACCTCCTTGTTGCCACCAAATCAAACGTTTGGGACGATATTCGGTTTTCCAGCCGGGTGTTCAGCCCGATTCATTCACTGATTGTGAGTCAAACAAAGAATCAATTTTTGGAAGGAAAATCGATTCAGTTAAGAAAGAATACAAAATCATTTTAGCTTTTCTGAAAATCAATTGTCAAGCCATTGACAGGTCTCGTCTTCTTCCGGCGCAGCGGCGGCGGCCTGAACGGCGCGTCTCGCAATCGGCGCCGGAAAACCCCGGCGCAGCAAAAAAGCGGCCAGCTTCATCTTTCTTTCGCGAAGCTCGCCTTTTAGATGGGGCCATTTCTTTCGCGCCGCTTTCACCGCCGCTTCCGTCTCCGCGTCGTCCCCTTGGGCTTCCGCCGCCGTTTTGGCCGTTTCTTTCGCGACGCCCCGCTGCATGAGCTCCTGCTGCAGCAGCCTCCGCCCTTTCAGCTGCGAGCGCATCCGTTCGGAAACGAAGCGGTCCGCATAATCGTCGTCGTCGATAAGCCGCTCCTGCTGCAGCCGCTCGACGGCATGACGGCATGCTTCCTCGTCCAGCTCTTTGCGCGCCAAATACCTCGCGATCTCCGTCCGGGTGCGGGGTCTGGCGCCCAGGTAAGACAAGGCAAGTGCATAAGCGCGATGCCGTTCGTTTTCCCGAATAATATCCTTCAGCTCGTCCGGATGAATCTCCCTTCCTTTCAGCAGCCGAAACCGGATCAAAATGTCCTCGTGAACGGTCATAAACGGCTCGTCGCCGCCATCCAAAATCAGATGGTATCGCCGTTTCTCTTTCCGGTCCTGTTCTACGGAGGCGATTCTCCGCAGCTCATCGCGGGGTCCGCTATCGCTGTTCACCATCTTCCTCCTTCCGCTCGAACGATTCAAGAAAGAAACGCGACGTCCTCGAGGGCAATCGGCAGCTCTTCCTTTGATCCATTCCGAAATCAATCCCAAACATCGGCTTGGCCGATAATAACGGCAGCCTGGCTATAATAATTGAAAGCCGAAAAGCACCGGTCAGGTGCTTTTCGGCCATGCAGACAAATAACTGCAATATTTGAAACGAAGCGGCAATTAGGTCTTTTCCGTCAATCGATAATTCCGAAAAAAACGGACTCTGTTTGAACCAAGCCTTCTGGACCTGCACAGGCCTATCCTTTGCCGGGACTGACTCCCTGCAGTGTGTCGATTATTCGAGACCCAGGTCAAGCTCGTCCTCTTCGTCACTGCTGAACGAAGCGGGGTTCATTGAGGCTGCCGCCATATTGTTGGCTTCACGAATTTGCTGCTCGATCGTAGCGGAAATTTCAGGGTGATCCTTCAGGAACTGCTTCGCATTCTCCCGGCCTTGTCCGAGGCGCTCGCCGCTGAACGAAAACCAGGCTCCGCTCTTCTGCACGATATCCATTTCGACGCCGATATCGATGATGCTGCCTTCTTTCGAAACGCCTTCTCCGTACATGATATCGACTTCCGCCTGCTTGAATGGAGGCGCAACCTTGTTCTTCACGACCTTCACCCGGGTCCGGTTGCCGACCATATCGTTCCCCTGCTTAATCGTCTCCACGCGGCGAACGTCAAGCCGTACGCTGGAATAAAATTTCAGCGCGCGTCCGCCGGGAGTCGTCTCCGGGTTGCCGAACATTACGCCGACCTTCTCGCGCAGCTGGTTGATGAAGATGGCGATCGTCTTCGATTTGCTGATCGCGCCGGACAGCTTCCGAAGCGCCTGCGACATTAACCGGGCCTGCAGACCCACATGGGAATCTCCCATCTCGCCTTCGATCTCCGCCTTCGGTACCAGTGCCGCCACAGAGTCGATGACGATAATATCGACCGCGCCGCTGCGCACGAGCGCCTCGGCAATTTCGAGCGCCTGCTCCCCCGTGTCCGGCTGCGAAAGGAGCAGCTCGTCGATATTGACACCCAGCTTGCCCGCGTAGACGGGATCAAGCGCATGCTCTGCGTCGATAAAAGCGGCTTGTCCGCCGCTGCGCTGCGCTTCTGCGATTGCATGAAGCGCAAACGTCGTTTTACCGGACGATTCCGGACCGTAGATTTCAATGACGCGGCCCCGCGGAAAACCGCCGATGCCGAGTGCGATATCTAATGCAAGGGATCCGCTGGAAACCGTTTCGACCTGCAGCTGAGCGGATTCTCCCAATTTCATAATGGAACCTTTTCCGAATTGTTTCTCAATCTGACGCAAAGCCATTTCAAGGGCGGCGCGGCGATCTGACAACGAATTCACATCCTTCACGATTTATAGTTTCATGATACCTTGTTTCACCTGCGTTAGCAAGCATTTTTACGAACATATATTCCTATCCCTTCGAAGGTCAAAGGCAATAAAAAAAAACCGCAGCAAAGTAATCTTCGCCACGGTTCTTCCGTCAACTAATGACGATTATAGACGATAAAATCGGGGTTGGCAAGCCGTCGTCACAAAACGTTCACATTCGACTTGTTTACTCGACAGTTCGTCCGTATTCATACGGTTATTTCCGGTCCTTTAATGCCAGCCACAAGCGGTACAGTGCCGATTTGGCCGCCCGGAGCCGAATCATTCCCCGGTTTCCATTCAATTGGGCGGTGTATACTTCCGTCTCCCCGCCGCGGACCGCAAGGCCGATATAAACGAGTCCGACCGGCTTGCCTTCCGACTCTGCGGGCCCCGCGACACCCGTCAGCGCTACGCCGTAATCGCCGCCGGTTATTTCGAGCGTTCGCTCCGCCATGAGCGCGGCCGTCGATTCGCTGATCGCGCCGGGAGCGCCTTCGCCTTCCAGCTGCGCCATCGGGATACCGAGCAGCCGGTGCTTCATATGATTCGTATACGTCACGAAACCGCCAAGAAATTCGCCGCTGCTCCCGGGAATATTCGTGATGAGCTGGGTAAGCAGCCCTCCCGTAACGCTTTCCGCGCTGGCCAGCTTCAGACCTTCGGATCGCAGCAACCGAATAACGGCTTCTTCAAGCGGTATATCTTCCGCTGCGTAAAGATGTTCGCCGACCAGGCTTCGAATCTGCGCCTCCGTCTCGTCCAGCCTTCCCGCAGCCTCCCGCTCGCTCAGTGCCTTGGTTGACAGCCGGATCGCAACTTCGCCTTCCTTGGCGTAAGGCGCGATCGTCGGATCGCTTTGGCCGTCGATCAGCCCGATCAGCTGATGCTCAAGCGCGGACTCGCCGATTCCGGCGAATTTCAGCGTCCTGGAATAAAGGCGCCGATCCTCTCCGGAAACGGTCCTCAGCCAGGCTTTGGCCGGACCGTCGAACATCGGCCGCATTTCGCGCGGCGGCCCCGGCAGCAGCACGTAATGCGTCCCGTCCACGGTCAGCGCGTTTCCGACAGCCAGTCCCGCCTCGTTCTCAAGCGGCGTACAGCCTTCGATCATGTTCGCTTGTCTGCGGTTGCTTTCGATCAGCGGTATGCCCCGCTTCGCGGCCATTTCTTCGATTTTTTTCATGGACGGTCCATGCTCGGTCAAAGAGAGATTTAAATAGTCCGCCAGCGCATCCTTGGTCAAATCGTCCTGCGTCGGCCCGAGGCCGCCGGTGAACAGCACCACGTCCGCCCGCGTCCGCGCCAGCTCGATCGCCTGCCGGATACGGCCGGCGTTGTCGCCGACCACGGTTTGAAAATAAACGTCGATGCCGAGCTCCGCCAGCCCCTGCGAAAGGTAAGTCGCATTCGTGTTGACGGTTTGCCCGAGGAGTAGCTCGGTACCTACCGCGATAATTTCTGCGCGCATAAACAGCAGCTCCTTTTGCCTATTTTATGAATGAAAAGCATCATCCCACGACATGTCAGGGATGATGCTTCATCATCACGAGCCGCCTCACTCGGTTAACGGAATGAGGTTTTTGTTTTTGACGAAATAATCGATGCCGGAATAAACGGTAATGAGAGCCGCGGCCCAGCTGGATACGAGATCGAAGCGGAAATGGACGAACGTAAACGGAAAATTGTTCAGCAGCAGCGCAATGATCATCGTAATCTGCACGGCCGTTTTCCATTTTCCCCATTTGCTCGCGGCCAGCACGACGCCTTCGAGGAGGGCGATCTGGCGAAGACCGGTCACGGCAAACTCGCGGCTAATAATGACGATGGCGATCCAAGCCCCCAGCTTGTTCATCTCCACCAGCGAAATCAGCACGGCCGCCACGAGCAGTTTATCCGCAAGCGGATCGAGCAGCTTGCCGAGATTGGTGACGATTTTGTTCTTCCGGGCAATATAGCCGTCCAGCCCGTCCGTGCTTGCCGCAATGATGAAAATGAGCGCCGCCAAAATCTGATTCCAAGTAATTGAAAAATCGGCAAAAGACAGCGGCTTTAAATTGATGTTGATCAGCAGCAGAAACATGATGATCGGCACGAGAAAAATACGGGCCAGCGTGATGCGGTTGGCTAAATTCACGACAGTCCCTCCCCGGACATATCAAATTCATAAGCGTGCGTGATACGCACCTTTTGAATTTCGCCGATCTGAACCCGGCAATTGGAGATGAACACCTCGCCGTCGATCTCCGGGGCATCGTAAACGGAGCGGCCGACGAAGATATCGCTGCGGCCGTCGTAACGCTCGACGAGCACGTCGATTTCCCGGCCGATATATTTGCCGCTGCTCGCCCGCGACACTTCGCGCTGAATCTCCATCAGCGTATTGGCCCGCCATTCCTTGATCTCATCCGGCACGTGGTCGGGCAGGCGAACAGCCGGCGTATCCTCCTCGGGCGAATACGTAAATACGCCGAGACGGTCGAACTTCATCTCGCGCACAAATTGGCACAGGCGTTCGAAATCCTCGTCGGTTTCGCCCGGGAAGCCGACGATCATCGACGTGCGGATTGCCGCATCGGAAATCCGCGAACGGATTTTAGCAACCAGCTCGCGGGCGTCTCGCTGTCTGCCCGGCCTGCGCATGCGCTTCAAAATCGAATCCTCGCTGTGCTGCAGCGGCATGTCGATATAATTGCAAATTTTCGGATTGGACGCGATCGTTTCGATCAGCTCGTCCGTGAAAAAACCCGGATAGGCATAATGAAGCCTTACCCAGGCGATTCCGTCCACTTCGCTGACGCGCCGCAGCAGCTCGGGCAGCATGAATGTATCGTAAAGGTCCGTCCCGTAATTGGTCGAGTCCTGCGCGATCAGGCTGATTTCCTTGACGCCCTGCGCCGCAAGCCGCTTCGTTTCGTCGACGATCGATTCGATCGACCGGCTGCGGAACTTGCCGCGCATAATCGGAATCGAACAGAAGGTGCACGCATTGTCGCACCCTTCGGCGATTTTGACGTGGGCGGTATAACGGGGCGTTGCGACCAGCCGCGGCAGCTTCCGCTCGTAGTCGAACACCGGATTGCCGACGCGGACCGGCTTCTTCCCTCGCAGCGCCTCGTCGACGATATCGTTGATATGATGAAAATCCCCGGTACCGACGATGCCGTCGATCTCGGGCATTTCTTCCATCAGCTGCTGTTTGTAGCGCTGCGTCAGGCAGCCGGACACGATCAGCGCCTTAAGGCGCGCCGTCTGCTTCAGCTCGGCCATATCCAGAATCGTATTGACCGATTCTTCCTTGGCCGCATCGATGAAACCGCATGTATTGACGATAATCACCGTCGCTTCTTCCGGCTGGTCCACAAGCCGATATCCGCGCTCGTGAATAAGCCCGGACATGATTTCCGAATCGACGAGATTTTTCTCGCATCCCAGCGTGACTACCTTCACTCTTTCCGTCATGGATGTTCCCCCAGATCTTATCCGTAAAGCTTCTTAACAAGTATAATACATGGCCTATAGCGTGTCAAAACAGGAAAAGCCCCGCTTTTCGCAAGCAAAATGCGTCCGGAACGGGACTTTCCTATGAGATGCGAAAGCGTTTTACCGAAAATTCGTAAACTGCAAATCGATCTGCAGATCAGCCCCGCGCAGCAAAGCCATAACCGCCTGCAGGTCGTCCTTGCTTTTCCCCGTCACGCGCAGCTGGTCTCCTTGAATCTGGCTTTTCACCTTCAGCTTCGAGTCGCGAATCAGAATGTTGATCTTCTTCGCGATATCCTGCTCGATGCCCGTCTTCATCTTGATGTTCTGCCTGACCGTTCCCGCCGAAGCCGGCTCGATTTTGCCGTATTCGAGATTTTTGATCGGTACGCCGCGTTTTATCATTTTGGACTGCAAAATGTCAATGACGCTCTTCAGCTTGTATTCGTCGTCCGATACGACGACAAGCTCGTCCTTCTCCAGCTTGATGCTGCTCTTGCTGCCTTTAAAATCGAAACGGGTTTCGATTTCGCGCTCCGCCTGCGTAATGGCGTTGGACAGCTCCTGCATGTCGACCTTCGAGACGATGTCAAAAGAATTTTCCGAGCTCATGCCGATGGTTCCGCTCCTTTCCAAAACTTTCATGTCACGTATTATAACCGAAACCGCGGCGCAAGAAAAGGCATCCCGGGCGCAGCGGGATGCCTTCGTTCGCCATCGGTCCGCACGGCGATGCGCCGGATTTGTCAGCGACCGGTTCATGACGATCGTCAGACTAAGCGTCCGGATTATTTGCCGTCTCTCCGTTCGTTCCCGCCGCTTCAGCCGGATCAACCTGCATATGCCAGGTTCCGGCTTTGTTCCCGTCATTCAACGGCACGCCGTCGATCGTCACGTCGAGAACCTTCGCATTCGAGATGTTGATGTAAACCGGCCCTTGAAAATCGACCTCGGCTGTCTCTCCATCTTTTAACGTCTTCTGCAGCAGAAATTTTCCGTCTTTGCTGTTTTCAGAAACCCCGAACCAGTTGCTGCCGCCTGAAGCTTTAATTTCCACTTTATGTGTTCCTACAGGCGATATTTCATAATAATCGGTTTTGCCCGATGTCCGGGTCAAATTCAGCGTCGTCTGCGTAACGGGTACGTCCGCTGTGCCGCCGGGTGGCGTCTGATCCGCGGTGCCGCCGTTGCTCTCCGTTCCTCCGCTTGCTGTATTGCCATCGTTTGCCGTGCTGTTACCGGGCTTCGCCGCATTGCCGTCCGGCTGATTCACAGGCGGAGGTGCCGTCTGATTCGTCATTTTCCCGTCATCCGCCGAATTGACGTTGTCCCCGCCCGGACGGTTGATCGCAAACACATAGACGATGACAACGATGAGCAGCAGGAACGACCACATCAAGGCTCGGAAGCCCCAGCGGCTCCAGCGGTCCGATGTGGAGCTGTTAGCCGAACGCCGCGGGCGCTGCACCGGCTCGACAATCGGTTCCGGCGCGGGCAAAGGAATTTCTTTCTGATACAATCGCAGCACTTCATCCGCATCGAGTCCGACCGTTTCGGAATAGTTCTTTACGAAAGCGCGGACGTAAAAAGATCCCGGAAGCACCGAGTAGTTGCCTTCTTCGATCGCCTCCAAGTAACGTTTGCGTATTTTCGTCTGTTCCTGAACATCCTCCAGAGTCAAGCCCCGCTGTTCCCGGGCATTACGGAGCAAGGCGCCTAAATCCGACATGTTTTACACCATCCGTTCTACTCAAAATCGTTATAGTTCGACGTGAACGTCTCATAGGTTATCTCTTCGTCCGGTGTATTGCGAAGCTCGATAATATAGTCAAAAGTGCTGTATTCATAGGCCGATTCCCGCACAAAAATATCCGGATGCTCTATGACCTTCGTCGACGGCATCGCCATGATTTCCTGCAGCAGGCCGTAATGCTTCTCGTTCGAGCGGATCGTGCTGACGATTCCGTCGATAATGAATATATTGTTCGGATTCATTTCTTCTTCGGACAACTGACTGCGGACCGTCTGGCGAAGCAGCGTGGAAGATACGAACGTCCACCGTTTATTGGCGCAGACGCTTCCCGCGATAATCGATTCGGTCTTCCCAACGCGCGGCATGCCCCGGAGCCCGATGACCTGGTTGCCTTCCCGCTTGAACACCTCGCCCAGAAAGTCAACCAGCAGCCCCAGCTCGTCGCGCGTAAACCGGAACGTTTTCCGGTCGTCGGAGTCGCGTTCGATATAGCGGCCGTGGCGGACTGCCAATATATCGACCAGCTTGGGGGGCCGAAGCTTATTCACCGTTATATTATCGACCTTCTGCAGCATCTGGCCGAGAATCTCGATTTTTTCCTCGTCGTTCGTTTGCAGCAGCATTCCGCGGGTCCGATTCTCGACGCCGTTGATCGTCACGATGTTCACTTCAAGCATTCCGAGCAGCGAGGCGATGTCGCCGAGCAGGCCCGGACGGTTTTTATGTATCTTATATTCCATATACCACTGTTTGAGCTCCATGAGACACCTCATTTATAGGGAACTGACGTTAACGAAGATATTATTCTACAATATTCGTCAAATTCCTGCAAGATCATTTCAAACCATTGCAGAAAAGCCTCCGGATTCGGGAGGCTTTTCTGTGCGGTGGGAGCTGCTTACGAACGCTGAACCAGCTTGACCATGAGGCGTGCGATCGTCTTCCGTTCCTCTTCGTCTCCAACGTCCCAAATTTCCTTCAGGGCGCGCTGCTTCTCGTTTTTGGGATCGACTTTATCGCTCAGGAACTCGCCGATCTCAAAAGCAAGCTTGGATATCGCTTCCTCGTTCATGCCGATATCCTTCGCTGCGTTCACCCGCTCCTTCAGAAAATCTTTCCACGTGTCAAAATTAGTAAGGACGGTTGTCATTCGTTGCTCCTCCTTTGCGTGTTGACCGTTACCCGGCAACAATCGTATTGTACGCGCAAAGGGGTTTAATTATACGACGAGCCCGGGGCCCGGAAAGTTTCACGTTTTGCGGCGAAGCAAAAGATTCGTCTCCGTCAGGTCAGCCACCCGCCGTTAGGGCTAATGATTTGTCCCGTAATGTAGGCCGATTCCGGCAGTGCAAGAAAATAAACGAGCGAAGCGATTTCATCCGGCTGCGCGAAGCGGCCGACCGGAATTTCGGATTCCAGGGCCGTCTTCTCTTCCGCGCCCAGGTTGTCCAGCATAACGGTATCGACGGCGCCCGGCGCAACCGCGTTGACGGTCACGCCCGACGGAGCGAGCTCCTTGGCGAGCGCCTTCGTAAAAGCGTTCATGCCGCCTTTTGTCGTCGAATACAGCACCTCGCACGATGCTCCGGAAATTCCCCAAATCGATGATACGTTCACGATTCGTCCGAACCGCTGAGTGATCATGGCCGGCATAAACAGCTGCGTGCAAAGGAACATTCCTTTCAGGTTTACGGACATCACGTCGTCCCATTCGTCCTCCGACACGTCAGCCAGCATGCTGTAATGCGCGATTCCCGCGTTATTGACGAGAATATCGGGAACAAGCTCCCGCTGAGACAGCTTTTCCCGCACGCGCACAAGCTGTTCCCGGGAACGCAAATCCGCGGAGACGGTCATCACATTGGCGGCGCCGGCGCGCAGGCATGTGCGGGCCGTTTCGTTGGCGGCTTCATGAGACTGGTGATAATGAATAACGACGTTCATCCCCTCCGAGGCAAACCGGCGCGCAATCGCCGCGCCGATCCCCCGGCTTCCCCCGGTGACGAGCACCGTCATATCCTTAAACGGCTTCACTTCGTTTCCTTGGCGACAATCGACACGGCCATCCGGTTCCAGTCGAAATGGCTTCTGAGCCGGTCGTTGGCTTCCTGCAGCGTTATGCTTTCATAAACGGGAAGCACGCGGAACAAGTCCGCGCCGCGGAAACGGTATCGCGTAAATTCGCCTGCAATCGCTTCGGGGGAATTAAGCATGCGCAGATAACCGCCGATTTTTTTGCGCCGCGTCCGTTCGAAGGCGGTTTCCTGCAGCCCGTTCTCGCTTGCGGCTTCAATCGCCGTACGAAATCTGGCGATCAGCTCATCCGGATCGCGCGTTTCCCCGCCGACGACGGAGAAGGCGTAATCTTCGGCGCTGTTGTATTCGTGTCCGAACGAATCGGAAATCAGATTATCGTCATACAGCTCGTGATATATGGGCGAGCTCGAACCAAGGAGCGCGTCAAGCATCAGCTTCGTGGCGATTTCCGTTCGGAGCAGTTCATCGGGCGCCAGACTCGGTCGATTTTCCTTGAAACCGATCATGCATTTCGGAAGCGAAACGGGAAGCGAGGCCGTTTTGCGCGGCAGCTTGACCGTTTCCGGCTCCGGATCGAAATAACGCGTGATCGGGCCTTGCGTCGGAAACGATTTACCTGCCTGGTTGTTTCGGATCAGCTCCATAACGTTCCGGGGATCGAATCCCCCGACGACGAACAAAAACATGTTCGACGGATGATAAAAGGTGTTGTAGCAGGCATAAAGCGTTTCTTTGTCGATTTTTCGAATCGACTCCGCCGTGCCCGCGATATCGATATGGACCGGGTGTACATGATACAAAGCGTCGATCAGCCCGAAATAGACGCGCCAATCGGCATTATCGCGGTACATGTTGATCTCCTGCTCGATAATGCCTTTCTCCTTCTCGACATTCTCGTCCGTAAAATACGGATGCTGCACGAAATTGATCAGCGTCTCCAGGTTTTCGTTTATTTGTCCGGTAGCCGAAAACAAATAGACCGTCCGGTCGAAGCTCGTAAACGCGTTCGCCGATGCGCCTTGCGAAGCGAACGTGGCGAAAATGTCGCCGGTCGGTTCCTCGAACATTTTATGTTCAAGAAAGTGGGCGATGCCGTCGGGTACGGAAATCGGAGACCCGTCTCCGACCGCGAACCGGTTGTCGACCGAGCCGTATTTGGTCGAGAACGTAGCGTACGTTTTACTGAAGCCCGGCTTCGGCAGGAGCACGACCTCCAGGCCGTTCGGAAGCACTTCGCGGTAGAGCGTTTCCTGGACGCCCGGGTATGCAACGGTTTCCATCGTTACTCGCCCTCCTTTTGGTCGCGCAGAAAGTAGACGGTATCAAGCTCGGTTTTACGCGCGACGGCGGCGATCTGCTCCGGGGTTACCGCCTCCACCTGCCGGATGAGCTCGGCCGTCGTCCGTTCTCGGCCGGACAGCACCGCGTTGAAATCGAAGCCGATCATCTCGTTTGCGGAATCTTGAAGCTCCCGCAAATGATTGGCGATCATTGCCTTCGTCTGATTCATTTCCAAATCGCTATATTGCCCGGACCGCATGCTGTCCAGCTGCTCCCGGATAATGTTCGTCGCCTTCTCGTAATTGCCGAACTCGATTCCGGACTGAATGGTGCAAATGCCTTTATGCCCGTCCAGCCGGGAAGCGGCATAATAAGCAAGGCTTGCTTTTTCCCTGACATTAATAAACAGCTTCGAATGCGGATAACCGCCGAGAATGCCGTTAAACATAAGCGCCGCGGGGTAGTCGTCATCCCCATAGGCCGTGTTCGTGCGCAGTCCCATATTCAGCTTGCCCTGCGTAACGTCCATTCGCTCAATGACGGTTCGCACCTCGGAAGGATGCACGACAACATCCGGGAGCGCATACGCGGACGGCTCCCCGTCCCCGGTACGAAATGCGTCGGCGACATAAGACTTCACCTGCTCAAGATCGGTGTCGCCGACGACATACAAGTCAAGCGCCGCCTCGGACAACCATCTCCGGTACATCGCCGTTAGCGATTCCGGCGTAATTTCATCGATCGCGGCGAGCCGGCCCAGCGGGTGCAGACGGTACGCCTCGTTCCGGCACATCTCTTCGAGACACCGCTCGGCGGCGTACCGGATTTTATCGTTGACGATCGCTTCGAGGCGTTTGCGGAGCGTCCCCTTCTCGGCTTCGACATATTTGGGGCGAAGCCGTCCGCCTTCCATGACCGGATCGGTCACCACTTCGCCGAGCAGCTTCAAGGACGACAGCAGGAGCGGCTGATTCGACGAAACAAACCGGTCGTTGATCACGTCCATCCGAAACTGGATGATTTGAGCGTCTCCGCGCTTGTAGACATCGAATCCGAACCCGGCGCCGTACAGGTCGTCCAGCCGTTCCCGGAACGCGATCGTCTCCGGCGTCGATGCGGTCCCGCGCCTTAACACGAATGGAATCAGAGCGGCGGGCGTCACCGTCTCTTCCTTTAAAGGAAGTCCTGCGTAAAGCGATATCGAAAACGTTTTAAAGCGCTGCGTCGGCATAACATGCAGTCGGATACGGCCTATTCGGCCGCGTTCAAATTGGGAAGTGCTCAAGCGCATGCGTCCCCTTCCGCTCAAGTTTATAAAGTCAATCTATTCCAATCCGCAAGAATCTATTCCATTCTACCCGATTGGAAATGGAAGAAGCAACCCGGGCCGGCAAGCGGGCTGCTTCTTCTTCGTTACATGCAAAAAATATGTTTGCCGATCGTTTTGACCTGCGGACGCGACCAAATCCATTTCGACGTCGCCGTTACCGGATTGAAGTAATAGATGCATCCGCCAGTCGGATCCCAACCGTTGATGGCGTCCTGCACCGCTTTCTTTGCCGTCGCGTTCGGCGTCAGCCAAATTTGGCCGTCGGCCACAGCGGTAAACGCGCCGGGCTGGAAGATGACGCCCGAGATCGAATTCGGGAAGCTCGGCGAACTCAGACGGTTCAGAATTACGGCCGCAACCGCGACCTGGCCGACGTAAGGCTCGCCGCGCGATTCGCCGTAAACCGCATTGGCCATTAGCTTCAAATCGTTGTCCGACAATCCGAGCCTGCTCGATTTGGATAAATTCGTTCCGCCCGCGGAGCCGCCCTGACCGCCCGAAGAAGGTAAGTCGGCGGCGGTCGGCCGCCAGTTTCTCGTCGCTTCCCACAGCTTGAGCTTCGTCTTTGCCGCTACGACGCCGTCCGATTTCAAGCCGAATTTCCATTGAAACCAAGTGACCGAATTTTTCGTTTTCGTGCCGAATTGGCCGTCGACCTTCCCATCGTAAAACCCGAGATATTTAAGACGGCCCTGCAGCTCGTACACGTCTTTGCCCGAGGATCCGGTCTGCAGCGTGGCGCTGCTGAACGTTTCGGCCGTTTTGCCGTTTTCCGCATGCCGCAGCGTAAATGCGCCGAGCAACAGAAGGACGATGACTACAGTCACCGCAACTAGACGATTTCTCATCATCGGTATCTGCCTTTCTCTTGCAAGTGGATTTCGCAAAGCAAGCGAAGCATATACCTAGTATGAGAAAGGGGAATGGCTTCTATGCACGATTTTGTATCAGGAGCTAATCTTTCCGGCGTCGAACTGGTCGATCGTCATAAGCACTTCGCGCGGTTTGCTCCCTTCATACGGGCCTACGATACCCCGGGCCTCCATCTGGTCGACGAGCCGCGCCGCGCGCGTATAGCCGATCCGCATCCGCCGCTGCAGCAGCGAAACGGATGCCTGCTTCGCTTCCAGCACAATACGGGCGGCTTGATCGAACAGCTCGTCAAGCATCTCGTCGTTTTCGGGCGAGACCTCTTCGATTTCCGGCACAAGATCCTCCTTATATTCCGCCTCCGCCTGCGGGCGGGTATAGCCGACGACCGCCTCTACCTCCTGATCGGACAAAAACGCTCCCTGTACGCGAATCGGCTTCGACATCCCGACCGGGAGAAACAGCATATCCCCTCGTCCGAGCAGCTTCTCCGCACCGGCCATGTCAAGAATCGTTCGCGAATCGACCTGCGAGGAAACGCCGAAGGCGATACGCGATGGGATATTCGCCTTAATCACGCCGGTGATGACGTCGACCGACGGCCGCTGCGTCGCAATGATGAGATGGATGCCCGCTGCTCGCGCCATTTGCGCAAGGCGGGTAATCGCATCCTCCACATCGCTCGCGGCAACCATCATCAGATCGGCAAGCTCATCGACAATGACGACGATATACGGAAGCACTGCGGACGGATTGTCGACCATTAACGTGTTGTAACCTTCGATATTACGGGTGCCGGACTTGGAAAACAGCTCGTAGCGTTTTTCCATTTCGACCACGATTTTTTTCAAAGCCAGCGAGGCTCGCCGCGGGTCGGTGACGACCGGGGCGAGCAGGTGCGGTATGCCGTTATAGACGTTCAGTTCGACCATCTTCGGATCGATCATCATAAATTTCACTTCGTCCGGACGAGCCTTATACAAAATGCTGGTAATGATCCCGTTAATGCAGACCGATTTCCCCGAGCCGGTAGCGCCTGCCACTAGCAGGTGAGGCATTTTCGCCAGGTTGCCGACGATCGGCTGCCCGGATATGTCCCGGCCGAAAGCGATCGACAGCTTGGAAGATGCGTTCTGGAATGCGGGCGTTTCCATAACCTCGCGCATCGTGACGACCGACACCTCCATATTCGGCACCTCGATGCCGATTGCGGATTTGCCGGGTATCGGAGCTTCCATCCGGATATCCTTTGCCGCCAATGCCAGTGCGATATCGTCGGTAAGCCCGACGATCCGGCTCACCTTCACCCCGGTCGCCGGCTGCACCTCATATCGCGTGACGGCGGGTCCGCGGACGACGTCCAGCACCTTCGCCCGGACGCCGAAGCTTTCGAGGGTCGCCTCCAGCTTGCGCCGGGCTTCGTGCGCGTCGGACATATCGGTCGACCTGGAGCCGGCGGGAGGCTTGGAGAGCAGGGACAAGGAAGGCAGCTGGTACGGCTTTGCCGCCGGTCGCGGCGGGGCGGCCGGCGGCCAGCCTTCCTCCCCGCTCACGAGCGCTTCGCTTTCCGGCAGAGCCGGTTTACCGGCGCCGCCCAGCTCATCCTCGAACAGTACGGGCTGTACGACACGCTGCCCATTCGGCAGAACGCCTCCGCCGCTCCCGGGACCGACCGAAATCATTTCTGCTTCATTGCCGTCTTCCCAAGGAGGACGATCGGCGGACGGCTGCTCGAGCACCGGGCTCGACGGGGTGCCGCCCGTGGCGGTCCAAGGTTCCTCCTCCTGTTCGTCATCCCATTCCGCAGCCGGGCTTCGACCTTTGGACCGCTCAAGCACAGAGGAGTGCTCATCGTCCATCATCCATTCCTGGTCGTTCGCCGCCTGCGTATCGTCTTCTTTGGGCTGCGTCTCGTTAAACCAGGAAAAAAATAACGATTTCTTTTTCCGGCCGGCCGGCTGAACGGGCGGAAGCTCATCTTCGTCATCGTCGTCAAAATCATCGTCGTCGATGACCGGGTCCTGATTTCTCGCGGCATTGCCCTGCGAGGAAACGGCCAGCGCCGCCGGCCGTCTGGACGCAAGCTTCATGCGAAACAGCGAATAGAGCCGGACGCCCCGCTGGCGGACCATTTTGATCAGGTCGACATACGATCTGCCGGTCATCAGCATAATCGAAATAATGAACATGACGATAAGGATGAATTTTGCGCCGAAATAGCCGAACAGCCAATACAGCAGTGCATATTGAACAGCGCCAGCATAGCCGCCGCTGATCGGTTTCTGCAGCATCGGAGCGTCCTGCTGACCGAGAGGCGGGCTCAGCAGCGCCGAACGGATATCGTCGCCGAGCTGGCTCATAATATAACCGGCCGTCAATCCGCCCGTCGGTTCGACTTTCTGGTCCATGACCGAGATCGAGCTCATAAGAGCAAGCGCAAGGATAAGCAGCAGGAGCCCTGTCTTCCGGCTTGTCCATCTCGTCGGCCACGCTCGCTTGACCATAACGGCCAGTCCGACGTAAACGCCTGCAAGCGCGATGACAAAATAAAATTTGCCGAGTATAAGCCCGAACAGCTTGGACAGCGATCGCCCTACCGTCGCCTCGCCGGACAACGCAATAATCGATACGGAAATGAGCAGAATGCCGTATACTTCATATTTTAAGCTCGTCCCAAGCGAGCTTTTTTTCCGTTTGCGTTTCGCCAATTTCAGTCACCTCGTGCTGCCATTATACCATAGCCGGACGTGCCAATGTGTTATCTTTATCCAGTCCTGCCGCTTCCATCCCATGAAAAACGGCGGGCGGACCGGGATCCGCACGCCGCATCGGGGTGCCTTAACGTCTATTCATCGCTGCCCGCTGCCGCCGTATGCGATCGTGGTGCCCGGCGTCAGCTCCGGGCGCAGATACGCATCGAGCGGGCATTCCAGCAGCCGGACGATTTTGCCGATTCCGGGCGACAGAGGCTCCAGCTGCATGCGCACATTGCCGATCGTGACGTCAACGAACGGGCCGGGCTGCTGCTTAATCCCGTCATACACGAGTTCCAGCGGCATACACGTATACAGGGTCATTGCGGCATCACCCCTGCCCCTGGGACGACCGCGCGCTTTCTTTCCTCGATATATTGATTCAGCTCGCGGAGCGCATCGCCGATGCCGCCTACGGCGTCGATCAGGCCATGCTTCACCGCATCGACGCCGATGACCGTCGTGCCGATATCCCGGGTCAGCTCGCCGGTTTTAAACATCAGCTCTCTAAACTTCTCTTCGGTAACATTGGAGTGCGACACGACGAAACGAGTGACGCGCTCCTGCATTTTATCGAGATATTCGAACGTTTGCGGTACGCCGATTACGAGCCCGTTCAGCCGGATCGGGTGAATCGTCATCGTCGCCGTCTCCGCGATAAACGATTTCAGACCCGCCACTGCGATCGGCACACCGATCGAATGGCCGCCTCCAAGCACCAGAGTTACGGTCGGCTTGGTCAATGAAGAAATCATTTCCGCAATGGCGAGCCCCGCTTCCACGTCGCCGCCTACTGTATTCAGGACGATCAGAATGCCCTCAATTTTCGGGTTCTGTTCGGCGGCCACGAGCTGCGGAATGATATGCTCGTACTTCGTCGTTTTATTTTGAGGCGGTAGTACGATATGTCCTTCGATCTGGCCGATAATCGTCATGCAAAAGATGTTCGATTCCGCCGCCGGGGTGACGGTTTGTCCGAGCTGCTGAATCGTATCGACGACCGGATTGCCCGGCCTCCGTTCCGGTGCCCCCGGATCCGGCTGTTCCATGGTTTTATATTGTCCTTCCTCCCACATGCCTGTCCCTCCTAGCGGTTTTCAGCATATTCGCCGCCGTATACGCACGCAATGCCGGCTCTGCATAGTATTGAATTTCGGGTTGGAATTATACCGCCGGCAAGGATACCTGGTGAAGAAAATGAAAAAACGGCTGCGTCGCGTGAGCCTCACGCGGAACGCAGCCGTTTCCCGTCCAGACGGATTAAACTTCCATAATAATCGGCAAAATCATCGGACGGCGGCGGGTTTGTTCATACAGGAACCGGCCGAGCGCATCCTTGACGTTCGTCTTGAGCGACGCCCATTCGTTCACTTTGTCGTTCATCAGCTTGTGAAGCGTCGTCGTAACGATCCGGTTCGCTTCCTCAAGCAGGCCTTCGGATTCGCGCACATAGACGAAGCCGCGCGAAATAATGTCCGGCCCCGACAATATCGTACCGTCCTGCTTGCTGAGCGTGACGACGACGACCAGGATGCCGTCCTGCGACAGCAGCTTGCGGTCGCGAAGCACGATATTGCCGACATCGCCGACGCCGAGCCCGTCGATCAGCACATTGCCGGCCGGAACCTTGTTCCCTTTGCGCGCTGTGCCGCCCTGGAATTCGACCGTATCGCCGTTGTCGATGATAAAAATATTTTCCTTCTCGACGCCGACCGCTTCGGCAAGCTGGGCATGCTGGCGCAGCATCCGGTATTCGCCGTGGATCGGAATGAAATATTTCGGGCGGATCAGGTTCAGCATCAGCTTCAGCTCTTCCTGGCTGCCGTGACCGGAAACGTGAACGCCGGAAACCGAGCCCGGGCCGTAGATGACATTTGCGCCGAGACGGAACAGCTCGTCCACCGTCCGTCCGACATACCGTTCGTTGCCCGGAATCGGCGTCGCGGAAATGATCACCGTATCGCCCGGCAGGATGTCCACCTTGCGGTGCGTCGAGCGGGCCATCCGCGTCAGCGCGGACATCGGCTCGCCTTGGCTTCCCGTCGACAGAACGACGACGCGGTCGGCCGCCATTTTATTCACTTCTTCGGGCTCGATGATCATCCCTTCCGGAATGTTCAAATAACCGAGCTCGGACGCGATCGTCACGATATTGACCATGCTTCGGCCGACGACGGCGATTTTGCGCCGGGTGGCGATCGCGGCGTTGATCACCTGCTGGATCCGGTGCACATTGGATGCGAACGTGGCCACGACCACGCGCTGCGTCGCCTTCCGGAAAATATCCTCCAGCTCGCCGCCGATCATGCTTTCCGAAGGCGTAAATCCGGGGCGCTCGGCGTTGGTGCTGTCCGACAGCAGGGCCAGAACGCCGCGGCTGCCGATATTTGCGATTCGCTGCAAATCCGCATATTGATTGTTTACGGGCGTATGGTCGAATTTAAAGTCGCCGGTATGAACGATGATCCCTTCCGGCGTATCGAGGCAGACCCCGACGGAATCCGGAATACTGTGATTAACCTTGAAAAAGGATGCGCGAATCGAGCCGAGCTGCACCTCAGAGTCCGGGTTGATCAGAATCCGTTTCGTTTCGCCGAGCAGGCCGGCTTCCTTCAATTTCCCTTCGATCAGTCCAAGCGTCAGCTTCGTCCCGTACACCGGCACGTTTAAATATTTCAGGACGTACGGCAGGCCGCCGATATGATCCTCGTGTCCATGGGTGATGAGAATGCCTCTGACTTTATCGCGGTTTTCAGTCAAATAGGCGATATCCGGGATGACGATATCGATGCCGAGCATATCCTCTTCCGGGAATTTCAAGCCCGAATCGACGACGACGATATCATTGCCGTATTGTACGACATACATGTTTTTGCCGATTTCGCCGACACCGCCGAGCGCGAAAACGAGCAGTTTCTCCTGATTGTTTTTCTTTGTCAATTTTATCTATACCTCCTATAATTTTCCATTCGGAATAAACAAATAGATTGAACGTGCAACATTCGTGCGATCACGCGAATCGGCCTTGAAGCCAATAAACGGATCGCAGGGCGCAGGCTTCTTTGCTGAGCAAACCTTGCATTTGTATTATTCCGCCCGGAAAAAACGCACGACCGGCGGGAGCTACATGCGCCCTTCGCATGTACCCGGCCCGCTCGGTGTTGGTACGATTATGCTTCCCGCAAAAGCACCAATCGTACACCGCATTTCGCGGCTTCCTCGCCGCTCCAAGCGCTTCATACATTTTGAAATATTTGCCGCACACCGTCACTTGTCTTTCATTATACATGATCGAAAATAAGAAACACAAGTAAACGGTTTACATGCGGCAAAAGAAAAAACCGGCGCTTGTGAGCGCCGGTCCGGCTGTTTCGCTTAATGTGCACGATCCAAGAGGTTTGTTTATGCGAGCAGTTCCTTGAGCGCGGCCAGCTCGGCGTCGGTTGCCGGAACAAGCGGGAGACGGACGCCTCCGACCGGCACGCCTTTGAAGGCGAGCGCCGCTTTGACCAACACCGGATTCGGCACCGGATGAGGCAGCTCGAACAAACCTTTGAAGATCGGATGCAGCTTGCCGTGAAGCGCGGCCGCTTCGGCCGTCCGCCCGCCGAGATATGCATCGATCATCGTTTTCATCTCTTGACCGACAATATGACTCGCGACGCTGACGATGCCGTAACCCCCTACGGAAAGCGCCGGCAATCCGGAGCTGTCATCCCCGCTGTACACGCGGAAGCCTTCCGGAGCTTGAGCGACGAGCTGCGTTACCTGGTCCAGCGAAACGCATTCCTTCGTCGCGACGACATTCGGCAGCGCAGCCAGCCGGAGCGTCGTATCCACCGACATCGAAACGACCGTTCGGCTCGGGACGTTGTACAGCATAACCGGCAGGGAAGTCGCTTCGGCAATTGCCTTGAAATGCTGGTACAGCCCCTCTTGGCTCGGTTTATTGTAATAAGGCACCACCAGCAAAACGCCGTCGACGCCGCTTTGCTCCGCGGCTTTCGTCAAATGGATGGAATGGGCCGTATTGTTGCTGCCCGTGCCCGCAATGATTTTGCAGCGCCCGGCGGCGCGCCGGACGGCATACTTGAACAGCTCGACCTTCTCCTCGTCGGTGAGCGTCGGCGACTCCCCGGTCGTACCCGAGACGACGAGACTGTCGTTTTGCTGATCTTCAATCAAGTAGTCGATGAGCCGGCCCGTGGCTTCCCAATCGACGGCACCGCTCTCATCGAAAGGCGTCACCATTGCGGTCACTAATCTTCCAAAATCCATTTCGACTCCTCCTATAAGTTTTGCGAAGCAAAACTGGCATCGTAATCATCGTCTTAAGTTTTGCGATGCAAAACTGGCATCGTAATCATCGTCATAAGTTTTGCGAAGCAAACTGGCATCGAAGCATTTTCTATGGCGAAAAACACGTTATGAACTTTACAATTTCCGAGATGTATTAAGCATGGCCTATAAATGTATACAGCGTAATTTCGAGGCGTTTCGGCTTATTCATGCAAGGAAAATTTATGATGAAGCGCGCGAATCGCTTCCGCCATGTCCTCCTCACGGACGAGCACCCAAATGGTCGTATTGGAATCCGCGGACTGGAGGATCGGGATTCCGCGCACGGTCAGCGCTTCGACGATCCGGGCCATAATGCCGGGAACGCCGTTCATTCCGCCGCCGATCACCGATACCTTCGCGCAGCCGCTTATCGCAATCGGGTCGAATCCGGCTTTCCGCAGGACGGAAACGGCCAGCCCGGCGTCCTGGTCGAAGACGGTGTAAACCGCTCCGCCGGGCGTCACATTGATGAAATCGACACTGATGTGATGCTTCGCCATCGCTTGAAATACTTGCAGCTGCACGTCGGAGTGCCCATCCGTGGCGTGGACCGTAATTTGCGTCACGCCTGCGACATGCGTAACGCCCGTTACATAGCGGTCGTGCACCGCCGTCGTCAGCACATGCTCCTGCACGTCCGTAACCAGCGTTCCCTCATCCTCGGAAAAGGTGGAACGAACGCGCAGCGGTATGCGGGCCTGCTGCGCGATTTCCACCGCTCTCGGATGGATGACCTTCGCGCCCTGCCGGGCCATGTTGCAAATTTCCGCATAGCCGACCACCGACAACGGACGAGCGTTTTCGACAATGCGCGGGTCTGCCGTTAAAATGCCGTTCACGTCGGTATAAATATCGACACGTTCGGCCTTTAATGCGGCTCCGAGCGCGGTGGCCGACGTATCGCTGCCGCCCCTGCCGAGCGTCGTGAGCTCGCCGTCCTCCGTCATACCCTGAAAGCCGGTGACGACGACGACTTTGCCCGCATGCAGCTGTTTCAGCACAGCGTCGGTGCGAATTTCCACAATGCGGGCTTTCCCGAACTGCCGGTCCGTCATAATCCCGGCGCCGCCGCCGGATAATGCGGTCGCCGGCACGGATGCGGCCTGCAGCAGCGCACTGAGCAGGACGGCGGAAATGAGCTCCCCGCAGCCCATGAGCAGATCTCGCTCCTGAGCCGTACACGTGCCGCCGTTCTCGCGAATAAGCGAAAGCAGCGTATCCGTCGCGTACGGATCGCCCTTTCGCCCCATTGCGGAAACGACTACAACCAGCGAATGCCCGCACCCGCGCTCCCTTTCGATATGCCGGAGCACGTATTGCCGCGCTTCAGGGGTGGAAAGCGAAGTGCCTCCAAACTTCTGAACGAGGATGCCCATCGTCAAACCCTCCGTATCCGAACCCAAGACGCGTATCGGAACCGATCCGTTTGACCTTCCGCTCATGCCATATCGATTATTCCTGACTGCCGATCGCGATATATTCCGCGATTTGAACCGCGTTCCATGCTGCACCTTTGAGCAGATTGTCGGAAACGATCCACATATTCAGCCCGCGCGGAGAGCCAAGGTCACGGCGAAGCCGGCCGACAAATACATCCGGCTTGCCGGCGGCATCCGTTGCGAGCGGGTACCGCTGGCTTGCGGGATCGTCCGCAAGCACGACGCCTGGCGAATCCGACAAGAGCCTTTTGACGTCTTCCAGCTCGTAATCGTGATTAAGCTCCGCGTAAACGGATTCCGAATGGCCGTATACGACCGGGACGCGAACGCAGGTGGCCGTGACGGCGATCTGCTCGTCGCCCAGAATCTTCTTCGTCTCGCGAACCATTTTCATTTCTTCCAGCGTGTAGCCGTTATCCTGGAATTTATCGATTTGCGGAATCGCATTAAACGCGATTTGATGCTTGACGGGAAGCGAGCCGACCGGCAAAATGTCGGGCTTGATCTCCTTGCCGGCGAGCACATCGCCCGTCTGGCGGAGCAGCTCCCCGATCGCCATGCTGCCGGCGCCCGAAACCGCCTGATAAGTGGATACGATAATACGGGATATTCCGTACCGGTCGTACAGAGGCTTCAATGCGGCAACCATCTGGATCGTCGAGCAGTTCGGGTTGGCGATAATGCCTTTATGCCCGCTGATCTTGTCGATGTTCACTTCGGGGACGACAAGCGGCGTATCCGGATCCATCCGGAACGCATTCGTATTGTCGATGCAGATCGCTCCGTGCGATACCGCATGCGGCGCAAGCGCTTTGCTGACCTCGCCGCCCGCGCTGAACAGCGCGATTTCGACGCCTTTGAAGCTGTCCGGCGCCGCCTCCTCAACGATCAGCTCCCGGCCCTTGAACATGACGGATGAACCGGCCGAACGAGCCGAGGACAGCAGCTTCAGCTCGGCGATCGGAAAGTTTCTTTTTTCGAGCAGGCCGATGATTTGTTCTCCTACTGCTCCTGTCGCCCCAACGACGGCGACGTTAAACAACTTCTGCGTCGACATATGGTGTCGTATCCCCTCCGAGAAAAGAAACTGATGTTCAGGTTTGCTCCGTCAGCCCGGGGATGATTCGGACCGGTCAGGTATATTGAAACCTTTCGATCAGCAGCGGCTGCAGCTGTTTGCCCTGCAGCGCGGCTTCGCACGTCTCCGGCACGAGATCCATTCTCGCCACGAGCGAATTGGGCTTCTGCACCGGATTATCCTGACCGAAAGGCACGAAATAAATGTTTTTGCAGACGAGCAGTTTGGCGATATTGGCCGCGTTCAGCCCAAGACCGTCGTTCGTCGAAATCGCCAGCACCAGCGGACGCTGGTTGCGCATTTGGGCTTTCGCCGCCATCAGCACCGGACCGTCGGTCATGGCGTTCGCCAGCCTGCTGGTCGTGTTGCCCGTACAGGGAGCGATGACGAGAACGTCCAGCAGCTTCGATGGACCGAGCGGCTCCGCCTCCACGACGGTCGAGATCAGCTCGTTACCTGTGATGGCTTTCAGCTGCCGCTGCCATTCGTTCGACGTACCGAACCGGGTATCCGTCGTCATGATCGTCTGCGAGACGATCGGAACGACGCTCGCGCCTTCGTCCACGAAGCGCTTTACGATCGGCATCACTTCCTCAAGGGTACAGTGAGAACCGGAAAGCGCGTAGCCTACCGTTTTGCCCTGCCATTTCATTGCCCATTCCCCCGCTTGTTGGTATCTTCCATAATCAACCGGCTTAAGCAATCCGCGATGATGCGTCCAGCTGTTTTGGGTGCGACGATACCAGGGAGTCCGGGGGCGAGCAACGCTTTAATGCCCCGCTTCTCCGCGAAGCGGAAATCCGTTCCGCCCGGCTTGGAAGCGAGGTCGATAATAACCGCCCGAGACGGCAAATTTGCGATAATTTGCGCTGTGACTATCATAGTCGGAATTGTATTAAAAAGCAAGTCAATATTGGCCGCATGCTGCACCAGCTGCGACAGGTAAAACGGCTCAAATCCCATCTCGTGCGCCCTTGCAAAATGCTCCTCGCGGCGCACTCCCGTCTTCACTTTCGCCCCCAAGCCCTGCAGCGTCCGCGCCAAGGTGAGGCCGGTTCTGCCGATCCCGAGCACCATACAGTTCGAGCCGTGTATCGTAATGTCCGTATTTTGAATCGCCATCATGACTGCGCCTTCAGCCGTCGGAATCGAATTATAGATCGCCACGTCGTCGCGGTCGAACAGCTCCACCAAACGTATGCCGTATTGTTCGCACAATTCGCGTAAGTACGGTTTGGCCATGCCGGCATAAACGACGCAATGCTTCGGCACCCGCGCCAGCTGCATGCCCGACAGCACCAGCTCCCGGTCGCTGAATACCGCGGTGATCCGTCCGTCGTCGTCGGTTCCGACCGGCGGCAGCACAATCGCATCGACGCCGTCGAACAAGTCGTCCGCGTAATCCGCCTGAACCGCGCCGTCTAGCGGCGTATGCAGCTGATCGAAGCCTGCGGCGGTGACGGCCGCATCCAGCTCCGTCAGCTTCCGGATCACTTCCAGCTGCCGGGCGTCGCCTCCCAGAAGCAGGACCTGAACTCCTGTCAGCATTTCGGCTTCACTCCTTTCCGAGTGCTCTCGCAGGCCGGCCAGCGCCGAATAGGCGGCATTGCGGTCTGCGCAAGATGAATATAGACCATCTTATGCATGCGCCCAGAAAGGGTGAAAGGACATGATGAGAGACAAAAAAGCGCGTCCCGGATGAACCGGAACGCGCCGCTTACAGATTTTCAAATTTAGACGCCCGTATGCCCGAAGCCTCCGGCTCCCCGCACGGTGTCCGGCAGTTCGCCGACTTCCCGGATCTCCACCCGGGGCACCGTCTGGAACAGCATTTGGGCGACCCGCTCGCCGCGCTCGATCGTGAACGGCTGCTGCCCCAAATTGATGAGCAGCACCTTCACCTCGCCGCGGTAATCGGCGTCGATCGTGCCGGGCGAATTGAGGCAGGTTACGCCGTGCTTGAACGCCAGCCCGCTGCGCGGGCGAATTTGCGCTTCCAGCTCCGGCGGCATCGCCATCGCAAAGCCGGTAGGGATGAGCCCCCGCTCTCCGGGCGCCAGCGTGACCGGCCCGGAAACCGCCGCATGGAGATCGAAGCCGGCCGCCCATTCGGACATTTTACGCGGAAGCGGCAGGTCCTCGTTGCCGGGAAGCCGTTTAAACAGTACCGGATACAAGCGAATCCCTCCCCAACGCCGCAGCCGCCTTATCGCTGCTGCCCACCATCGCCACCGCGAATGGAACGGACAGCATCCGTTTGGTCACGTCCTTGACGTCGTTCATCGAAACGGCGTCGATCCGCTCCAGCATTTCGTCCAGCGTGTAATGGCGGCCCAGCATCAGCTCGTTTTTGCCGAGACGGTTCATCCGGCTGCTCGTGCTCTCGAGGCTGAGAATGAGACTGCCCTTCAGCTGCTCCTTGCCGCGATGCAGCTCGGCGTCCGTCAGCCCTTTGGCCGACAAATCGCTCAGCTGCTCCAGCGTCAGGTCCAGCACGTCTTTCGTCTGCTTCGGCGCCGTTCCGGCATAGACGGTAAACAGCCCGCTGTCGGCATACGACGTATGATACGAATAGACCGAATACGCGAGCCCGCGCTTTTCGCGGATTTCCTGAAACAGCCGGGAGCTCATGCCGCCGCCGAGCGCGTTGTTGAGCAGAATCATCGCATACAGCTGCGGATCGGCAATCGAGCACCCCGGAAACGAGAGGCAGATATGATTTTGCTCCGTCTTCTTTTTATGAAACAAATAAGTGCCGTTAAACGCCGGAGCCGACAGCGCCTGATCCTCGCCTTTTCGCGCGAATTTGCCAAAATGGGTCTCAAGCAGCTCAAGCAGCGCCTTCTCCTCCACATTGCCGGCGACGCTGACGACCGTATTGCCGATCGTATAGTGCGATTCCATATAGCCGCGGAGCGTATCGCCGTCCATGGCCGACAGCCGCTGTTCGAGACCGAGGATTGAATACGCGAGCGGGTGATCGCCGAATGCGGCGCGGGAAGCCTCGTCGTGTACTTTATCGTCCGGCGTGTCCTCGTACATCGCGATCTCTTCCAGGATCACGTTTTTCTCTTTCGCAAGCTCGCCGCCGTCAAGCCGGGATTCGAAAAACATATCGGCCAGCGCATCGACTGCCATCGGCAGGTGCTGGTCCAGCACTTTGGCGTAATAGCACGTATATTCCTTGGCCGTAAACGCGTTGACGTTGCCGCCGATGCCGTCGAACAAATCGGCGATGTCCTTCGCGCTGCGGCGTCCGGTCCCCTTAAACAGCATATGTTCGATGAAATGCGAAATGCCGTTGTTGTCCGGCGTTTCGTTCCGCGAGCCCGTTTTGACCCAAATGCCGAACGATACCGAACGGCAGGTCGGGATGTACTCCACGACGACGCGCAAGCCGTTGCTTAACGTATAGTTGTTCAAAGGCGGATCCTCCTGAAAGTTTCTTCAAAACACAATAAGCTCACTATATCAAAATTACGGCGTCCCCTCAACCGAACCGGCCCGATTCTCCGAAAGCGTCTCGCTGACCGTGCCGAGCGCAAGCCCTTTTCCTTTGATCGCTTCAATCATGCCGGCCAGCGCGGCGCTGGAAGAATCGGTCGGATGCATGAGGATAAGCGAGCCAGGCGCAACGCGAGACTTGATTTTCTGGACGATGGAGGATGCCGGCGGATGCCGCCAGTCGACCGTATCCAGCGTCCAAAGCACCGTCCCCAGCCCCTGCTCGGCAGCAACTTGAACCGTGGTGTCGTTGAAATCGCCCGACGGCGGGGCAAACCATTGGTTCGTCACGCCGAGCGTCGTTTTCAGCAGCGCTTCGGTTTTGGCGATCTGGTCGTAGGCGGCCTGCCGGCTCAGCTTGCTCATGTCCGGGTGCGAATAAGCATGATTGGATATTTCGTGGCCGTAGGACTGGATAAGCTTCGCCGCATCGGGATTTTTCTTCAGCCACGAGCCGTCGAGGAAAAAGGTCGCCTTGACGTTTTCCTTCTGCAGCGTCTTCAGCATCGGCTCCAAATATTCGTTGCCCCAGGCGACGTTAATCATGAGCGCGACCATCGGCTTGTGAGGGTTTCCCTTGAAAATCGGCTGCGGCCCCAAATCGTCGAGCCCGACCTGCGGCGGCACTTCCTTATAAATAAACCGGATCGGCTCGGACGCGGGCTTCCCGAGGTTCAACCGGTAGGTACGCTCGATGTCGACCTCGAGTCCGTTGTAGCCGGGAATCGCTTTCCATACGCGGTCTACGATGGCGTTAACCGGCGGCGTCCGGCGCTTCGCCGCTTCCGCTTCAATCCGCTGCAGGAGGGCCGGATCTTCCTCGGCCGGCTTGAACGCGATCTCCGATACCGCCGCCGTTCCGCGCTTCGCGGCTGAAATATAGTCGGACAATCCGCCGCCGTTCAGCTGAACGGCCAGCAGCAAAGCCGCCGCCGTCGCCGCCATCGCAATCGCTTTCTTCCCTTTCATCCTCGTCCCACCCTTCCCTCTACATCCTATTACGGGCAGGACCGTTTTATGAGGACGGGTTGGCTCCCGAGGCGACGCTTTCTGCGGGCAAAACAAAAGAGACAGATAAAATCTGGCTCTTTCTCTTGATCCCTATCGGGCGAGACGCTTCTGTCGAGGCGTCTTATCAGGATTTCGCCGGCGCTTCCGCCGTCAGCAGCACTTTGCGCGACAGGTTGATCCTGCCCTGCTGATCGATCTCGGTCACTTTCACCGTAATTTGATCGCCGATTTTCACGACGTCCTCCACTTTGCCCACGCGTTCGGTCGAAAGCTGCGAAATGTGGACCAGACCGTCCTTGTTCGGCAAAATTTCGACGAATGCGCCGAATTTCTCGATCCGCTTGACGGTGCCGAGGTAAACCTCGCCGACGACCACTTCGCGCACGATGCCTTCGATGATTTGTCTCGCGCGTTCGTTGGCTTCCGCATCGGAGGAGGCGATGAAGACGGTGCCGTCCTGCTCGATGTCGATTTTGACGCCGGTCTCGTCGATGATTTTGTTGATCACTTTGCCGCCCGATCCGATTACGTCGCGGATTTTGTCCGGGTGGATGTGCATGATGAAGATCTTTGGCGCATACGGTGACAAGCTTCCGCGCGGCTGCTTCATCACTTCGAGCATTTTGCCGAGAATGAACATGCGCCCTTCCCGTGCCTGCTCGAGCGCCTCGGTCAGAATCGCCCGGTCGATGCCGTCGATCTTGATGTCCATCTGGATCGCCGTAACGCCTTCGGCCGTTCCCGCCACCTTGAAGTCCATGTCGCCGAGGTGGTCTTCCATTCCTTGAATATCGGTCAGAATCGAGAAGTGATCGCCGTCTTTAATCAGCCCCATCGCGACGCCTGCTACAGGCGCTTTGATCGGGACGCCGGCATCCATCATCGCCAGCGTACTGGCGCAAATACTTGCCTGGCTGGTCGAACCGTTCGATTCGAGCACCTCCGAAACGAGACGAATCGTATACGGGAACTCCGATTCCGGCGGAATGACCTTGGAAAGCGCACGTTCGCCGAGCGCGCCGTGGCCGATCTCGCGGCGTCCCGGGGCGCGGAGCGGTCTCGCTTCGCCGACGCTGAACGGCGGGAAGTTGTAATGGTGCATGAACCGTTTGGTCGTTTCCTCCAAATCGAGCCCATCCAATATTTGCACGTCGCCGAGTGCGCCAAGCGTGCATATGCTGAGCGCCTGCGTTTGGCCGCGCGTGAACAGGCCGGAGCCGTGCGTCCGCGGCAGCAGCGCGACGTCGCATTCGATCGGGCGGATTTCGGAGAGTCCCCGTCCGTCCGGACGAACTTTATCGTGGGTAATGAGGCGCCGTACTTCTTCCTTGACGATATCGTACAGCACTTCCTTGACATCGCCGAGCAGTTCAGGCGTCTCCGCGTATTCCGCCTCGAAATGAGCGACGGTATCCGCGTTGATCGCATCGATTGCGTCCTGACGCGCGTGCTTCTCGGGAATGCGCACCGCTTCCACGAGACGTTCGGCGGCATGATCGCGCACCGCGGCGTTAACCTGCTCGTCTACCGCATGGAGTACGACTTCCATTTTCGGCTTGCCAGCCGCCCCTTGAAGCTCTTCGATCTTCGCCACGATTTTCCGAATTTCCTCATGGCCGAACATGATCGCTTCGAGCATAACCGTTTCCGGCACCTCGTTCGCTTCCGCCTCGACCATCATGATGGCGTCTTTCGTACCGGCGACGACGACATAAATATCGCTCTTCGCTTCCTGCTCGGCGGTCGGGTTAATCAGAAATTCGCCGTCGATCCGTCCGACGATCACGCCGCCGATAGGACCGTTAAACGGCACGTCGGAAACGGACAGCGCCGCTGAGGTGCCGATCATCGCCGCGATTTCGGGCGAGCAATCCTGGTCGACGCTCATCACGATGTTGGCGATTTGGACCTCGTTGCGAAAGCCTTCCGGGAACAGCGGCCGGATCGGCCGGTCCGTCAGACGGCTGGCGAGAATCGCTTTTTCGCTCGGACGCCCTTCGCGTTTGATGAAGCCTCCCGGAATTTTGCCTACGGCGTACAGTCGCTCTTCATAGTTGACCGTAAGCGGGAAGAAATCCAGGTTTTTCGGCTCGTTCGACGCCGTAACCGTACAGAGGACGACCGTGTCGCCGTAACGAACCGTCACAGCCGCGTTCGCCTGCTTGGCGAGCCGCCCCGTTTCCAGCGAGAGCGAACGTCCGCCAAGCGTCATTTCTACACGTTGAAGCATTTAATCCCTCCTTGCTGATGCCTTGCGGAGCAAAGCAAAGCTATGAACCCGCGCGGCATTCAGTTTTCTGTTTTGTAATGGATGATGAAACCCATTCGACAACTTCGCGGCAGTTCCTGCTTGACCTGTCGATATCGTTAACCTTCTGTTCGGCCTCGGCCCATTGCGCCGGCCTGCACAGAAGCAATCGGTTTCAAGTTCGAATTTACAAAAAGCAACCCGGTTCAGCCGAACCCGAAACCCGGGCGGCTGGATCAGCCAGGTTGCTTTTTCGCTCGCATCTCTTATCGGCGAAGGCCGAGTTTTTCGATCAATGCGCTGTAACGCCGTACATCTTTATTTTTCAGGTATGCCAGCAGCTTGCGGCGCTGACCGACCATCTTGAGCAGACCGCGGCGCGAATGATGATCCTTCTTGTGCGTCCGCAAATGATCCGTCAAATTCACGATGTTTTGCGTCAGGATAGCGATTTGAACTTCCGGCGAACCGGTGTCGTTCGCGTGCGTTTTGTGCTCGTCGATGAGCTGCTGCTTGCGTTCTTGCGTAAGTGCCATCCTTGCTTCACCTCCTTCGTTATAATCGCCGTTAGCCTCGCCGCCGACGGTGAGATCGAGCCGGCCAAGCCAAGGTTGATCCGGTTGCCCGGACGCAAGAAGAACCGGCACCGCCGTCATTGGCGGAGCAGCAGTATCTTCCCATAGCCCCGTAGAACAAGGATGAAGAAATCAGCCTTCCCTACAGATGAAAACAGACGCTGCATGACTGCAACGAGTTAGAGTATAACACACTCGTCTATAAGAAGTAAATGGAGAGCTGGTTAATTGTAGGCGGCGCACACGGAGCGGGCTTGATGAGCATCCGCATGAATCTGCTCGACCAGTTCGGCCGCCGACCCGAACTTCTTCTCCGGCCGCAGGAACGAAATCAGCCGCAAGCGGATCGTTTTCCCGTACAGGTCGCCGTTGAAATCAAACAAGTGCGCCTCCAGCACCGGCTTGGGCAGATGCTCGTGAAAGGTCGGTTTGACGCCGATATTGAGCACGCCGGGAACCGACCTGCCTTCGAAATCGGCGATGACGGCATACACGCCCTGCCGGGGGATGACAAAGGCGTCATCCGGCTCAATGTTGGCCGTCGGGAACCCGATCGTCCTCCCGCGGCCTTCGCCCCGAACGACCGTTCCGCATATCGCATACGGCTGCCCAAGCAGCTCCCGCGCTTCCTCGGGTTTGCCCTCCGCCAGCGATTCGCGCACAAGCGTGCTGCTCACCTTGACGTCCTCGAGCATAAGCGGTTCGATAATATCGACGGCGATTTCCGGCTCGCACAGCTCGCGCAGCATGCTCGCGGTGCCGGAGCCTTTGGAGCCGAACGTAAAATCGAAGCCGACCACCGCATGCCGCACTTGCAGCGGCCGCAGCACCGCTGCGACGAATTGCGGCGGAGTGACGCCCGCAAGCTCCTTGTCGAAACTGACGACATAGACCAGATCGACGCCGAGCCCGCGAAACCGCTCGACCTTCTCCGCCAGCGGCGTGAGGCAGGAGGCGTACTGCCCGCCCTGGCCGAGCACTTCCTTCGGATGCGGATGGAAGGTCATAACCGCCGCCTGGATGCCCAAAGAGCGCGCCCTGTCCACGCATCGCCGGATCACGTTCTGATGACCTCTGTGGACGCCGTCAAAATGTCCGATCGCGATCGCTTTCGGCTCGGCCGAACGTGCTTCCTCGGACGACGCGACCGGATAATGCAATGTGATGATTTCCACTTCTGACACCTGCTTTATCTGGGTTCCAATTCTTCGGTTGGGGTAAACACCTTCACCGGCTTCAGCGCCTCGTCGCCGCACTCGAAAATGCCGAGAAACGTCCCGTCCTCCCCGTACAGCCGCACCAGCCGCCCTTCGGATGAGGATTCGGGAGAAAGGCCGTCCGCCAGCCGCAGCGGAATCCGCTTCCCCTGAAACGCGCTTCTCGCCGCGTCCATGCCGACCGTTGCGGCCGGCATGTGAGCGATGGCCCGGTCGGCCGGAATGAGCTTGTCCGCCAGCTGCCCGGATGACTGGAGCGCCTCGATTTGCTCCAGCGTGAGACATTGCTCCGCGGCGATTCCGCCGGAAACCGTCCGCGTCAGCCCGGCCATCGCCGCCGGGACGCCGAGCGCCCTGCCGATATCGGCGCACAGCGTCCGGATGTACGTGCCTTTGGAGCAGACGGCCGACAGCCGGATGACCGGATGCGGGAGGTCGAGCTCAAGACCGAGCAGCTCCAGCTGATAAATGGTGACGCGGCGCGGCTTGCGCTCCACGACACGGCCGCTCCGGGCAAGCTCGTACAGCCGCTTCCCATCCACCTTGACGGCCGAATACATCGGAGGCACCTGTTCGATTTCGCCGACGAACGACCGCAGCGCCCGCCGAACGTCCGCCTCACTGACCGAGACGTTCGGCAATTCCTCCAGCACCCGGCCGGTCAAATCCTCGGTGTCCGTCGCAATGCCCAGCTGCAGCACGGCCTCGTAAGCTTTCGGCAGCTCCTGCACATATTCCACGACCCGGGTTGCGCGCCCGATACAGAGCGGAAGCACGCCCGTCACCTCCGGATCCAGCGTTCCGGCATGGCCGATCCGCTTGATGCGCAGCAGCCGCCTTACCCGGGCTACGACATCATGAGACGTCCAGCCGGCTGGCTTCCAAACCGCCAAAATCCCGTCCATCATCGGCCGAGCGCCTCGCTTACCGCGCCGACGACCCGCTCGATCGCTTCCGGTATCGGCCCTTCCAGCCGGCAGCCGGCCGCCCGCACATGCCCGCCGCCGCCGAAGCTTTGCGCTATGGCAGCAACGTCCGCCTTGCCGGCCGAACGCATGCTCACCTTGACCTCGCCGTCGGACGTTTCTTTGAACAAAATGCCGACCTCCACGCCTTCCACATTCCGCGCATAGTTGACGAGTCCTTCCAAGTCGTCGGGCGCCGCAGCCGTATCCGCCATATCGGCATGATCGATATGCAGCCAGGCGACCCGGTTATCGGCGGAAAATGCGAGCCGGGAGAGACCTTTCTTCAGCAGCAGCAGCTGGGGCTTCGTCATCCGTTCCAGCAAATGGTCGGCGATCCAATGCCCAGGCGCGCCTAATGCAAGCATCCGCGATGCTACCTCCATGACGCGTGGAGACGTATTCGAATAACGAAAGCCGCCGGTATCGGTAATGAGTCCGGTATAAATGGCGGCCGCCGCTTCCGGGTCCGGCGTAAGGCCGGCGTGATCGATCAAATCGTATAAAATTTCCACCGTTGCCGCCGCATCGGTACGGATCACGTTAACGGCGCCGAACGAGTCGTTGGTCGGATGATGGTCGATGTTGAGCAGCTGCGCGCCTTCGGCGAACAGCTCCGACGGAAGGCCGATCCGCCGGAAATCGGCGCAATCGACCGCCACGATCCGGTCGAATTTCTCCGCAGGCGGCTGCTGGCGGTAATTGACGATCGTGTTTGCCGTCCGCAGAAAACCGAGCTTTGCCGGAATCGCGCTTTCGCTCAGCAGCACCGTTTCCTTGCCCAGCCGGCGGAGCATCCAATCGGCGACGACCGTCGAGCTGATCGCATCGCCGTCCGGCTGGACATGCGACACGACCAGAAAACGTTCGCCCGCACGCATGAAAGCCAGCGCTTCCTCAAGCTGCCTTTCGTAAGCCGCTGCGGCTCCGCTTGCCGCCCCCGCCATCAGTTATCACCGCCGCCGCGGTTGATTTCGCCCAGCAGCGATTCGATCCGGCTGCCGTACTCGATGCTGCTGTCGAATTTGAACAGCAGCTCCGGCGTATGGCGCAGACGCATCCGTTTGCCGAGCTCGGTGCGGATAAAGCCCGTTCCGCGCGCCAGCGCTTTAAGCGTCTCTTCCTTTTGATCGTCGCTGCCGAGCACGCTCAAGTATACGCGCGCCTGCGAAAGATCGCTCGTCACCTCGACGCCCGTCACGGTAATGAAACCGATCCGGGGATCTTTAAGCTCGGTTTGAATAATATGGCTGAGTTCTTTCTTCAGCTGTTCGCCGACGCGGCCGACGCGAATTTTCGCCATTGCCTATCACCTCTCAACGCTCTCCATGACGTATGCCTCGATCGTGTCGCCTTCTCTCAGGTCGTTATGCCGGTCGAGCGTAATGCCGCATTCGTAGCCCTGCGCCACTTCCCTGACGTCGTCCTTGAACCGTTTCAGCGATTCAATCTCGCCCTCAAACACGACGATGCCGCCGCGGATAAGGCGCGCTTTCGCGGAACGGGTTATTTTGCCGGACGTTACCATACAGCCTGCGATCGTGCCTACTTTGCTTACTTTGAAAATGTTGCGGATCTCTGCCTGACCGATAACGACCTCTTTGAATACCGGGTCCAGCATCCCTTTCATCGCATGCTCGATCTCGTCGATGACATTATAGATGATGCTGTGCAGGCGGACATCCACCTGCTCCTGCTCAGCCGTCGCCAATGCCTGCGGCTCCGGACGGACGTTGAAGCCGATAACGATCGCACTCGAAGCGGATGCGAGGTTAATGTCCGATTCCGTGATGGCGCCCACGCCGCTGTGGATGATTTTCACCCGTACGCCTTCAATGTCGATCTTCGCAAGCGATCCTTTGAGCGCTTCGGCCGAGCCTTGCACGTCGGATTTGATAATAACGTTGAGATCCTTGATTTCGCCCTCTTGGATATGCTTATACAAGTCATCGAGCGTAACCCGCGCATTGGCGCCAAGCTCAGACTGGCGGTGCTTGATGGCGCGGCGCTCGGCGATGGCGCGCGCTTTGCGCTCGTCCTCGAACACGAGCATCGGGTCGCCGGCGAGCGGCACTTCCGTCAGGCCGGTAATTTCGACCGGCGTGCTCGGGCCCGCTTCCTTGAGGCGGCGGCCCTTATCGTTCACCATTGCCCGGACGCGTCCGAAGCAGTTCCCGGCGACGAAGGCATCGCCGATCTTGAGCGTGCCGTGCTGAACGAGAATCCGAGCGACCGGGCCTTTGCCTTTGTCGAGCTCGGCTTCGATGACCGTGCCGCGCGCCCGTTTGTTCGGGTTCGCTTTGTAGTCGTTGACTTCGGCGACGAGCAAAATCATTTCAAGGAGCTCTTCGAGGCCGGTCCGCTGCTTCGCGGAGACGCTCACGAAAATCGTATCGCCGCCCCACTCCTCCGGAACGAGCTCGTATTCGGTCAGCTCCTGCTTGATTTTATCCGGATTGGCTTCCGGTTTATCGATCTTGTTGACCGCCACAATGATCGGCACGCCGGCCGCTTTTGCGTGGTTGATCGCCTCGACCGTCTGCGGCATGACGCCGTCGTCGGCCGCGACAACAATAATCGTAATATCGGTGACCTGTGCGCCGCGCGCGCGCATGAGCGTAAACGCTTCGTGACCCGGCGTATCCAGGAACGTAATTTTTTTATGGTTGTTCTCGACCTGGTATGCGCCGATATGCTGCGTAATGCCGCCCGCTTCGCCGCTCGTGACGCTCGTATGGCGAATGGCGTCGAGAAGCGTCGTTTTGCCGTGGTCGACGTGACCCATGATCGTGACGACCGGCGGACGAGCTTCGAGTTCATCTTCCTCGTCCTTCTCCTCGATTGTTTCAAAAGCATCCTCTTCGACCGGAATCTTGATTTCCACTTCGATGCCGTATTCGCTCGCGATCAGCTGAACGGTGTCCAGATCGACCTCCTGGTTGATCGTGGCCATGACGCCGAGGAAAATCAGCTTCTTGATCACCTCGGAGGCGTCCTTGTGAAGCAGCTTCGCCAAATCGCCGACGGTCATTTCGCCGCGGACGATAATCTTCTTCGGCGTATTGTCGATTTTCTCGCGGCGTTCCTGCTGCTGGCCGCCTCTGCCGCGCTGGTTCCTGCCGCCTTTGCCGCCGCGGAAATTGCTGACCTTGGCGTCGTCGAACCGCTTGCCGTTCGGCTTCGTTTTCTTCGCAGTCCGGTTTCCTCCGCCCTGCGAGCGGTTGTGCGAATCGTCGCCCGCCGGCTGTGCGCGATTCTCGAAAGAACGGTTTTGCGGGCCGCGGTTCTGCTGATCGCCTGGACGCGGGGCATTTTGACGGAATCCGCCCTGTCCCTGGCCTTGACCTTGGCGGTTACCGCCCTGTTCCGAGCGCTGGCCCTGCTGGCCGCTGCCTTGACCTTGGCCGAAGCGCTGGCCGCCTTGACCGCCGCCGCCCTGGCGCTGGCCCTGCTGCCCGCCGCCCTGGCCTTGGCCGAAGCGCTGGCCGCCGCCTTGACCTTGACCGCCCTGGCGCTGCTGGCCGCCCCGCTGGCCGCCTTCGTTGCGGCTGCCGCCCTGCTGCGGGCGCTGCCCGCCCGGCGCCGATTGCTGATTCGTTCTTGCTGGGTTCATATTTCCCTGCCTCTCCGGATTCGACGGTCTGCCGCCTTGACCCTGCTGGCCGCCGCTTTGGGGACGCTGGCCTCCACCCTGCTGCTGCCTGCGCTCCACCTGCTGTTGCTGCTGCTGGCGGCTCGGCGCCTGTGGCGAAGCGGACACCGTGGCGTTCTCGCTGGCCCGCTTGGCTGCGGCGTTTTGCTTAATATCGCGGAAGAAGCCTTCCACCTTGGACACCATTTCGTTTTCCATGACACTCATATGATTGTTGACCGGCATCCCGATCCGCTTCAAAATCGTAATGATTTCCTTGCTGCTCATGTTCAACGATTTCGCGTATTCGTACACGCGCAATTTATCTTTATTGTCTTTGCTGTCCTGTTGTTGTTTACTCAATATACTCCACCTCCGAAAATTCGCTAAAGCTTCGTTCTATACTGGACGCAAACCCGGCGTCGGCGACGGCGACGATCACCCGGTCCGGCTTGCCGATCGCTTCGCCAAGCGCGGTCCGGTCGAACGCCTCCAACAGCCGCGTGCCGTAGGTTGCGCATTTGTCCCGGTATTTCTTCTTCGTATTGTCCGAGGCGTCTCCGGCGACGAGCACGAGTCTCGCCTTCCCCTGCCGCAGCGCCTTCAGCACCGTGTCGTCCCCGGTGACGACCTTGCCCGCCCGCATCGCCATGCCAAGCAGCGACAGTGCCTTATGCTTCTTCGTCGTCATCGTCGTCCGCCCGCTCCTTGCCGGCGATAAACGTCTCTTCGACCGCGATAAAATCCCGTTCGAGCTGGTCGTAAATTTCCGGGCCGACCGTCTGTTTAAGCGCCCGGTCGAGCGCCTTCGTCTTTTTCGCCAACCGGAAGCATTCCACTTTGCCGCAAAGGTACGCGCCGCGGCCCGCCTTTTTGCCCGTCAGGTCGATCAGGATCTCCCCGGCCGGCGTGCGGACGACGCGGATCAGTTCTTTCTTCGGCATCATTTGCTGGCAGGCCACGCATTTGCGCAGCGGTATCTTTCTCGGTCTCATCGCTTGTTCCTCCCTCACCCCGTCGCCTGTCAAGCGCGGAGACGCTAATCGATGGACACGGAATCCTGATGCATCGTGCCAATCTGCGTTTTCGGGCGGCCGAATTCCTGCTCCGCCTGCGTTTCGCTCTTGATGTCAATTTTCCAGCCGGTCAGCTTAGCCGCAAGCCGCGCATTTTGCCCCTTGATGCCGATCGCCAGCGAAAGCTGGTAGTCCGGCACGATGACGCGCGCCATTTTCTCCTGCTCGAACACGATGACCTCCAGCACCTTCGACGGGCTGAGCGCGTTGGCCACATATTCCTCAATCATTTCCGACCAGCGGACGATGTCGATTTTCTCGCCCTTCAGCTCGGTGACGATCGTCTGTACGCGCATCCCTTTCTGACCGACGCATGAACCGACCGGATCGACCTCGGGACTGCGGGAATGAACGGCGATTTTGGAACGAAAGCCGGCTTCGCGGGCGACCGAACGAATTTCGACGACGCCGTCGTAAATTTCCGGCACCTCCAGCTCGAACAGCCGTTTCAGCAGGCCGGGATGCGTACGCGACAGAAAAATTTGCGGCCCTTTCGTCGTGTTTTCCACTTTGGTAATAAACGATTTAACACGGTCGCCGTGCTTAAACTTGTCGGTCGGCATCAGCTCCGTTAGCGGCAGTACCGCCTCGACCTTGCCAAGGTCGATAAACAGGTTGCGCATGTCCTGCCGCTGCACGATGCCGTTTACGATATCCTCTTCTTTATCGATATACGCGTTATAGATCAGTCCGCGCTCCGCTTCGCGGATCCGCTGGGTGACGACCTGCTTCGCCGTCTGTGCCGCGATTCGGCCGAAGTCGCGAGGCGTCACTTCGATTTCGGCAATGTCGTCGAGCTGGTAATGCGGATTGATTTCGCGCGCCGCCTCGACCGAAATTTCCAGCCGGGGATCGAGCACCTCTTCGACGACCGTCTTGCGCGCGTATACTTTAATGATGCCGTTGTGGCGGTTGATATCGACCCGAACGTTTTGCGCGGTGTTGAAATTGCGTTTGTAGCTGGAAATGAGGGCGGCCTCGATCGCTTCCAGCAGTACGTCCTTGGTGATGCCTTTCTCCCTTTCGATCTCCGACAGCGCTTCAATAAAATCCATGCTCATTGGAAATGAGTTCCCCCTTTCAAATCGTCCCAAACTTCACAGGCGGCGCGACCATACCGAACCGCCCGTCAAAACACGACGGCCAAGCGGGCGCTTGCCACTTTCGCATATGGAATCTCTTGTTTTTTCTTGCCGATTTCCACGACCGCCGTTTCGCCGTCGAACGAAATGAGCCGGCCTTCGAATTCCTTGGCGCCGCCAATCGGCTCGTACGTGGTCAGAAACACGTGCTTGCCGACCGCTTTGCGGACATCCTCGGCTTTCTTCAGCGGACGCTCCGCGCCGGGGGAGGACACTTCGAGAAAATAAGCGTCCGGCACCGGATCGTTCTCATCCAGCTTATCGCTCAAATATTCGCTGATGCGGCCGCATTCGTCAATATCGATGCCGCCCTCTTTGTCGACGAAAACGCGCAAAAACCAGTTGCTGCCTTCTTTGACGTATTCCACGTCGACAAGCTCAAACCCGTTCTCGTCGAGAAACGGACGCACCATCTCTTCGACGGCGGTTTTAATTTTCGGTGTGCTCAAAAATGGTGTACCCCCTAAGCGTTTTTCGGAGAAAAACGCGACTTCGTAAGCAAAAACTTTGCGTTTTTCGGAGAAAAACGCGACTTCGTAAGCATAGGCTAGTGTTTTCGAAGAAAACACCGCTTCGTAAGCATAGGTCAGTGTTTTCGAAGAAAACACCGCTTCGTAAGCATAGGCTAGTGTTTTCGAAGAAAATTCCGCTTCGTAAGCATAAACTTTGCGCTTTTCGGAGAAAAGCGCGACTTCGTAAGCATAGGCTTGGTGTTTTCTAAGAAAACACCGCTTCGTAAGCATAGGCCAGTGTTTTCAAAGAAACACCGCGTAGCAAGCGTAAACACTGCGCTAGCCTAAACTCGGCGCTCTTGGCGTTTTCGAAGAAACGCCTTCTATGTTCGGAACCATCCGCCGCAGCTCCGCCCGTATACGCGGTTATTTGAACAAAAACGAACGGCTCGCATGATTTCGCGCGCCGCTTCGTTTTAAACATAACGGGAAAAAGTCGCGGACAAAACGTGAAGAGTGGGTTTCCCCACTCTTCTGCGAAAGGTCGTATCATCAGCATTACCAGAAAGATTATACCATAACCATGTAGTGGTGACAACCGTTGTTTCAAGTCGTTTTCATCAATCGAAAAGCTGGCAGCTTTCGGCCGGCCGACGGTCAGAACAAGGACAGCTGATTCGATTCGGGAAGGCCGCGGAAGCAGCCCATTCCGCTCAGCACCTCGACGATCGTCTTCGACGCTTTCGATTTCTGCTGGAAATCCTCGACCGAGAGATATTCGCCCTCTTCCCTCGAGGCCGCAATGTTGCGGGCGGCATTGTCGCCGATCCCGGCGATCGCCGAAAACGGCGGAACGAGCGAATCGCCGTCGATCGTGAAACGGGTCGCATCCGAACGATACAAATCGATCGGCTTGAACGAAAAACCGCGAGCCGTCATTTCGAGAGCCATTTCCAAAAGCGAAATACTGTTCTTTTCCTTCGTCGTCGCGTTGAAGCCCTTTGCCTCGATCTCGATAATTTTACGTAAAATAGCGTCATAACCTTGGCAAAGGAGCTCCAGATCGAAGTCTTCCGCGCGGACCGTGAAGTACGTCGCATAATAAGCAATCGGATAATACAGCTTGAAGTATGCGGTGCGCACGGCGGAAATGACGTAAGCGGCGGCGTGAGCCTTCGGAAACATGTATTCGATTTTGAGGCACGAATCGATGTACCACTGCGGCACCTTGCACCGCTTCATCTCCTCGATCCATTCCGGCGTCAGCCCTTTGCCCTTCCGCACGCTTTCGGTAATTTTGAACGCAAGCGATGCATCCATGCCGGCTCTATAGATCAGATACAGCATAATGTCGTCGCGGCAGCCGATAACCGTCTTAATCGTGCACGTCCGGTTCTTGATCAGCTCTTGGGCGTTGCCGAGCCAGACGCCGGTGCCGTGCGAAAGTCCGGATATTTGCAGCAGGTCGGCGAAGGTTGACGGCTTCGTCTCCTCAAGCATCTGCCGGACGAACTTGGTTCCCATCTCCGGCACCCCGTAGGTCGCGACCGGCGTCCGGATCTGTTCGGGCGTCACGCCGAGCGCCTCCGTCGAGTTGAACAAGCTCATCACCTTCAGATCGTTCATCGGAATCGTCGTCGGATCGACGCCGGTCAAATCCTGAAGCATCCGCATCATCGTCGGATCGTCGTGCCCGAGAATATCGAGCTTGAGCAGATTCGCGTCGAAGGCGTGATAATCGAAATGGGTCGTCTTCCATTCGGAGCTCGTATCGTCCGCCGGGAATTGGACCGGCGTTATATCTTCGACTTCGATATAATCCGGGACGACGACGATGCCGCCGGGATGCTGGCCCGTGCTCCGTTTGACGCCGGTACAGCCGCCGGCCAGGCGGGAAAGCTCCGCGCCGCGCCATTTCTTCCCGCGGTCCTCCTCGTATTTCTTGGCAAAACCATATCCCGTTTTCTCCGCGACCGTGCCGATCGTTCCCGCCCGGAACACGCTTTTCGGACCAAACAGCACCTTCGTATAATTATGCGCGTGCGGCTGGTATTCGCCGGAGAAGTTGAGGTCGATATCCGGCACTTTGTCGCCCTTGAAGCCGAGGAACGTCTCGAACGGAATGTCCTGCCCCTCGCCCTTCAGCGGCCTTCCGCAGTTCGGACAAACCTTGTCCGGCAGGTCGAAGCCGGAAGGATAGCTGCCGTCGAGAAACCATTCGCTGTATTTGCACGCCTCGTTCAGGCACGTATAATGCGCAGGCAGCGGGTTGACCTCGGAGATGCCGAGGAACGTGGCGACGATCGACGAGCCGACGGAGCCCCGGGAACCGACCAGATAGCCGTCTTCGTTCGATTTTTTGACAAGCCGCTCGGATATCAGGTAGTTGGCCGAAAAGCCGTACTTGATGATCGGCACGAGCTCCTTCTCCAGCCGCTGCACGACGACGTCGGGGAGCGGATCGCCGTACAGCCGCTTTGCGGTATCGTAGCATTTCGTGCGAATTTCATCGTCGGCGCCTTCGATGATCGGCGTGAACAGCTTGTCCGGGAACATCTCGAACGGCTCGAAGCGGTCCGCCAGCTCGTTCGTATTGCGAACGACGACTTCATAAGCCTTCTCCTCGCCGAGGAAGGCGAATTCGTCCAGCATTTCCTTCGTCGTCCGGAAGTGAGCGTCCGGCTTGTTCATATCCTTCAGCGGACTGAAGCCCGTAATGCCGTGAATCGTGATGTCGCGGAAAATCTTGTCACGCGGCTTCAAATAATGGACGTTGCCGGTTGCGATCACCGGCTTGCCGAGCTTGCCGCCGATTTCGCACACCCGGCGGATCGCCTGCTCGATTTCCGCTCGGCTTCCGACCAGCCCTTTTTCCACCAGATGCATGTAGAAGCCGACGGGCTGAATCTCGAGCACATCGTAAAATTTTGCAACCTCTTCGGCTTCCTCGACCGACTTATTCAGCACCGTCTCGAAAAACTCGCCTTTCTCGCAGCCCGAGATGACGAGCAGCCCTTCGCGCATATCGGTCAGCTTGCTCTTCGGGATGCAGGCGACCCGTTTGAAATGCTCGGTATGCGACAGCGAAACGAGCTTGAACAGGTTTTTCTTGCCTGCCGCATTTAAGGCGTAAATGCCGCAGTGGAACGGACGGGAATTGGACAGGTCGAGCCCCACGTAATCGTTCAGCATATGAAGTCCGGTAATATTTCGGGCCGCCGCGTCGCCGATCAGGCCGAACAGCACGCCCCCGAGAGCGATCGAGTCGTCGATGGCGCGGTGGTGATTTTCCAGGCTGATTTTATATTTGTCCGCGAGCGTGTTCAAACGATGATTTTTCAGCTGCGGGAACAGAAAACGGGCCAGCTCGAGCGTATCGAGCACCGGATTCGGCAGCTCCGGCATGCCGTGCGCTTTGCAGGCGGCCTGGATAAAGCCCATATCGAACCGCGCATTGTGCGCCACGAGCACGGCGTCGCCGACGAATTCGACAAATTCGCGCAGCTTCGGCTCAAGCTCCGGCGCTCCCTTCACCATCTCGTTCGTGATGTTGGTGAGCTGCTGAATGTGATAAGGGATCTCTTCGTGCGGATCGATAAAGGTGGAGAAGCGGCCGATCTCCTTCCCCTCCCGCATTTTGACGCCCGCCAGCTCGATGATTTTGCTGTTGATGACCGACAAGCCGGTCGTCTCGATGTCGAACACGACGTATTCGGCCGTCTGCAGCGGCTCTTCCCGCGAGTTCATCACCATCGGCACGGCATCGTTCACGACGTTCGCCTCGAGGCCGAACAGCACTTGGATTCCGTGCTTTTTGCCGGCCTTCGCCGCGTCCGGGTAGCACTGCACGTTGCTGTGGTCGGTGATGGCGATCGCTTTATGGCCCCATTTCGCCGCCTGCTTGATGTAATCGCCGACCGGCGTTACCGCGTCCATCGTGCTCATCGTCGTATGCAGGTGAAACTCGACACGTTTCTCCTCCGCCTCGTCCTTCTCTTCTTTGGGAGGCAAAACCTCGTGCAGATCGGAAGGCATCATGACGAGCTCCGGCTCCATCATAAACCGGTCGTATTCGACGCGTCCGCGGGCCTTGACCCATTTCCCGTTCGCCAGCTGGCTGAGCACCTTGACGTCTTCCTTCGTTTTGGCGAACATTTTCACGGCGAGCGAATCGGAAAAATCGGTCACGTTGAAGATGAACAGCGTACTGCCGTTTCGCAGCTCCTTTACGTCAAGCCCGAAAACGGTTCCTTGCACGGTTATTTTCTTCTCTTCCTCGATAATGCGCGAAATCGGAACCGCTTCCTCGCGGATATCGTAGCCTACGACGAGCCGGACTTCGCCTTCCTCCGGCGGCGGCGGAGACTCGAGGGCGGCGCTTGCCATCATTTGCTGAATCGCTTCGCGCTCCTCCTGCTCCCTCTTCTGCGCAAACTGCTCGTACAGCTCCTGATTCGCTTTGCCGACCGCCATCTTCACCCGGACCGCCCTCGAAAAGCGCTCCTCGAAAAATTTCACGGCCAGCTCGTCGATCTTTTTCTTGCGGGCCAGCTCCAGTCCCATATCGTCCAACAGCGATAGCGTTACGAGCGATTCGTCCGTCTCGATTGCCGCCTTGCCGAGCCAGCCGTTGACCGATGCGTTGTGATGCTGCACCCACTCAACGAAAGCGGGCCAATATTCGCTCAGCATTTCGCCTGTCCGTACGCTTTCCGCGTAATCGAACTTGAAAGAAACCACGGCGATATGGGCGAATTTGCGCTGAATCGTCCGGCAAAAGACGCTGAAGGCCGATAAAGGCACCAAAGACGTTTTGCGGATGCAAAACGTCCACTCCCGGTTGCTGCGGCTCACCAGGACCTTGTCGATATAGCCGTCTTCGAAATGTTCCTCCATCAGCGGCTGCGGCAGCTCCGCCTGCTGCATGAGCAGCTCGAAACGCTGCCGTTTATCCCCGGTTTGGCTCATGGTTTACCTCCCCCGAATCAAAAATCCCCCAAAATGCCGCGCCGCACCGAAGCGCTGCAGCCGGAACCGGCGAACGGAATCGTACGCCGGCCCGGCTTCTTCCGGCAAGCCGCCTTTTGGGGGAATCCCCATGTGTCAACCTATGCGCAAACGCGTGCCTCCAAATTAGTAGGCTCTAGCAAACACGACCGTATGAGCCGCTTTCTCGCCGCATACAAGACAGGTCGATTTGCGCTCCGACGGCTCGAACGGAATGTTCCGGCTGGTCGCGCCCGTCTCTTCTTTCACCTGACGCTCACACGCTTCGGAGCCGCACCAGCCCGCCGTTGCGAAGCCCCGCTTCTCCTCCATCAGCGCCTTCATTTCGTCCAGCGTGTCGACCGAATACGAATGCTCGTCGCGGAACTGCTTGGCCCGCGCCAGCATTTCATCATGAATTTCCTGCAGCATCCGCTCGACTTCGGCCACGAGGTCGGCCTGCGCAACGATGCGCTTCTCCCCGGATATACGGGATACGAGCACGGCTTGTCCGTTCTCCATATCGCGCGGACCCAGCTCCAGGCGGAGCGGCACGCCGCGCATTTCGTATTCGTTGAATTTCCAGCCCGGGCTCATGTCGCTGCGGTCGTCGACGCGGACGCGGACGCCCGCTTTCTTCAGCTCCGCAAACAGCTCGTCCACGCGGGCGATTACCTGCTCACGCGTCTTCGGCGGCCCGATCGGGATCATGATTACCTGCGTCGGCGCCGCTTTCGGCGGCATAACCAGCCCGCGGTCGTCGCCGTGCACCATGATGATGGCGCCGATCATCCGCGTCGTCATCCCCCAGGACGTCGTATGCGCAAACTGCTGCTTGTTCTCGCGGTCCAAAAACTTGATGTCGAACGCGACGGCGAAGTTGGTTCCCAAATAATGGCTCGTGCCCGCCTGAACGGCGCGGCCGTCCTTCATCATCGCTTCGATGGAATATGTATCGACCGCTCCCGCGAACTTCTCCGACGGCGTCTTCTGACCGACGATGACCGGAATCGCCAAAAAGTTTTCCGCAAAATCGCGGTAAATCTCCAGCATCTGGTTCGTTTCGCCGCGCGCTTCCACTTCGGTTTCGTGCGCGGTATGGCCTTCCTGCCACAGAAACTCCGTCGTGCGGAGGAACGGCAGCGTCCTTTTCTCCCAGCGGACCACGTTCGCCCACTGGTTAATCAGCACCGGTAAATCACGGTAGGATTGAATCCATTTGGCGTACATGTGCCCGATAATCGTTTCCGACGTCGGACGGACGGCCAGCCGCTCCTCGAGCTTCTCGCCTCCCGCTTCCGTCACCCAGGGGAGCTCCGGATTAAAGCCTTCGACGTGCTCCTTTTCCTTCTGAAAAAAGCTCTCCGGGATAAAAAGCGGGAAATAGGCGTTGCGGTGCCCGGTTTCCTTAAACCGGCGGTCCAGCTCGCGCTGAATGTTCTCCCACAGCTCGAAGCCTTCCGGCCGGAATACGATGCAGCCGCGGACCGGCGAATAATCCATCAGCTCCGCTTTCTTGATGACATCGATATACCAGCGCGAGAAATCCTCGCTCTGCGGCGTAATTTCCGTTACAAACTGCTTCTCCTTCGACATGACCGACTCAGTGCTCCCCTCTAACCAATCGCAATATATCGTTGTACGTTACGGCCAGCATCAGCAGCATCAGCATCGCGAAGCCGATAAAATGCACCATGCTTTCCCGGTTCGGATCGACCGGCCGGCCGCGCACCGCCTCAAGCCCGATAAACAGCAGGCGGCTTCCGTCGAGCGCCGGAATCGGCAGCAGATTGAAAATGCCCAAATACAGGCTGAGCAGCGCCGCCCACGACGTCAGCTCCGTGATTCCTTGTTCCGCGATCTGGCTGGTAACCTGCGCCGTTCGGACCGGACCGCCGAGATCGTCCAGCTTGAAATTGCCGATAATCAAATTTTTAAAGCCCTGGATGATGCTGACCGTCATCGTTTTCATCGCCTTGCCCGCGAGCGTGAACGTTTCGCCCAATTTGGCCGGCCGGGTCGGAAAGGCTGCCGTAATGCCGACCTTGCCTTCGCCGCTCGACGGATCGAGCTGAGGCGTTATTTTAAACGAAAGCGGCTGCCCGTCCCGTATGACGCCGATGGTCAGCGGAACGCCTGCCGATTTGCCGATCATCGCAATCATTTTATCGTAGTCGATTCCGATTTTCGTGCCGTTGATCGAATCGATCACGTCGCCGCTTTTCAGATGTGCCTCCGCGGCCGGCTTGCCTGGAAGGACGTCGCCGATCAGCAGGTGATCGGGATTCTCGAGCTGTACGCCCGCCATCTGGTAATAAGCGGCAAACAAGACGAAAGCAAGCACGAAGTTCATCATCGGACCGGCCACGATTGCCATCGCCCGCTGCCCAAGCGTTTTGCTGCCGAACTGGCGGTCGAGCGGGGCGATTTGCGTTTCCTTGCCTTTGGCGATCAACAGCGCCTTCGGGTCGACGCTGTACGTTTCCGATACGCCGTCCACATTCATCGTCAGCCGCAGCCGGTTCTCGATATCGATCGTTTCCACTTCGCCGCGCAGAACGTTCGAGCGTTCGTCAAGACGGTCCAGGTAAAAGCGCGTCACTTTGTCGCCGTTCAGGCGAACCGCGATCGTCTGGCCGGGCTGCACCTCAACGAGCTCGGGATCCTCCCCCGCCATCCGGACGAAACCGCCGGCCGGAACGAGACGGAGCGTGTAACGGGTCTCGCCGCGTTTGACGGAAAACAGCTTCGGGCCGAATCCGATGGCAAATTCCCGGACGAGAATGCCGGCGCGCTTGGCGAAGAAAAAGTGTCCCCATTCGTGAATCGTCACAATGACGAAAAAGACCATCACCGTCAAAAAGACGACTTGTAGCGTATGCATCGTTTTCGAGCCTCCTGTTCGTAACGGCCTGTACATAGATTATCATTATTCTCCCGTCCGAAACAAGAGAACCGGCTCGTTAAATCGCCTCCGCTTCCTTTCTCGCCCATGCGTCCGTTTCAAGGATCGCCTGCACGTCCGGCAGTTCGGCAGGCACGTGGCGCTCCAGCACCTGTTCGACGACGCGTTCGATATCAAGGAACGCAATCTCGCCCTTCAAAAAGCGCGCAACGGCGATTTCGTTCGCGGCGTTGTAGACCGTTGGCGCCGAGCGGCCCGCTTTCCCGCTCTCGTACGCCATCCGCAGGCAGGGGTACCGCTCAAAATCCATCTCGCGAAAATGAAGCGACGAAGCTTTCGCCAAATCGAGCGGCTTCGTCGGCGTCGGCCGCCGGTCCGGATACGTCAGCGCATATTGGATCGGCACACGCATATCGGGCTGCCCGAGCTGGGCCACAATGCTGTTGTCCACGAATTCGACGAACGAGTGCACGAGGCTTTCCGGATGAATCAGCACGCCGATCCGCTCGTACTCCAGCCCGAACAGCCAGTGCGCCTCAATGACCTCCAGCCCCTTGTTGGCCATTGTCGCGGAATCGATCGTCACCTTGGCTCCCATCGACCAGTTCGGGTGTTTCAGCGCATCCGCCACCGTGACGCCGGCCAATTCCCCGCGCGTCCTGTCGCGGAACGTACCGCCGGAAGCGGTGAGCGTAATCCGTTTGATGGCCGAGGCGGACTCCCCGTTCAAGCATTGAAATATCGCCGAATGCTCGCTATCGACCGGCAGGATCCGCACTCCTCTGCGGGCGGCCAGATCCATAACCAGATGCCCGGCCGTCACGAGCGTCTCCTTGTTGGCCAAGGCGATATGCTTGCCCGCATCGACGGCGGCCATGGTGGCGTCGAGGCCTCTGCTGCCGACAATAGCCGTTACGACGGTATCGGCATCGCCCCCGGCGGCGATTTCGACCAGTCCTTCTTTGCCGTATAAAACCTTCGTTCCGGAGGGCACATGGAGCTTCGCTTCGTCCGCAAGCGTCTTATCCGCCAAACAAACGGCTTTCGGCCGGAACCGTTTCGCCTGCTCGATCAGCAGCTTCACGTTGCTTCCGGCCGAAAGTCCGCATACCTCGTAAGCTTCCGGCTCGTGCGCGATCACATCCAGCGTCTGCGTGCCGATGGACCCCGTCGATCCGAGAATCGTCAACTTTTTCAATGGTTTATCCTTCCTTCCGGCTTAAAGCGGCAGCAATCCGGTCATGACCAGCAGCGGAAATACCGCCAGCCAGCTGTCGCATCGGTCCAGCACGCCGCCGTGTCCGGGCAGGATCGCGCCGGTATCCTTAATGCCGCGCACCCGCTTGTACGCGGATTGAATCAAATCGCCGAACTGACCGGCAACGGCCGCAGCCAGGCCGATCAGAAGCGCTCGTCCTATCCCGATCACGCCGGGAGCCGAAAGCGAGAACAGCGCCGCGACCGCCACGGCTAGCACGATGCCGCCGAGCGACCCTTCAATCGTTTTGTTCGGGCTGATCGAAGGCCACAGCTTATGTCTGCCGATTGCCCGCCCCGCAAAATAAGCGCCGACATCCGATGCCCAAATGGAACCGAACGCCATCAGCGTCGTCAGCAATCCATGCGAATCGGCACTGCGAACCACATACATCGTATGAAAACCGTAGCCGACGTACAGGATGCCAAGCAGGACGAACGCCGCGCCGTCGATCGTCATCCGGTTTTTCGTAACGACCGTGACGGCGAGCAGCAGAAACATGACCAGCCAAACGATAGGCAAGGACGAAGAGAAACTTAGCCCGAGCTCATCCCAGGGAATCAAGACGACCAGCATTCCCGCATATCCGATCAGCGAAGCCGGATGGTTCGGGCCGAAGCCGTTCATCCGCAAAAATTCGGAAAAACCGATTATGGCCAGCAATAAGAGCAGTCCGTAGAAATACCAGCCGCCAAGCAGCGTAAGTCCGATAAATACGGCGCCGCCGATTAAGCCTGTTACGATTCGTTGTTTCAACTGTTTGACACGCTCCAGTTCGGAGGGCAGGCTTACAGCCCGCCGTAGCGGCGCGCCCGCCGCTGATATTCGCGAATGGCTTCATAGAAATGTTCTTCGCTAAATTCCGGCCAATAAACATCGGTAAACCACATTTCGCTGTAGGCAAGCTGCCATAGCATAAAATTGCTGAGCCTCAGCTCGCCGCTCGTCCGGATCAAAAGATCCGGATCGGGCAGGCCGGACGACAGCAGGCTTTTCTCCAAATGTGATTCCTGTATATCCGCCGGCGCCAGACGTCCGGACCGGATGTCTTCGCCGATTAAGCGGACGGCTTCGATCATTTCCTTGCGGCTGCCGTAGTTCAGGGCAAAATTAAGCACGAGGCCGGTATTGTCCTCGGTCTGCCTCACCGCTTCCTCGACGGCGGACAAGGTATGCTCGGGCAAATCCTGCTTGTAGCCCATCATGCGGACCTGAACGTTGTTGTCGATCAGCTCCTGCAGCTCGATGGCCAGAAATTCCTGCGGCAGCTTCATCAGAAACTCGACTTCCGCTTTGGGACGCTTCCAGTTTTCCGTCGAGAAGGCGTATAACGTCAAATATTTAACCCCGAGACGGTCGGCGGCCATCGTAATCCGTTTTACCGCCTTCATACCCGAATGATGCCCGGCGACGCGGGGCAGTCCTCGGCTCTTCGCCCATCTGCCGTTGCCGTCCATAATGATCGCAATGTGCTCCGGTATATTGTCGCGGTCAAGCGCCTCCGGCTGCTTGTCGGACGTTTTCCCCATCCTTGCTCTAAGTCGCTGAAACACGTATTCGTCCTCCCACCGCTAACGCCGATTTATGCAACAAACCCCACCTGTTCGGAGGGGCCGGTGAGGCTTGCACATTAGACTTCCATAATTTCTTTTTCTTTTGCAGCGAGGACTTTGTCGACTTCGGCGATGAACCGGTCCGTCGTTTTCTGAATTTCTTCCTGATGACGGCGGGATTCGTCCTCGGAAAGTTCGGTTTTCTCCAGCTTCTTAATATCGTCGTTCGCGTCGCGGCGAATGTTGCGAATCGCCACCTTCGCTTCTTCGCCGAACTTCTTCGTCATTTTCACCAGCTCTGAGCGCCGTTCTTCCGTCAGCGCCGGTATGCCGATCCGGATCGTGCTGCCGTCGTTCGAAGGCGCAAGTCCGAGATCGGATTTCTGAATCGCCTTCTCGATCGCGCCGAGCGATGTTTTGTCCCAAGGCTGGATCAGCAGCGTCCGGGTATCCGGCGTATTGATATTGGCCAGCTGGTTGACGGGCGTCATCGTACCGTAATACTCCACCTGCACCCGGTCGAGCAGAGCCGGCGTCGCGCGTCCGGCGCGCAGAGTGGCCAGATCGCGTTTCAAAGCGCCGATCGCTTTATCCATTCGTTCTTCCGCATTTTTTTTAATCGACTGTGGCACTAGCTCGCACTTCCTTTCACAATGGTTCCGATCCGTTCGCCCAAGACGACGCGTTTTATATTTCCTTGTTCGGTAATCGAGAACACGACAAGCGGGATGTTGTTATCCATGCAGAGCGACGTCGAGGTCGAATCCATTACGCCCAGATTGCGGTTGAGCACGTCGAGATACGTGAGCGTTTCGAATTTTTCCGCTGTCGCATCTTTAAACGGATCGGCGGAGTATACGCCGTCGACTTTGTTCTTCGCCATCAGGATCACTTCCGCTTCGATTTCCGCGGCGCGAAGCGCGGCCGTCGTATCCGTCGAGAAGAACGGGTTGCCCGTACCTGCGGCGAAAATAACGACCCGGCCTTTCTCCAGATGCCGAATCGCCCGGCGGCGTATGTACGGCTCGGCGATTTGCTGCATCGCAATCGACGTCTGTACGCGGGTCGGCACCTCAATGGATTCCAGCGCATCCTGCAGCGCCAGCGAATTCATTACGGTCGCCAGCATGCCCATATAGTCCGCGGTCGCCCGGTCGATGCCTTTGGCCGAACCGGCAATTCCGCGCCAAATGTTGCCTCCGCCGACGACGATCGCCACCTCGACGTTCAATTCGACGACTTCCTTCACCTGCTGCGCAATCGAGGAAATGACGGCCGAGTCGATACCGTAGCCGTTATTGCCTGCAAGCGATTCGCCGCTGACTTTCAACACGATACGTTTATAAACGGGACTTTGCAACTTGAGCTTACCTCCATCTATGGCCCCGGAGCTGGCAGGCCGCACACTGGTGCTGTGAAATAGGAAAAGCTTCGAGAATGTGCAACATGTATTTATGCGGACGGCGGGCGTCATCTTATATAAGCGGCGGCGGCATTGCTTGCAATCGGCAAGAAGAACCGGCTGCTGCCGTCCAGCGGGGAGTGAAGCAAGTTTCATCCCTTCGAATGACAAAACTGAAAGTGGGGAACGGACGTCATACATGCTTCCTGTTCTAAAAAAGGCGGGGCGGACGCCCCGCCCCGCCTAGCGCGTTCGGATTACAGCTTCGCTTGCGACATAACTTCCTCGACGAAGTTGTCGGTTTTTTTCTCCAGGCCTTCGCCCAGCTCGTACCGGACGAAGCGGCGGATCGAAATGTTCTCGCCGATCGTGCTGATTTTTTCCTTCAGCAGCGTTGCGATCGTTTTGTCCGGATCTTTAATGAACGGCTGCTCCATCAGGCAGAACTCTTCGTAATATTTGCCGAGGCGGCCTTCCACCATCTTCTCGACGATGTTGGCCGGTTTGCCTTCGTTAAGCGCCTGGGCTTTCAAAATTTCGCGTTCCTTATCCAGCTCTTCCTGGGAAACGTCTTCGCGGCGCACGAATTTCGGGCTAGACGCCGCAATTTGCATCGCGATGTCGCGGGCAAATTCGCGGAATTGATCCGTCTTCGCAACGAAGTCGGTCTCGCAGTTGATTTCGACCAGCACGCCGATCCGGCCGCCGGCATGAATGTAGGATTCCACGACGCCTTCCGTCGCGATCCGGCCCGCTTTGTTCGCAGCGGCGGCGAGACCTTTCTCGCGGAGCAGCTCGGACGCTTTCGTCAGATCGCCGTTCGCTTCCTCCAGCGCTTTCTTGCAATCGAGCATGCCCGCGCCCGTTTTCTCGCGCAGTTCTTTTACTAATCCAGCATTTACTGCCATTATGGGTGACCTCCTGAAAATAAGCTCGTTAGCTCGGTTGATTTTTCATTCCAAAAAAGGGCGGAGAGAGGTTGTTCACCTTCTGACCACCCTTTTGCGGTGTCGTTGCATGTATGACGATTAAGCCGTCGTTTGTTCGCCTTGATTCGCTTCGACGATGGCATCGGCCATTTTCGACGTCAGCAGCTTGACGGCGCGAATTGCGTCGTCGTTGCCCGGAATGACATAGTCGATTTCGTCAGGATCGCAGTTCGTATCGACGATGCCGACGATCGGAATGCCGAGCTTGCGGGCTTCCGCAACCGCGATGCGCTCTTTGCGCGGATCGATAATGAACAATGCGCTAGGCAATCCTCTCATGCCTTTAATGCCGCCGAGGAATTTCTCGAGGCGCTCTTTCTCTTTGCGAAGAATGATGACTTCTTTCTTCGGCAGCACGTTGAACGTGCCGTCTTCTTCCCAGGTTTCCAGCTGGCGAAGACGTTCGATCCGCTTCTGAATCGTCTGGAAATTGGTCAGCGTTCCGCCGAGCCAGCGCTGGTTGATGTAGAAGTTGCTGCAGCGCTCCGCCTCTTCCTTCACGGAATCTTGAGCTTGCTTTTTCGTGCCGACGAAAAGGATCGTGCCGCCTTCTTCCGCTACGGAGCGTACGAAGTTGTAAGCCTCTTCGACTTTCTTGACCGTTTTCTGCAGGTCGATAATGTAAATCCCGTTACGTTCGGTGAAGATATAACGATCCATCTTAGGGTTCCAGCGGCGAGTCTGGTGACCGAAGTGAACCCCAGCTTCGAGAAGCTGTTTCATGGAAATAACCGCCATCTTCACAACACCTCCTGTGATTGGTTTTGGTATCCTCCGCCGATCTCATTTTTCGCCAAAACTCCGGCCGGACCGGAGCACCGTTGACGAAATTAATCGGCGTGTGTTTTTAACACCGACAATTACTATACCATATTCTATCAGCGGGTTGCAACAATGTTCGCGCTCCCCGCGGCTGCGAACCTACTTTCCCGCTTCCGCCCGGTTCATCTCGGCTTGCGCCTCGTCCGGCGGCAGCGGCTTGCCGGTAACGATTTTGACGACCTCGGCGATGCCCGGGGAGCCTTCGAAGGCAAAATAACCGGCGCGGATTTTTCCGCTTCCATCCTGCATCCGGTCTATAAAAGCCTTTTTGTCGGAAACGACATGCTTTGCCGCAAGCAGTCCGGCGGCTTCGTCCAGGCTTGCGTTAGGAGGAATGCGGACGATCACCCGCTTCGAAGCTGTTTGCTGCGGCGTCCGAGAAAGCCCGGTCCCGCGCTTCGACGGATCGGCAGCGCCCGCCCTGTTCGACCGGGCCTGGTCTGCGTCTTGGCTTTGAAGGGCGCCGGCAGCGTCTTTGGCTGTCTCCGCTTGCGCTTCCGTCTTGGCGTCCGCAGCGGCCTGTTGGCCGGCATTCTGCCGCTTGAGCTCCTCAAGCACGCGGCTTCGTTCTTCGGCCAGCCGCAGGTCCAGCTCGGCCTGCGTATACAATGGGGTTTTCGCCGCCGGGCCGGCCGCCGGCTCCATGCGCTGCGGCGCATGTTCGCCGATCAGCAACAGCTGCAAAAGCGCGGCGCCCGCCATCACACCGACACCGAGACCGAACAGGAAAGGCCGTTTCAGCATGACGTCTCTTCCTCCCGCTTCGACAGCTGAACGATCAGATGCACTTCGCCTTTCGGCATGCCGAGCTTCTTCGCCACCGCTTCAACCGATTTGCCGGCATCGTACAGACCGAACAGCTCCGCATAACGTTCCCGGATCGTTACGGAGCTGTCCGCAGACGTCTCGGCTTCTGTCGAAAGCGGCTTATTCGATAATACGGCCGCAGCAGCGGCATCAGCCGGCGTCCGGAGCCGGACTGCACTGCCGCCGGACGCCGGGCCGGCGTCCGCAGCGTGAAGCCGGCCGGCTGCCGAAGCGCACGCTGCCTGCTCGTTGTCCACCCGATTTTGCGGATGCTCCGATCCGCCTGCGGCAGTCTCCGTTCCGGCCGGAACGGCAGGCCGCTCCGCCGGAGAGCCGGCAATCGTCCGCTCCAGCTCGGCGCAGCGCCGCTCCAGCGCCGCGATTCTCGCATCCCTCCGCTCCGCCGCCTGCCCGGCTTCCTTATGCGTTCTCGCTACCAGCTCGGCCAGCTCGCGATTGTCCGCTTCCATATTTTCCATGAATTGTTCCAAAGCGGTTTCCATGTTGCGAACGGTCCGATCCGCGGATCGCGCAAAGGGGCGCGCTTTCCCTCCGGGCAGAGCCATCGCGCCGACGGCTGCGACCGCGCCCAATAATACGATGTATTGCCATGAGTCCAATACGCTCACCCGCTTCTTTCCTGTCTACCGGTTAAAGTGAAATATCGATATGACGCCCCTTGGTCGGATGCCCCGGGTGCTGCGGCGGAGCGCCGCCGCGATCCGGCTCGGGACCATCCGCTTCCTTAAACGGACGCCGTTTCGCGGATTTGCCGCTTTCCCGCCGCTGCTCGCCCTTGACTCCCTTCATGCCGCTTTGCTCGACCGCGCCGCTTTGACTGCGTTTCGCTTCCGTTTCTTTGGCGGCTCCTTGCTCGAGCAGCGTCTGCTGATCGATCGGCTTTTGCGCCTCGTGGGACTGCCGCGCCGAGCCTTCCGGCGCGCGCGGCAGCGATATTTGCATATCGATCGAATTGTAAGCCACCTGAAGTCCCTTCTAACGGCGGACGTATCCGTTCAATAATAAGGCACCATGGAAATATCGCCTTCTGCATACCGGAACGATACGCGCGGAGTCGGATCCTTGACAAAACGGGTAGAGCGGCCGATCACGATCTTCGTCCCGCCGTAAAGGGTATGGACCGCATCGACACGCGCGGTATCGGTATTTTCGAGCGATTTTTCGATTTCAAAAACCCGCTCCCGCAGCGCCGCGATTTCTTCGGTGGTGAGCCGTTTGGTTGCGCCAAGCTTGATCCGCATGGCAAGCTTGTCTCCCTGCAGCTGTCCGACCGCCGCGAGCTGATCGAGCAGTCCAAGCGCCTTCTCGGTTTTGTCCAGGCTGTCGCCGAGCCTCTTCACCTGCTGCCGCAGCTCCTGCAGCTCCGCGCGCAGCTCCGGCCGCACGCCGACCTCAATCACCGTAGCGGTCGACATCGTATTGCCGATCGTCCGCGCCGTTACCCGTTCGCCGGCCATAATCGTGCCTCCGACGACCAAGCCTTTCGATCCGCCGCACAGCACGTTTCGGCCGGCCCGGACATGGGAATGCATGATGCTTTGCGAGACGATGACATCCTCGCCCGCCGTCACGTTGCCGTCCTGAATGAACGAGCTTTTGACGTTTCGGCCTGCTCGGACGCAGCCTTTATTGCCGGCTAAAATGCCCCCGGTAATTTCGACGGAGCCTTCCGATTCCAGCTCGGCGCCTTCGACGCCGCCGATAACGCGAATGTCTCCCGCGGCCTTGACGCGAAAGCCCGTCAGCACGTTGCCGCGAATGACGACGGTGCCGACGAAGTCGATGTTGCCGGTATTGTAATCGACGTCCCCGTTCACTTCGTACACGGGGAAGACGTTGATTTTGTGTTTATCCGTTAAGGTGACAAGTCCGTCGATCGCGGCATAGAGCGCGTTCTGTCCCGGACCGAGCACGACGTTTTTTCCAACTTTGAAAAAAGCTTCCTTGCCGCTTCTGCACGGAATGGTCTCTGCGGTCACCGTTCTCCCCGGTCTTCCTTCGGTTGCGGCGATTTTCTCGGCGATCAGCTGACCGCGCTTCATGTTTTTGAGCCGGGAAATCTGTTTGAAATCGACCTTGCCGTCTTCAAGCTCGGCCGGCCGCTGCCGGTCTTCGTCCATATCGCAGACAAAGCGGATGAAGCCGTCTTCCCCGTTTACGGCCGGGACGCCCTGCGCAATGACCGTCTGCCCGCTAAAAAACGCCCGGGGCTCATCTGCGATCTTTTCCAGCACATCCTTTTTCAACCCAAACAAAACGCCATGACTTCTGGCGAGCTCCTCCAGCTGCGCGCTCGTACAGGTAAACTGCGGGTCCGACGCGTGAAACAGCAGACTTGCCGACAGCTTGTCCGCGGACAGCTGGATGTCGATAAATGACTGCAGCGTTTCGGAAGTTGACAATGCCCGTCCCCTCCTCTTTTTCTGTTTCGAATTAGCGGCGCATAAGCTGTTCCTTCTGCTTGTCCAGCGCCCCCCGCAGCCGCAGGATTGCCTTGGAATGAAGCTGCGAGATGCGCGATGGCGACAGCCCCATTACCTCGGCAATTTCGCTCAGCGACAGCTCTTCGTAATAAAACAGCGAGATGACGATGCGCTCCTTCTCGGTGAGCCGCTCGATCCCCCGAACGAGCGATTCCTTCAAAAAAAACTCGTGCACCTTGTGATCCGGATTTTTCGCTTTCTCGTCGATGAGCAGCGAAAGCCTCGTTTCGCTTTCCTCTTCGCGGATCGGATCCTCCAGGGAGCAAACGGTCGTAACGGCGATATCCTGCATCATATGCTGAAAATCTTTCAGGCTCACCTGCAAATAGTCGCTCATTTCGGCGTCGGTAACGGAGCGCAAATATTTCTGCTCGAGCACCTGGTAGGCCTCCTCGATGCGCTTCGCTTTCTCTCTGACCGACCGCGGCACCCAGTCGCCCTGCCGCAGCCCGTCGATGATCGCTCCCCGGATCCGCCAGGACGCGTACGTTTCGAACTGCAGGCCGCGCCTGTAATCGAATTTTTCGATCGCGTCGATGAGGCCCATGACCCCGTTGCTGGCCAAATCGTCCTTGGATACGTTTTTCGGCAGGCCGATCGCCATCCGGCTGCTGACGTAATCCACCAGCGTGATGTAATGCTCGATCAGCCGTTTCTTTGCTTCCAAATCGCCGTCTTCTTTCCATTTCCGCCAGGTGTCGATATTCGACAAATGCGGCGCCTTCGGCTCGATCATGATTTCACCCTCCTGTCAGGTGACGTATGGCTTGAGCTAACTGCTCGGGGTCTTTATTTTGCGTGGATACCAGCTTGGGCGGCGATAGCGGCGTGAAGACCGGGTCCCCGGTGCCCCCATCCGGGCCCACATCCGGGCCGCCATGCGGCTGTTCCTTCAGCAGCGCGCGAAGCTGCTCGCTTTCGTCCGGCGTTGCCAGATCGATATGAGCGCCCGCCTGGTCAAACGGTTCCTTTGACTGCCTCGGTACGAACGGACGAGGACGCAGGATGGCCGATAACGCCGCTCGTATGAAATAGGCAAGACCATAAAAAGCCAAAAACGCGTACAAGCATCGAAAACCTGTAATGTGGAGCCCGTTGCCGCCAAGCGAGAACGGCAGCGTCAGCAGAGCTCCGCACAGCCCGAGCACTACATTCCAGCGCCATGTTCCGATCATCGGTCAAATCTCCTTTATACCCAGCTGAACGCTTCGAATCGTCAAAACGCCGCTTGCGCTGTCAATTTCAATCGTGCGGCCGCTGCTGCCGCCCGTATCCTCCGCCAGCAGCGGGATCGCAAATTTGGACAGCACCGTCCGGCACGACTCCACGTTGCGCGGACCGATCCGCATGGAATCGTTCTGCGCGGCAAACGCGAACATCTGCGCGCCTCCGGCCATTTTGGCGGTCATTCTTCCTGCCGCCGCGCCGGATACCAGCATGAGCTCGACGAGCGCCGGGATCGCGGTATCGGCGTATTTCGCTTTTTTGACTTCGGCCTCTCTGGCAATCTGCGAGGTTGGCAGCATCACATGAACCATCCCGGCAATTTTCGCCTGGCCGTCGTAAAGCGTCAGTCCGACACAGGAACCGAGCCCGGTCGTCCGGAGCACGGCGCCATCCGCCGCGATATTCAAATCGGCCATGCCGACCTTTACGACATGCTGCCGGATCATTCCGAAGACACTCCCAGGGCGGTGAATATTTGGTCAAACGATTCCGGATCGGGAATGAGAAAAAAATGGCCTGCGAGCTCTTCCTTCCCTTCCAGAAACGCCGTTTCGATCAGTAATGCGGAATCGCCCATTTCGCCGTACTGCACGATTCCATGAGTCAAAATGGCGCCTGCCATATCGACGGCGATCGCCGGCACGGTCGGCGACATCGCCAGCTGCGTAAAATCGGCCAGCGACGAGAGATACGAGCCGGCAAGGATATTCCCGATTTCGGCCAGCGCCGAATATTCCATCTCGGAAAAGCCGTCCTCCCCCTTGCCTTCAATCGCCAGCAGGCGGTTCAGCAGCTTTTTCGTCGCTTCCCCTTCCATGAGAAAAAACATGTGACCCGGCGCTTCGCCTTCCACTCGGAGATAGACGGCGGTGACGACCTGTTCGAGGCCGCCGACCCGGTCGGCGATCCGCTCGAACGGAATGAGGCTGACGGTCGGCACGTTCATGTCGACCGGTCTGTCCAGCAGCAGCGACAGGGCGGTTGCGGCATTGCCCGCTCCGATATTGCCGACTTCCTTCAGTACATCCAGCTTGAATGCTTCCAGCTTCGATAACGGATTCACGATTATACCTCTTGCTGTTCAAGCTGGATGATTTCGTTCTTGTTCAGCACCTCGGACAAATTGAGCATGATCAGAAGACGGTCGCCGGCAAGCCTGGCCACGCCGTGCAAATATTTGGCTTTCACGCCTCCGACGACCTCGGGCGGCGTCTCGATGGCGTCGCTGTCGAGATCGATGACGTCGTTCGCGGTGTCGACGATAAAGCCGACCTCCAGGCCGCCTGCCGCCACGACGATAATCCGCGAATGGTCCGTCGGCTCGCTTTCGGGCAGACCGAAGCGTCCGCGCAAATCGATGACCGGCAGGACGACGCCGCGCAAATTGATGACTCCTTTAATGAAAGGGAGCGTTTTCGGCACGCGCGTGATCGGCGACATCCGCTCGATCGTCCGAACCTTGTCCACTTCGATCCCGTACTCTTCGTCGGCCAGTCCAAACACGATCACTTTCAATTCTTCCCCCATCGTTATCCCTCCTTATTTGATGAGCGCATTCGGATCGACGATCAGGGCGACCTGCCCGTCGCCTAAAATCGCGGCGCCCGATATCGCCTGGATGTTGGTCAAATAGCCGCCGAGCGTCTTGAGGACGATATCGCTTTGGCCGATAAATTCGTCCACCGTCACAGCGCCGAGCTTGTCCCCTTTGCGGATGACGACGATCTCGGTTTCGGTTTCGAGCTCTTCCTGAAACGAATCGTTGTCCAGCACCTGCTTGAGCGACAGGAGCGGGATCAGGGATCCGCGGAAATCGATCATCCGGTTGCCGTGAATTTTGCGGATATGGCTTCGCTGCAGGATGCCGGTCTCGACGATCGAGGACAGCGGAATGGTGTATTTTTCCGATCCCAGTTTAATGAGCATCGCCGATATGATCGACAATGTCAGCGGCAGCTGAATGGAAAATTTCGTGCCCTGGCCGGGTACCGAGTCGACGCTAATATGGCCCCCGAGCGAAGAAATTTTGGACTTGACGACGTCGAGCCCGACGCCCCGCCCGGAAATGTCGGATATTTTGTCCGCCGTGCTGAATCCCGGTGCAAACAGCAGCATATTGATTTCATCTACGGTCAATTTGGCGGCTTCGCTTTCGGTGACGACACCGTTCTTGACCGCAATCTGTTTGACCTTCTCGCGATTGATTCCGCGGCCGTCGTCTTCGATTTCGATAAAGACGTGATTCCCGCTGTGAAAAGCCCGCAAATGCACGACGCCGGTTTCCGGTTTACCCGCCGCCGCCCGGTCCTGGGCCGGCTCGACTCCGTGGTCGAGCGAATTGCGGAGCAGATGAACGAGCGGATCGCCGATTTCGTCGATGACGGTGCGGTCCAGCTCGGTTTCCGCTCCGGTGATGACGAGCTCCACTTTCTTGTTTAGCGATTTTGCCAGGTCGCGCACCATCCGCGGAAACCGGTTGAATACCGACTCGACCGGCACCATGCGGAGCTTCAGGACGATATTTTGCAGATCGCCGCTCACGCGGGTCATATGCTCGACGGTTTCGGTCAAATCGCTGCGGCGCACTTCGCTCGCCAGCTGCTCCAGCCTGACGCGGTCGATCAGCAGCTCGCTGAACAGGTTCATGAGCGCGTCCAGGCGCTCGATATCGACGCGGATCGTGCGCGGCACGCTGCCCGCAGCTGCAGCCGGCGCCGCGGACGCCGCCGCCGTTTGCGCGCGGGAAGCGCCGGCCGCCGAAGAAGCCTCCTGCGGGACTTCGGGAGCCGGCGCAGCCGGCACGGCAGCGACGGCGGGAGGCGGCGAGGCGGCCGGCGCCGCTCCTACCTGCAGCAGCGTCTCGCGGTCCAGCACCGAAACCTCGGCGCTTTCGATTTCCGAAACCGTTTCGATACCCTTTCGCAGCTCGTCCTCTCCCATGCTCGAGATGGTAAAAACGGTAAATGAGCGGTCGAATTTTTCCTGCTCGATGTCCTGCACGCTCGGATGCGATTTCACCACTTCGCCGCTTCGCTCCAGAAAATCGAATACCATGTATGCCCGCGCCGCCTTCAGCAGGCAATCCTCCCGGATCGTGACGACCGCATGGAATACGGAAAGCCCGGCTTCGATGGATTGCAGCAGCACCGAGGTTTGGAATTCGTCGAGCGCGGTACGGGATTCGCCTTGGACGCCGGAGGCCCCGGCGGACTGGGAAGCCTGTCCGGAGGCGCCATAGTCGCCTTTGACGATAGCCTTCAAATTCGCTACGATCGCCGTAACATCGGCCTTTCCCGAGCCGCCGTTCACGATGTCCTGCACCATCGACTCGAGCGCGTCCAGACTTTTGAACAGCGTATCGAATATAAAACCGTCCATCGCGAGCTTCTGGTTGCGAACGAGATCGAGCACGTTTTCCATTTCATGCGTCAGCGAAGCCAGATCCTCGAACCCCATGGTCGCCGACATCCCCTTCAAGGTATGCGCCGATCGAAAAATGACCTGAACGATGCCGACATCCTCCGGGCTGCTTTCCAGCCGGAGCAGATTCTCGTTCAGCGATTGCAGATGATCGTTCGATTCGTCGATAAACATCGACAAATACGCGTTCATATCCAAGTACATGCACCTCCTGTTGAATGAATCGCGGGCCGGTCAAACGGCACGGCTTGCGTTACGAAGTGATGGCTCCGGCAAGCGCCGAAGCGATGCGGGGAAGCGGTACGATTCGAAACGCGGCGCCGGCTTCGACGGCCGCACGGGGCATCCCGTAAACGACGCACGTTTCTTCCGCTTCGGCGATGGCGCTTGCCCCGCCGCTGTCGTTCAGCGCCTTCATCCCCTTTACCCCGTCGCTTCCCATTCCCGTCATGATGACCGAATGCCTGCGCAGCTCCGCATAAGGGACACACGACTCGAACAGGACGTCGACCGACGGACGGTGGCCGCCTACGGGCGGATCCAAAGTCAATTGGATGAAGTAGCCCCGCTCGTCCTTGGCGAGCTTCATATGATACCCTCCGGGCGCGAGATAGGCGACGCCGGCGTGAACCCGCTGACCGTCGGCCGCTTCCACGACGGTCAGCTCGCTGAATGCGTCGAGCCGCTGCGCAAGCGAGCGGGTAAATTTCGGGGGCATGTGCTGGACGATCAGCACGGGAGCGGGCAAATGGCCGGGCAGCGAGCTCATGACCTCGAGCAGCGCTCTCGGCCCGCCCGTTGACGTGCCGATCAAAATCAGATCCCGGAACGTCCCGGACGGCTTCGCTTTGCCGGACCGCCTCGGCGGATCGGCTGCGGCGTCTCCGGCCGGCGCCAATCCAACCGGCGCCGACGATTCGCGGTCTTGTTCGCCTGCCGGATTATGCGCTATAATGCCGGCCGGTCGCGCAATCGAACCGCGCATGGCCGAAGGTCCGTCCCCTGCGGCGCCGATCCGGCCGTCCGGCAGGTTGTCCGTGCCGCCCGCGCGCCTGCCTCCTTTGCCTGACGGCTTCGGCCTTCTGCCGCCGGCGGCTTTTCCCGGCCGTTCCAGCACCGAACGTGAGTCGTCCGTCTTTGCCGGGTCCGTCTGCCGCAGGACGACCGTACGTCTCGTCAGGACGGCGATCCGCATCTTTTCCAGCAGCTGCTCGCCGACGGTTTCGATATCGGGCGAAGACGCCCCCGCCGGTTTGCGAATAAAATCGAACGCTCCGCTTTGCAGCGCGTTGATCGTATCTCTGGCTCCGTCGTCGCTGACGGCCGAAACCATGATGACGGGCGTCGGGCAGCTGCGCATAATTTGCTTCATCGCTTCCAAGCCGTTCATTTCCGGCATTTCGAGATCCATGGTGATGACGTCCGGCTTGTGGAGCCGGACAGCTTCGACGGCCTCGCTGCCGTTCGCAGCGGTCGCCGCAACCACGAATTCCGAATCCCTGGCAATCAGATCGCAAAATACTTTGCGCATAAACGCGGAATCGTCTACGACAAGTACGCGGTAAGCTTGCATGCGCTCGCATTCGCCTCCTCTCACAGGATTACTTCAACCGCCTGAACATGTGATGTAAAAATCCTTTGACGCCGCCTGTGCCGGAAACCGCTTGAGCCGGTACCTCCGCAAAGCTTCGGGCAATCGCCATCATCGACCGGGAAGCGTTCGATCCGGGAAAAGCGAGCGTGAACGGCACCTGCTTTTTGACGGCCTTCGGCACGCACGGGTCGTCGGGCAGCATGCCGAGCACCGGCAGCTCGAGATTCAGAAACCGCTGCGCGACCAGCCCGATTTTGTCCGCCGCCGCCTTCCCTTCGCGGTCGTCGGCCGCACGGTTCACGACAAGCCTGAACCGGATATCGCGTTCCGCCGCACGCACCATTTTAATCAGGGCATAAGCATCCGTAATCGAAGTGGGCTCCGGCGTCGTCACGACAAGCGTTTCCTCGGCGGCGGCGATAAACTTGACCGTTTCCTTGGACAAGCCGGCTCCCGTATCGAATAAAATGACGTCGTATTCTCCTTGCAGCATGCCGATCTGCTCCTCGAAATCGTCCAGCTGAGCCGGCGTCAAGTCCAGCAAATCCAGCAATCCCGAACCGCCCGCGATAAAATGAATGCCCTGCGGCCCTTCGTGGATAATATCCCGGATCGTTTTCTGCCGCTTCACCAGGTGGTACAGGCTGTACGGCGCCCGGATCCCCATCAGCACGTCGATGTTCGCCATGCCGATATCGGCGTCGAAGATCAGCGTCCTGAGCCCCAGCTGCTGCAAAGCAAGCGAGAAGTTGAGCGTGAAATTCGACTTGCCGACCCCGCCCTTGCCGCTCGTCACCGTCACGATGCGCGTATTTTTCCCGGCGGCTCCGCTGTCGCGGCTCCGAACCATGCGCCGCAGCGCCTCCGCTTGGTCGTTCATGACGGCACGCCCCCCAGCAGCTGCCGGATATAAGCATCGGCCCGGAACGGGGCGATATCGTCGGGAACCGTTTGGCCGCAGGCGATATATTCCGTCCTAAAGCCGAATTCGAGCGCCAGATTCAGGACGGCGCCGACCGCGCTCGTCTCGTCCTGCTTCGTGAACACGACGCGCCGCACGCCGTATTTGGCAAAATGCCCGGCCACCGTCGCCATGTCCGCGTATTTGCCGGTCAGGCTGAGCACGAGAAACGTTTCCGCAGCGACGCCCGACTGCAGCAGGCTGTTCACCTCCGACACGAACAGCTCGTTACGGTAATTCCGCCCCGCCGTATCCATAAAAATAAGCTCGCGGTCGCTCAGCTGCTTATAGGCTCTGGCCACTTCGGAAGGCGAAAATACGACCTCGAGCGGCACGTTCAAAATGGTCGCGTAAGTCCGCAGCTGATCGACGGCGGCGATCCGGTAAGTATCGGAGGTAATCAAACCGACCCTGCGCCCCGCCTTCAGCGTCTGCTCCGCCGCCAGCTTGGCGATCGTCGTCGTCTTCCCGACGCCGGTCGGCCCGACGAAATGGACGATGCGGGTATCCGGCCGTATCCCTTCCCCCTGGGTGCCGGACAGCCATTCGTGCAGCGTCCGGCCGGCGGCACGCCAGACGGTATCGCCGTCCGGGTCGTCCTCGTTCACCTGCTCCGTGACGGCGGCAAGCAGCTTGTCGATCCAATCCTCGGCGACATCCTGCCCGCTAAGCCGCTCGGCCAGCGCCTGAACGGCCTTGGGCCGCGTTTCCGCCAGCCGCTGCCTGGACAGCTGCCTGATCCACAGCTTCATGTCGCGGATTTCGCTCAGCAGCTCCTCCTCCGGCGCGGTTTTCGGCCCGGACGGCGGAGGCGTTTCGCCGGCTGGGACAGCTGCAACGCCGCTAAGCGGATGCTCACGTTTCTCACCGGCACGCACCTGTTCCGGCTGCCGAACGGCTGCGGCGTGAGCGGCGATCGCCAAAGCCGCTCCCGCCGCCGATCCGGTTCCGGCGGCGGCGCCTGCGGCAGCGGAAGCTCGAGGCGCCGCTTGCGGATGGATGGCCTGCGGCTTGGCCGCCGGCCCGGTCTCGACCGCGGCGATCACTTCCATTTTTCGCTTGCCGAACATGCCGAGAAAGCCGCCGACGCGTATTTCCTTCGTATTCAGGATGACGGCGTCCGCACCCAGTTCGCCGCGGATCATCGGAAGCGCTTCGGGCAGCGCCGTGACGACAAATCGCTTCACCTTCATAAATTGACCACTCCAATGCTCTGCACTTCAATGCTCGGCTCCAATTCGCTGTAGGACAGTACCGGAATATCCTGCATCGTCCGCTCGACAATTTGCCTCAGATACATGCGGATGGTCGGGGATGCGAGCACGATCGGCTGCTGGCCCGACTGAATTTGTTTATGAACCTGTTCGGACAGCTTCTGATAGATCGTTTGCGTCGCGACCGGATCGAGCGCCAGGTAGCTGCCCTGCTCGGTGCTCTGCACCGACTCGGCGATTTTCTTTTCCAGCGACGGGCCGACCGTAATGACGCGAAGCGTGTCGCCCTGGTGCGTATACTGCTGCGTGATTTGCCGGGAAAGCGCCTGCCGCACATACTCCGTTAAAATATCCGGGTCCTTTGTGTAATTTCCATGATCCGCAAGCGTTTCGAAAATGGTCACCATATCGCGGATCGAGATTTTCTCGCGCAGCAGCTTGGAAAGCACCTTCTGCACATCGCCGACCGCAAGGATGGACGGAATGAGCTCCTCGACCAGCGCCGGATACGATTCCTTCAGGTTGTCGACAAGCGCCTTCGTCTCCTGCCGGCCGATCAGCTCGTGGGCGTGGCGCTTGATCAGCTCCGTCAAATGCGTCGCGACGACCGAAGGAGGATCGACGACCGTATAGCCGGCCAGCTCCGCGCGTTCCTTCATCGCTTCGTCGATCCACAGCGCCGGAAGGCCAAAGGCCGGCTCCGTCGTCTCGATGCCGACGACCGAATCGTCGTCTAAGCCGGGGCTCATCGCCAAATAATGACCCAGCAGCAGCTCGCCCCGCGCGACGGCGCTGCCTTTGATTTTGATGACGTATTCGTTCGGTTTCAGCTGAATGTTGTCGCGGATTCGGATGACCGGAACGACCAGACCGAGCTCCAGGGCGCATTGGCGGCGGATCATGATAATCCGGTCCAGCAGGTCCCCGCCCTGCTGCGTGTCCGCAAGCGGGATGAGCCCGTAGCCGAATTCGAATTCGATCGGATCGACCTGCAGCAGGCTGATGACGCTTTCCGGGCTTCGGACTTCCTCGATCTGCTGCTCTTCCTCCAGCAGCTCTTCCTCCTGCTGGCGCTGCTGCTGCACATGATGCATCCGGTATCCGGCAAAAGCGAGCAGGCCGGCGAGCGGAAGCGTGGCCAGCGGGCCGATCGGCGTCAGGATGCCAAGCAGCGCAACGGTTCCCGCAACGATATAGAGCAGCTTCGGATACCGGAAAATTTGCGAAGTGACGTCATGCGCCAAATTGCCTTCCGAAGCGGCGCGCGTCACGATCAGGCCCGTCGCGGTCGAAATGAGCAGCGCCGGAATTTGGCTGACCAGCCCGTCGCCGATCGTCAGGACGGAGAAGGTCGACAGCGATTCTTGAAACGAAAAATGATGAACGGTCATGCCAATGACAAAGCCGCCCAGCAAATTGATGATCAGAATGATGATCGAAGCGATCGCGTCGCCCTTGACGAACTTGCTTGCGCCGTCCATCGAGCCGTAGAAATCGGCTTCCCGTTCGATTTTTTTGCGCCGCTCGCGCGCCTGCTGTTCGTTGATCAGCCCCGCATTCAGGTCGGCGTCGATGCTCATTTGCTTGCCGGGCATCGCATCGAGCGTAAACCTTGCCGCTACCTCCGCGACCCGTTCGGAGCCTTTCGTAATGACGATAAACTGGACGACGACCAGGATGAGAAAGACGACGAAGCCGATCGCGATCTCCCCTCCGGCCACCCAGCTGCCGAAGGTTTGGACCACTTCCCCCGCTTCCGCCTTCGATAAAATGTTGCGGGTCGTCGATACGTTCAGCGCCAGCCTGAACAGCGTCGTAATAAGCAGCAGCGAAGGAAAAATCGAAAACTGAAGGGCGTCCTGCGTATTCATCGAGATCAGCAGGATCATGAGCGCTGCGGAAATATTGAGCACGATGAGCACGTCCATTAAGCCGACCGGAACGGGGATGACCAGCATCAGCACGATGCAAATAATGCCGATCAAGATTGTCAAATCCCTTGCCTTCATGACGTTCCCTCCTTTGTCCGCCGCATCCGGCGCAGCGCCGGTCAATTCGTTTTACGTTTCAGCTTGTATACGTAAGCCAGTACTTCCGCCACCGCCTGAAACAGATCGGAGGGGATCGCATCCCCGATTTCCGTCCGGTCGTACAGCGCTCTGGCGAGCGGCCTGTTTTCCATCGTCGTAACGCCGTGCTCCCCGGCAATTTCCTTGATTCGGAGGGCGACGTAGTCCATCCCTTTCGCAATGACGACCGGCGCCTCCATCCTCGAGCCGTCGTACTGCAGGGCGACGGCGAAATGGGTCGGGTTGGTGATGACGACGTCCGCCTTCGGCACCTCCTGCATCATCCGCTGCAGCGCCATTCGTCTTTGCCGCTCGCGGATTTTTCCTTTGATGAGCGGGTCCCCTTCGGTTTTCTTATATTCGTCCTTAATATCCTGCTTGGACATCCTGAGGCTCTTCTCGTGTTGAAAGCGCTGGTAGAAATAGTCGACGACCGCCAGCACGACGAGCAGGACGCCGATTTCCAGACCGATCCTGATCGTGAGATTCGCAATGAAAGCCAGCATCCCGTCCACCGGCACTTCCGCCAGCTTCATGATGGTAGCCCGATCGCGCCAAAGGGTAAAATAAACGACGGCTCCGATCACGATCAGCTTGGCGATGCTTTTGGCCAAATCGAACAGCGAGCGCAGCGAAAAGATTTGCTTGAAGCCGTTCAGCGGATTTATTTTGTTCAGATTGATCTTGAACCCTTCGCCCGTAAACAGCAGACCGACCTGGATGTAATTCGCGATGACGGCGGAAGCGACGGCAATTACGAAAATCGGAGCGAGCAGCAGCAAGCACTGAATCATCAGGTTTGAAAAAAGCGCCATCACATTGCCCGCCGTCACCTCCATCGTCAGCCGCTGCTCGAAAATCAGGCCGAATAACCGGACGATCCGGGTTTTGTAATACCCGCCGAGCATCATAAAGCTGAGAAAAACGAGCACCATGATGACCGCGCCCGGCAGCTCCTGGCTGGACGCCACCTGCCCTTTCTTTCTCGCTTCCTGGCGCTTCTTCGGCGTCGCGCGTTCGGTTTTCTCCTGGGCGAACAGCTGCAGATCGAGCGGCAATCGCATACGGTTCATCCGTGAAGCCTCCTAACCGGATTTGACGGTCCCCTGCACGAGGCCGAACAACGTTTCCAGGGCGTCGAACATTTTGGCGAATAAATGCTCGTATAAAGCGATCAGCCCGGGCATCATCACCATCAGGACCAGAAAACCGACGATGATTTTAAGCGGAATCCCGATCACGAACACGTTGTACTGCGGCGCGGTGCGAGCAAGAAATCCGAGCGCCGTGTCCGTCAGGAACATGGCGGCGACGACCGGTGCGGACATTTGCAGGGCGAGCATAAATGTGTCGGCGAACGTTTTCGTCAGGAAACCCGAGACGCTGCCTTCGTAAATCCGTCCGAACAAGGAATTGTCGATCGGGATCCATTCGTAGCTGCGCAGCAGCGCAGTCATCAAATAATGATGGCCGCCGATCGACAGGAAGATCAGCGTCGCAACCATAAATTTTAAATTGCCGAGCAGCGGAGCCGACGCGCCTGTCATCGGGTCAAGCACATTGGCGATGCCGAAGCCCATCTGCAGATCCATAAACGCACCGGCGGTCTGGACGGCATAGAAAAACAGGTAAGCCGTATACCCGAGCAGCAGACCGGCCAAAATTTCCCGGATGATGGCGAGCACATATTCGGCGTCCGGCACGATCGTTTGTTTTAGGCCGTAAGTCATAAAAACGAGCAGCGAGACCATAAACGAAAATCCGATTTTGAACGTTGCCGGAATATTCCGGGACGAAAAGACGGGTGCGACGACGAAAAACGAAGTAATTCGACAAAAAATCAACAAAAAAATAGGGAATCCTTTTGCAAACAGCTCCATCGACTTACACAGCCTATCCGATGTATTTGTACATGTTATTCAGCAGATTGTACGTGAAATCGACCAGCGTGTTTAAGATCCACGGGCCAAACAGAAGGATCGCAACCAGCACGCCTACGATTTTCGGAATGAACGCGAGCGTCTGCTCCTGAATGTGCGTCGTCGCCTGAAAAATGCTGACGATCAGTCCGATGACAAGACCGAACACAAGCATCGGTGCGCTTGCCTTCAATACCGTATAAACCGCCTGCCCTGCCAAAGCGATAATAAAATCCGAATTCATCCGTTTATTCCCCCAAGCGGCGTCACGTATGGAAGCTTTGCAGCAGCGATTTGACGATCAAATACCAGCCGTCGACCAGAACGAAGAGCAGGATTTTGAACGGCAGCGAGATCATGACCGGAGGCAGCATCATCATCCCCATTGCCATCAGCGTGCTCGAGACGACCATATCGATGATCAGGAACGGGATAAAAATCATGAAGCCCATCTGGAACGCCGTCCGGATTTCGCTCAGCGCGTAAGCCGGAACCATCACCGTAATCGGAATGTCTTCATACGTTTTGGGCTTCGGCGTCTTCGTATAATTCATAAAGAGTAGCAGATCCTTCTCACGCGTCTGGTTGAACATAAATTTTTTCATCGGCACGGCGGCCTTGCTGAGCGCCTCGGACTGCGTGATTTCGCCTTTCAAATAAGGCTGCAGCGCCGTCTCGTTCACCTGCCCGAACGTCGGAGCCATGATGAAAAAGGTCAGGAACATCGCAAGTCCGATCAGCACCTGGTTCGGCGGGGACTGCTGCGTCCCGAGCGACGTCCGGACGAAGCCGAGCACGATGACGATCCGGGTAAAGCTGGTCATCAGCACCAGAATGGCCGGCGCAACGCTCAGCACGGTGATGAGCAGCAGCAAGGACAGAGCACTCGTTCCCGGCTGGGAGCCGCTTTCGCCGCCGATCGAAACGCTGACGTTCGGCAGCGGGTCGGCCGCGAACGTCCGGGTATGTATCGATAGAGCGAACAGCTGAAGCGCGAAAAGCGCAATGGCGATTTTTTTATTCATTCATCCAACAACCGATCGTTTTGATTTTGCTCGTTCAGCAGCTCTTCGAGCTTAGCTTTGCGGTCCGCCCGGCTTTTCAGCTTGCTGCTCAGCAGCTCCTGAAAGCTTGCGGCTTCCGGCCACCGCTCTCCGTCCCGCTCCGCGCCCGCGTCCGCCTGCCGTTTGCGGAAGCGGCCGAGAAAAGCGGCCATCGACTGCGGATTCCACGTCCGGCCCAGCTGCTGGTCCATCAGACGGATAATCGTCCCGGCTTCCTCCGCGTCGTCGATTTTGTCCAGCAGCGCAATACTGTCTCCGACGCCGACAACGTAAACGCGCCCGGCCAGCTCCACGACCTGCATCGATTTGTTAGGACCGAGCGGAACGCCGCCCAGCAAACGGAGCGAGCGGCTCACGCTCCATCCCCGGTTTCGGGAGGACAGAAATTTCAGCAGTAGGACGATCAGACCGAGCACGAGCATCAGCGCGACGACGACCCAGATCAGATAGCCCGCCGTAATTCCGCCGTCCAGCGTACCCGGTCCAAGCTCGGACGGCGCGCTGCTATCCGGGGCGGCGGCGGCAGCCTTTCCCGCCTGCAGCCATCCGGCAGCCGCGAGCCCCGCAAGCCCCAATCGCGACGTTCTCATTTGCGGCCGTTTATCCAAGCGTCTTCTTGATGGCTTCGATGACGCGGTCGGCCTGGAACGGCTTGACGATAAAATCTTTCGCCCCCGCCTGAATGGCATCGATAACCATCGCCTGCTGGCCCATGGCCGAGCACATGATGACCTTGGCGTTGCCGTCGATTTTCTTGATTTCCTTGAGGGCGACAATACCGTCCATTTCCGGCATCGTAATGTCCATCGTGATCAGATCGGGCTTTAATTCTTTGTATTTTTCGATCGCCTGCGCGCCGTCCTGCGCTTCGCCGACAACCTCGTAGCCGTTTTTGGTTAAAATGTCCCGAATCATCATCCGCATGAAAGCTGCATCGTCTACGATCAAAATCCGGTTTGCCATTGTTACTTCCTCCTAAGATGTTATTATTGTAGTTTCTGGATGCGGTCCCATTGACTGACGATGTCCGTCACCCGGACGCCGAAGTTCTCGTCTATCACGACCACTTCGCCCTTCGCAATCAGCTTGTTATTGACGAGAATATCGACCGGTTCGCCGGCCAGCTTGTCGAGCTCAATAATGGAGCCTTGTGACAACTCAAGAATATCTTTGATCTGTTTTTGGGTTCTTCCTAGTTCTACGGTTACCTTCAAAGGGATGTCGAGCAGTAAATTCAGGTTCGAATCGTCGGCCTGAACGTAAGGCGCGCCCTGAAAGTTCGCAAACTGGACCGGCTGTACGCTGACGCCCCGGCCCGGCAGTCCCCCGTACGTTTGAGGCCCGGCGTATCCTGCGGTCGGCGCTGCGGCAGCATGCGGCGGCACAGCGTATTGCGGCGGAGCCATGTGCTGCGGCTGCGCATCGTAGGACTGCGCCGGCGGCGTATACGGTGCGGCAGGCATAGGTTCCGGCGCTGCATACGGAGGTGCCTCCGCAGCCGGTGCAGGCGCTGCGGCTGCGGGCGCCGGCTCCGGAGCCGGATCGGCCGCGCCTCCCATGAGCGTTGCGACCATTTCTTTCGCGAACGAAATCGGCAGCAGCTGCATGATGGTCGAGTCGATCAGATCGCCGATTTTGAGGCGGAACGAGATTTTTATGAATTTATCGTCCGGCGGCAGGCTGTCGACGCCTTCGCCGTTCGTAACGTTCAAAATGTCGATTCCCGGCGGGGAGATGTTGACGAAGCGGTTGAAAATCGTCGACATCGACGTCGCGGACGATCCCATCATCTGGTTCATCGCTTCCTGCACGGCGCTGATATGGATTTCGTTCAGCTCCGAATCGCCGGGTACCCCTTCCCCGCCGAGCATCAGGTCGGCAATGATTTGCGCGTCCTGCGTTTTGATCACCAGCGAATTGATGCCCTGAAATCCGTCGACATACCGGACGGATACGGCGACATGCGGCCTCGGAAATTCCTCATCGAGCTCTTTGCGGTGAATGAGCGAGACCGTCGGCGTCGTAATGTCGACCTTCTTGCCGAGCAGCGTCGATAACGCCGTTGCGGCGCTTCCGAACGTAATGTTGCCGATTTCACCGAGCGCATCCTGCTCGATCGGGCTTAAAAAATCCGAAAGCATGTCCTGTCCCTGCGGCTTGCCCGCCTCGTCCGAAGATTGACGCAGAAGGGCGTCGATCTCTTCCTGTGACAAGTAGTCTTTACTCGTCATAATCTTCCTCCACTCCTTCGCTTACAACCTCGTCGATTTGAACGGCCATCCGTTCCTTCACGGAGCCCGGACTCCCGATATATTTCAGCTTGTCCCCCACCTTGATGTCGAGGCCGGAACCGATCGGCTTGTTCAGCGCGATCACGTCCCCTGCCGAGAGGCCGAGAAATTCGCGGATCGTAATGCTGGATTGGCCCAGCTCGCAAACGACCTGCAGCTTCGCTTTGCTGACGCGCTGCTTCAGCACTTCCATTTCCTCCGGCGCGCGCGTTTTTTTCTGCGATACGAACCAGTGGTGCACCGAGAGGCGCGGCATGACCGGCTCGATGACCACATGCGGAATGCACAGGTTGATCATCCCCGTCGTATCGCCGATTTTCGTGCTGAGCGAAATGAGTGCGATCGTTTCGTTCGGCGAGACGATCTGCATGAATTGCGGATTCGTCTCGAGCGCTTCCAGCCGCGGCGAGATGTCGATAATCGTTTTCCATGCTTCCTGCAGGCTTTCGAACGCCCGGCTGAAAATGCGTTCCATAATCATCGTTTCGATTTCCGTCAGCGCATTGATTTTCGAAGGCGCCGTCCCCTGTCCCCCCAGCATGCGGTCCACCATCGCGAAGGCCACATTGGGATGAACCTCAAGCACCATACGGCCTTCCAGCGGCTCCGCTTCGAAAATGTTCAGGATGGTCATTTTCGGAATGGAACGGATAAATTCATCGTAGGGCAGCTGCTCCACCTGAACGACGTTGATCTGGACGAAGGTGCGAAGCTGCGCCGAAAAATAGGTGGTCAAATACCGCGCAAAGTTTTCATGAATCCGGGTCAGGCTGCGGATATGATCCTTCGAAAACCGGACCGCGCGCTTGAACTCGTACGAACGAATCTTCCGCTGCGTCTCTTCTTTTTTCAGCTCCTCGGCGTCCATCTCTCCGGACGACAGCGCAGCCAGCAGCGCATCAATCTCGTTTTGCGACAAAACGTCAACCAATTCCCTCACCCCCTTCGAAAAATGCGGCGGCCTTCCGTTTCATTAAAGAGGCGTAACGATCAGATTCGTCAGTTCGACATTGACCAGCTTGCCGCCGTCGGTCAGCACCGGATTGATCAGGTTGAGCAGCTTCGCACACAGTTCGTCCTGCCCGTGCGAGCCTTTAATATCCTCCGGCTTCAAATCCGCAAGCGTCCGCAAAATGATCGGCGTGATCTGAATGTCCTTGATTTTGTCAAAATCCGCTTTGGTCGATTTCTTGTCCAGCTGAAACGCTAAGCTCAGGACGGCGATATAATCCGTGTCCGCCAGGTTCGTTTTAATATCGGACAGCTCGCTCGTGAGCGCGACGCGCTCGTCCGCGCTCAGCTGCTCCGCCTTCACCGAAGCGGCTTCGCCCGCTGCTTTGTCCGCGGCGTTCTTCGGATCGTCGCCGCCCAGCATCGACTTGTAGAGGATAACCGCCACAACCGCAATCAGCGTAATCGCGAGCAAAATGGTCATCAGCCACGGGAGCATCCTTCTCATGATGATTGTTCCTCCGTTTCGCCGCTTTTGGAGCTGGCCGCATAAACGCCGATCGTGCGAAGATAACGCTGCATGGAAGCAATGACCTCGTCCGCTGCTTCAAGCACCAATATTTTTTTTCCGGTCGTCAGCGTTACCAGCGTATCGGGCGTTTCCTCGACCGTTTCGATCAGCAGCGCGTTTATGTATAAATGACTGCCGTTTAAACGAGTTACCTCGATCATGGGACTTCCTCCTTACCCTGCCGGGGAGGCGCTGCGGCGCCTCCTAGCGGGTTACGCCTAGTGCTTCAGGTTCACAATCTCCTGCAAAATTTCGTCGGATGTCGTAATGATGCGCGAATTGGCCTGGAAGCCGCGCTGAGCCACGATCATTTCCGTAAATTCGCTTGTCAGATCGACGTTCGACATTTCCAACTGACCGGCGACGATGGCGCCCGTGCCGGCATCCGGGTCGTTGGCCGTCGTTATCTCGACCTCGCCGTCCGGATTCGCGTTCGGGGTTACGCGGTACAAATTGCCGCCTACTTTTTCCAGCCCGCCGGGGTTGACGACCTTGACAAGTCCAAGCTGCGCAATCGTCTGCGTCGTGCCGTCGGCGGCTACGCCGATAATCGAGCCGTCCTGGGCGATGGAGAACGCCTTGATCGTCGTCGGATCGACGGTGATCGGCGCGCCGCCCGAATCCAGCACGAACATGCCGTCGCTCGTCACCAGCTGGCCGGCCGCATCGAGCGTGAAATTGCCCGCGCGCGTCAAGTACGGCGTGCCGCCGTCGGCATTCGGGGCGACCGCGAAAAATCCGTCGCCGTCGATCCGGACGTCCGTCGGCACGTTCGTCGTCATGGCGCTGCCCGGCGTGTGGAGCGTATCGATCGCGGAAATCGCAACGCCGAGCCCGACCTGCTTCGCGTTGATGCCCCCCGACGTCCCTTCCACCGGGGCGGTGACTCCCGCCACGGATTGGCTGAGAATGTCCTGAAACATGACGCGGCCTGCTTTAAACCCGATTGTGTTGACGTTGGCAATATTGTTGCCGATGACATCCAGCTTGGTTTGAAATCCGCGCATACCCGAAACTCCGGAATACAACGATCTTAACATTGAAGCTGTCATCCTCCCTGAGATTAATATTGATTACCCGCTTACTGCCGCTTCCGTCGATCCGCGGCATTTCGGCTTCCTCATTCCGAGGTCCGGCCGTCCGTCATGTAACAACAACCGCGCTGTCGATCTGCGTGAACACGCCGCCATGGACCGAATGCCCGGCCATGGCCGTCACAACCGTGCGGCTGGGCACGTTGACGATCATGGCGATATCGCGGTACAGCACAAGCGAGTCTTTGGCGCCTTTCGCCTCCGCCTGATCGATTGCGCCGACGATTTTGGCCAGCGTTTCCGGCTTCAGCGCAATGCCGCGCTGGGCCATCCGCGCTTCGGCATGATGGCTGAATTTCAGCGTCGTCCGTTCGAGCGCCTCCTTGAACGTCGCGCCGTTTTCCGCCGGCTCATTCGGCCGGGGCTGCTTCCGCAGCTGCGCTCCCGGTCCGGTCAAGGCCAGCCTGCCGATCGTCAACCGGTCATTCATTTCCATTTGCCGCGTCACCGCCATCGGCGATCGAAACGATCTCGTCCAGATTCACGTCGGTGCCGCCGACTTTGGCGTATTCCGCGCCGTCTTTAATCAGAATCGAATCGACCTGGCCCGATTTCAGAACCGGCTCCCCGCCGTCCGACACGTCGTTCCATTCGATCGTCTTGCCGATCATGCTGGAGGCCATGCCGAGATTTTGCCGCAGCCGGGTCATTTCGTCCGACATGTTCATCAGCTGCTCGACCGAGGTAAACTGCGCCATCTGCGCCACAAAATCTTTATCGTCCAGGGGCTGCATCGGGTCTTGGTTTTTCAGCTGGGTAACGAGTATTTTAAGAAAATCGTCCTTTCCGAGCGACGTGTCCTTCGGTTTGGCCGCTGCGGCCTGGACATTGCCGGCTGCATAATACGGCCAAACATTTTGCGTGGATATGCCTTCTCCGGCCATTTGCGCCTCACCTCCGTTCCTCCGGGACCATCAAGATTCTGTTAAACCGTCGTATGCAGGCTTCTGCCCAGCCCCAGGTCGCGATGCGCCGCCTGCTGCGCTTCAAGCCGCTCCATATCCGCATCGAAAGCGGAAACGCCTTCCGCCGCATCGTCTTTCGGCTTGTTACGCTTGGCATGCTGCTGCTCTCTGCCCGGTTGTCCCTGCCGATCCTGGAACAGACCCTGCTGCACCTGATTCTGCGTCACGTCAAGCCGGTCGATCTGAATCCCCTGCGTTTGCAGTGCCGAACGAAGCTGCATCATCTGGGCTTCGAGCGCGTCCTTCGCCGCCGCCGTATCCGTGACGAAATGGGCCGTCAGCTGGCCGTTATGCAGCGCGATGCGCACGTCCACTTGTCCGAGCTGCTCCGGGAAGAGCGAAATGCGCGCTTCATGAACTCCGTTTGCGCCGCCGGAAACCGTAAACTGTCTGACGATCAGCTCTTGCATGGACTGCGCAAACTGCTGCGCCGGCACCGGCTGAGCGGCAGGAAGCCGGGTCGGCAAAATGGCCTTAAGCGGCTCCTGAATACCTCCGCCCGGCTGCAGAGCCGGCTCCGGATGAGCGGAACCCGGCCGCTCCGTCATGCTGAGCCGTTGTTCGGGCGTCTCTTTCTCCCGATCCTGCACAACCGCAAGCAGTCCGGCTGTCAGCGGCCGGCTGCCCAACTTTTGCAGGTGGGCGCTTGCGGCCTGCCCGGTGTGCGGCGATTGCGCCGCTTGCTGAAACGCCGCCTGAACGGCATCCGGTAAGCTGGCCGCTGTCCTGCCGGCTTCGCCTCCGCCGTCCAGCAGCTCGCTTGCGGAGACGAGCTGCTGGGCGATTGCTGCATAAGCGCTCCGGCCGGCGGCCGTTCCTTTGCTGTCCTGCACGAACGTCTTTAAATCGGCGAGCGCCTCTTGAAGCCCCGCTTTCAGGACTGCAATCTCCGGCTGCGGGCGCGCTGCGCTTAATGGCTCCGGCTGCGCCTCCTGCGTTGACGCGCCGGCTGTTAGAGCTTGCGCCTGCTGCAGCACGAGCGCATTTAATGCGGCGCTCATCCCCGCAGCGCCGTTCGGACCGGCAGGCAGTCCCAGCGGAAGCTCCGAATCGCCGCCGCTTGCCTCCGCTTGATCCGATTCCGGCATCGGCTGCAAAATCGGCGCCAGGCCGAGCAGCGACAGCAGTTGATCCATTTGAACCCATGCAGCGGACAGATCGTCCTGCTGCCGCTTCTGCTGCGTATCCTCTTTCGCATCCGCCGTTTCCAGCTTTTGCAGCAGCTTGTCAATAACCGCAAGAAGGTCGGCCGAAGACGCGTTTCCGGCGAGCAGCGGGTTCGCAAGCCCTTCCGTTTTGACATTGGCTGCGGTACCTTCCGCTGCCTGCCGAATTTCGGCGCGGCCGTTTGCTCCGCCAGCGCCGGCGCCGGCGCCTGCCGTGCCGGAAATCGTCTGCACCAGCGCCTGCCCGAACGCGTTTCCGCCTTCCGGTTTGGCCGCCTGGCCGGCGGCTGAAGCGGGCTGTGAAACGGCCGGCGAGGCGGACTGCGATATTGTCATCGGCATGTTGTTTGTTCACCTCCTTCCCCTATTCAAGAAAGCAAGCGGCTGTTATTTGCCGGCGAGCAGCTTCGATACGAGCTGCGCGGTCATGCCGTCGTTCATGTTCGACATCTCCGCGATGATGGCTGAACGCGAGGCATCGCTGACCGTGCCTAATATCCGCAATACTTTGCTCGGGCTGACATCGGCCATTTTGACCAGCAGCCCCGCCGCGCTTTTCGGGTCCATTTGCGAGAAGGTCTGGTTCAGCTGCGCCGGATCCAGCACGGTTTGCGGCTGCGCGCTTTTCGTTTCCAGCTCCTTGACCCGCGCCTGCAACGCCGCGATCTGCATGTCCTTGGCGGGCACCGCGTCCTTCAGCCGGATCGTCGCCTCCGCCGCCGTCTTCGGATTCATTTTCTCGAGAATGCTGACGCGGTCGTCGGGCCGCATTGCATTCAGCACGAGCACCGCATCTTCCATGTCCATGCTTTCCAATATGGGCGCCGCCTTGCTCGGCGTAATTTTGGCATACATATTCGCGAGCTCGGCGATTTTACTTTGGTACTGCTCGTCCGTCAGCTGCTTCTCTTCGTTGACCCGCTTCAGCTGGTCGACCTGGCCCTGCAAATCGTTAATCTGCTGCGCCTGCTGCGCAGCATCGGCCGCCGCTTTAGCCAGCGCCGCTTCCTTCGCGGTCAGAGCCGTCTGCAGCTCGCTCAGCTTCGCCGCCGTATTGGCGCCGCGAAGCGTTTCGTCGTCCGGCTGACGGCCGGCCGCCGTTTCCGGCGCGGGCAGCACCTTGTTCAGCAGCGGAATCGAGCTGCCGATTTCAAGCGCTTTGTTCCGAAGATCGTAGTTGAACAGCGTCATCAAAACGCCGAGCAGGATAAGCGTAAACAGGATCGGAGTGACGAAAAACATCACCCGCTCGAATCCGCTGTAGCTCTGCTTTTCCATTTCCATGTCCGCCATAAGGGCTCCCTCCCTAGGGCTGACGCCCTAATCGTCAATTGCGAGCCCTGATGTCAAGGGGCCGATACCGCAAACCGGACCGCCGCCATTTCATCCAGCTCACCCTGCTCCTTCGACTGCATGGCCGCCCGAAACAGCTGAAGCGCATTGTCCTTCGATTTTTGCCAAATTTGTTCATCCTTCATTTTTGTCGACAATGCGGACCGTTTCCGGTCGACTTCCCGCTCCGCCTCGCTGACGTCGGCCAGCTTGCGGGCGATACAGCCGTCCAAATAATCGACATACTGCTGCATCGTCAGCAGCTGTACCAGCGGTACGGCGGTTCCCGAAGCCTGTTGGAGCCGCGCGATCCAGGCTTCCCGTTCTTCCCTCAGCCTTCCGAGCGACGCTTCCTCCTGGCGCAGCTTGACGACTGCCGCAGTGAGCAGCCATTCGGCCTGGGTCCGCTCGCTGCCCTTCAGGTCGACGATTTTCTGATATGCATAATGAAACCCGCCCATTTGAATGATCATCTCCTGTAAAATTCGCTCACAAGCCTCTGCTGCGCTTCGGCATAGCCGACCTTTTCCGATGTCTTCTGTTTCGCGAACGACCGGATCGATTCGATCGCATCGATGGCCGCATCAATATTTTTATTCGAACCGGGCTGGTACGCCCCAATATTGATAAGGTCTTCCGAATCTTTATAAATAGATAGTAGACGCTTCAATTCACCGGCTGCATCCAGCTGTTCTTCAGGGACGATTTCGTTCATGACGCGGCTGACCGATGCAAGAATGTCGATGGCGGGAAAATGACCTTTGTTCGCCAGCGCCCGGCTCAACACGATATGACCGTCCAAAATACCGCGCACCGCATCGGCGATCGGCTCGTTCATATCGTCGCCGTCGACAAGCACCGTATAGAAAGCGGTAATCGTGCCGTGCACGCCGGTACCGGCCCGTTCGAGAAGCTTCGGCAGCGCCGCGAAAACGGACGGCGTATAGCCTCTCGTCGCCGGCGGTTCGCCGATCGCGAGTCCGACCTCGCGCAGCGCCATCGCATAACGAGTAACGGAATCCATCATGAGCATGACGTTCAAGCCGCGGTCGCGAAAATATTCGGCGATCGTCGTTGCGATCAATGCGCCCTTCATCCGGATAAGCGCCGGCTGATCCGACGTCGCGACAATCACAACCGAGCGTGCGAGGCCTTCGGGCCCCAGATCCTTTTCGATAAATTCGAGCACCTCGCGTCCGCGCTCGCCGATGAGGGCGATGACATTGACGTCGGCCGACGTGTTGCGCGCCACCATGCCGAGCAGCGTGCTTTTTCCGACCCCGGATCCGGCAAAAATGCCGACGCGCTGGCCTTGTCCGACCGTCAGCAGCCCGTCGATCGCTCTGACGCCGATGCTGAGGGGCTCTTTCACCCGCGGACGCATGAGCGGGTTGGACGGCGGGTTATGCGTCGAATAATGCGGCATCCGGCTCGGCAGAAACGAGCCGTCGAGCGGATTTCCGAGCCCGTCCAGCACTTTGCCGAGCAGCTCGGTTCCAACCTGCACGGTCAGCGGCTTGCCCGTGCCGACAACGTCGCATCCGGGGCCGATCGCGTTCAGATCGCCGAGCGGCATCAGAATCACTTTATTGTTGCGGAAGCCGACGACTTCGGCATGAAGCGGCTTTGCCGATTTGACAGGGTAGATATAACAGACCTCGCCGATATTGGCGTCGGGCCCTTCGGACTCGACGGTAAGCCCGATCACCTGCGTGACCTTGCCGTTGACACGAACGGGATCCATGCGCCGAAGCTGCTCGATATATTTGTGCGGATCCGGTTTAACGGCCTTCATCGGACTGCTCACGCCCTTCGGTTACCATCGCGAGCTGGACAAGCTCCTTTTTCAGCTCCGCCAGCTGCGTATCAATCCGGGCATCGATGCTGCCGAACGCGGACCGGATAACGCAGCCGAACGGCTTGACAGTCGCGTCGGGAACGATTTGCAGCTCGGCCTGCGAATCGATCGCAAGGCTGAGCTCGTCTCTCGCCGCCTGGATAAAAGCCAGCTGCTGGGGGGCGACGCACAGGGTAATCACGCCTTGTTCCCGACGGCGTTCGAGCGTTTTGCGAATGAGCTCAAGCGTCCATTCGGGTGCAATCGTGAGCTGCCTGCAGATAATTTTCTCGGCGATCGCCGTGCTCAGCTCGGCCAGAAACGGCTCGGCTTCTCCGATGATTTGCTCTTTCATCGCATAAGCGGAATCCAGAATCGACTTCGCTTCGGCGAGCATCGATTCCCACTTGGACCGCGATTCGGCTTCAGCCTGCTGCAAGCCTTCGTTGTAGCCGAGCTCATAGCCGTCCCGGCGAACCTGATCCATATGGAGCAAATCCTGTTCGCGGCGCTCCTCCCACCAGGCGTCGATTTGCGCTTTTGCTTCGCTAAGCATCGCTTCGGCCTGCTCTTTCGTTTCCTGGAGCCGCTGATTGGCGATATACTCGGCGTCGTTCAAAATTTGGTCGCGCAGCAGGATCGTTTCCCGGTCGGGCCGGGCCGGCTCTTCGGGAGCTGCGGCTTTTGCTTTGAAAGCATGCTTATTAAACCATTCGAGCTTCTTCAAATCGTCGACCGAGACGACATGAGTGGATTTGTACAGCCGGCTAGACAATGATATCGTCACCTCCGCCGCGGGCAATAATGATTTCGCCGGCTTCCTCCAGCCTGCGAATCGTCGCTACGATGCGGGTTTGCGCCTCTTCGACGTCACGCAGCCGGACAGGGCCCATAAATTCCATTTCTTCTTTGAACGTGTCCGACATGCGCTTGGACATATTGCGGAATATCGCTTCTCGCACTTCGTCGCTGGCCACTTTAAGCGCAAGCTGAAGATCGGCGTTCTCGATATCGCGAATAATCCGCTGAATGGAACGGTTGTCGACGTTGACGATATCCTCGAAGACGAACATCCGCTTCTTGATTTCCTCGGCCAGCTCCGGGTCCTGGATTTCCAACGCGTCGAGGATCGTGCGCTCCGTGCCGCGGTCGACCCCGTTCAAAATTTGCACGATCGATTCAATTCCGCCTGCGCTGGTGTAGTCCTGCGTAACGGTAGCCGACAGCTTCTGCTCCAGCACGCGCTCGACCTGCGAGATGACTTCCGGCGACGTGCTGTCCATCAGCGCGACTCTGCGCGCGACTTCGGCCTGCTTTTCCTGCGGAAGCGAGGATAAAATCGCCGACGCCTGATCGGACTGCAAGTACGAAAGCACCAGCGCGATGGTCTGCGAGTTTTCGTTCTGGATGAAGTTCAAAATCTGGCTGGCGTCCGCTTTGCGGGCAAAATCGAACGGCCTCACCTGGAGCGTTGCCGTCAGCCGGTTGATCACTTCCATCGCTTTCGTCTCGCCGAGCGCCTTCTCCAATATTTCTTTGGCGTATGTAATGCCGCCCTGCGAAATATATTCCTGTGCAAGGCAGATTTGGTGAAACTCGCTTAAGATTTGGTCCTTGTCGCCGCTGTCGACCTTCCGGACATTGGCGATTTCGAGCGTCAGCTGTTCGATTTCGTCATCTCTCAAATGTTTAAAGATTTGGGCTGAAACTTCAGGGCCGAGCGAAATGAGCAATATCGCCGCTTTCTGGCGGCCGCTGAAACCTTGTGAGACTTTCGCCACCCTTTTTGTCACCTCTATTCATCAACGAGCCAAGTCCGGAGCAGATTGACAAACTCGTCCGGCTTCCGTTTTGCCAGCGTCTCGAGCTGTTTGCGTACCTGGGTCTCGTCGTTTACGCTCTCGAGATCGATGGTCGGGTATTCCAATTTGGCGGGCAGGTCCGCTTCCTGGAGCTGCTCCGACCGTCTGCGTTTGCGTATTATGGCGTAACCGAGTCCGCCAATCAGCGCGACTGCGGCGAGACCGATGCCGGCCATCCAGGCAGTCGAAAGTCCGGAAGCCGTTCCTGCCGGGCCGGAGTCCGCAAAGGTTTGACCGATGACCGAAACCTTCTTGGCGATCAGCGTGTCGTCGCTGACGTTTTGACCGGAGCCTGCGAGCTGGGACCGCACAAGCGAGGTCAGAAACGCATTGATATCGGCTTTCGCCTGCGGCGTCAGCCTGCTTTGCTCGATGCCGACGCTGACCGATAAATCTTGAATCACATAAGGGCCCGACTCGATTTGATTGTTAATCCGATTAAACTCGTAGTTGGTTGTCCGGCTGTTTTCTTCGCTGCTTGTCGTACCGCTTCCGTCCGCCGCCTGGTACGTGGGGATGTCCGTCTGTCCCGTGCCGGCAACGCCCCCCGCGCCGCTTGACCCGGTTGCGGTTTTGTTGTCCTGCTGCTCGCTGACGATAATGCCGTTATTGTTGTTATTGTCCAGCGGCGTCACCAGGTGCTCGTCCGTCGTTTTTTTATCGAAATTAATCGAACTGCTGACGTTGACGACCAAGTTGTTCTGGCCGACGATCGGACCGAGAAACTGCTGGATTTTCTGTTTCAGGTCAAGCTCGTATTTGCGCTGGATCTGCAAATGCGTCTCGAGTGCCGTTGCGCCGGCTGCGCCGCCGAGCTCGCCGGAAGCGAGCAGCTCGCCTTGCGGGCTCGTAATGGTGATATTGTCCGCGCTCAGGTTCGGCACGGCCGTTTTGACGAGATTGTAATAGCCGTCGATTTCCTTCTGCGCCGGCCGGTAACCGGGCTTGAAGGTCATCATGATCGAAGCGGAAGCCTGATCCTTCTCATCCGTTGAGAGAAAAACGCTTTCTTCCGGCAAATTGACCAGCACCTTCGTTTGTTCGACGCCTTGCATGCCGTTTAGCAGCTTTTGAATTTCGCCGTTCAGCGCATTGCGGTATTTCACATCGAACTCGCGGTCCGTCGATCCGAACATCGATGAGCCGTCGTTAAAAGCGTCAAAGCCGATGGAGCCGTTTTGGACGAGTCCTTCGGAGCCCGCTTCCACTTTCACCTTTGCCGCCTCGGCCGCCGGCACCAGAATGCTTTGCCCGCCGTCGGTCAGCCGGTACGGAATTTTATTGCCGTCCAAATAATTCAGGACCGCTGCCGCGTCCGTATTGTCCAAATTTTGAAACGCGAGCTCGTAATGGGTCCGGGAGAAAAAAGCGGTCAATAGTATGACGGTCAGCAGAAGCACACCCGCAGACGCGCCAAGCCATATTTTTTGACTTTTCCCCATCCTGTTCCAATACCCGGCGACCGCCTGCCGATATCGGACGAATTTTTCGTTCACCGTTTCACCTCAATCTCAGGCTGTTGACAGGAGCTACATCTGCATCCGCATAATTTCCTGATAAGCGTCAATGACTTTGTTGCGGACTTGCGAGGTGAGCGCAAGGCTTAGCTCGGCTTGCTGCGATGCGATCATGACGTCCGACACGTCCGCCTGACCGAGCATGAATCGATCGGTGACGGCGCTTGCATTTTGCTCCATGGCCCCCACACCATTCAATGCCTGCTGTAGATAATCGCCAAAGCTCCGGGTCATCTCCGCAGGCGTTCCGCCTGCTTGCTCTACTGTCTCCGGCCCGTGAGCCGGACGAACCGGGAATAACGACATTTGGTTGATCAAGGTAACCCCTCCGATGATTGAACTGCTTATTTGCCGATATCGAGCGCTTTGATGAACATGCCTTTCGTCGCATTCAGCGCCGTGACATTCGCCTCATAAGAGCGGGAGGCCGATATCATATCGACCATTTCTTTCAGCACATCGACATTAGGCATTTGGACATATCCATTTGCATCCGCATCGGGATTGCCCGGATCATAGACAAGCTTGGCGGGCGAAGGATCTTCGACAATTCTCGCCGCCTTTACACCCTTGGAGCCTATTGAGCCGTCGCTGCCGTTCATTTGACCATCTAACAAATCGGAGAACGACGGCATCGGTTCGAAGACGACCATCTTTCGCTTGTACGGCTCGTATCGCCCGTTCACAAACTTCGCCCTTGTCGTATCGGCATTGGCGATGTTCGACGAAATGACGTCCATCCGAAGACGCTGCGCCGTTAACGCCGAGGCACTGATGTCAAATCCGCTTGTCAGGTTCACCGCCGCTATCTCCCCTCAATCGCCGTTCGCATCATTTTCACATCGTGGCTGATTTGCTGTATGTATACGTTATAGCCGAGCTGATTTTGCGCAAGCAGCGCCATTTCCCGATCAATATCGACATTATTCGCGTTATTGTTCATCCTGTCGTGCTCGTCCGTAATCCGCTGCGCTTCCGGAACGGACCCGGACGGTCCGATGGCAATATGGCGCGCATTCGTTCGTCTGCCCTGCAATACGGGCTGGTTCGCGCCTGCAGCGCCCTGCAGCAGCTCTTCGAATAAGACTTCAGAACGTTTAAAATTAGGCGTGTCTGCATTCGCAATATTGTTGGAAATGACTTTCTGCCTCATTTCGCCAGCTTGGACCGCCTGTTCAAGCCGCCTGAATCCGGTACCGCTCAATACCTGCATAGGATATACCACCACTTTCCATATTGTTCATAGTTACTATTCAACAGAATGATCAACATTCCTTCTTTCTTCGACAAAAGATTATTAAAAAAATGAGAGAGCCGTGTCGATTTACGACACATTAATATTCTCCCAATTTCCTAATTGTTTACAATAAGAAAAAAGCCCTATCTTGTGTTAGATAGGACTTTGCACGGAAACGCCTCATTGTTAGGAAAGAATTAACTTTTTTGCTTGTCAAGCTCCTGAATGAGCTGATTATTCAAGATTTTGATATAGGTCCCCTTCATGCCGAGCGAACGCGTCTCGATGACGCCCGCGCTCTCCAGCTTGCGAAGAGCGTTCACGATCACCGAGCGCGTAATGCCCACACGATCGGCGATTTTCGATGCGACAAGCAGACCTTCCTTCCCATCCAGCTCTTCGAAAATGTGCTCGACAGCCTCAAGCTCGCTGAAGGACAGCGAGCCGACGGCGACGGCCACGACGGCCCGGCTTCTCGCTTCCTGCTCGATTTCTTCGGCGCGCTCGCGTAAAATTTCCATGCCGACGATGGTGGAGCCGTATTCCGCCAAAATCAGATCGTCGTCGCCAAACGGCTCCGAGCTCCGCAGCAAAACAAGCGTACCTAGACGGTCGCGTCCGCCGACGATCGGGACAACCGTCATTTTCTCCTGCCCGCCCATCATCGGAAACGCTTCGCGGATCCCCTCGTCGGGCTCGGCATTCGTTACCGTTTCCTGCATATTCATGAACCTGTCGTTGCTTTCCTGCGAAAACCTGAGATCCGATGCCGGCATTACGCGCAGCTGCTCATGCTGATGCGGATTCGCCGCGGAGCTGCCGAGCACCTTCCCCCTGCGGCTGACAACAAATACATCGGCTTGTATCGTTGTGCACAGCACCTCCGCCATATCCCGAAAATTGAGAGCACCGCCGGCCGCGCGCTGCAGCAGCCGGTTCAGCGTTCTCGTCTTTGCAAGTAAACTCATGCCTTGGCCTCCTACATTCCAATCCGAACCTCTATAAAATATATTGACTCAAATCGCGATTTTTCGCAATATTCCCTAACTTTTCGCGGACATACTCCGGCGTAATCGTCATCCGGTCCAGCGACAGCTCCGGAGCTTCAAACGACAGATCCTCCAGCAGCTTCTCCAAAATGGTATGCAGCCTGCGCGCCCCGATATTTTCCGTATTTTTGTTGACATCGACCGCGATCGAGGCGAGCTCGCGGATCGCTTCGTCGGTAAAATCGATTTCAATCCCTTCGGTTTCGAGAAGTGCCGTATACTGCTTGGTCAGCGCGTTCTTCGGCTCGGTCAAAATCCGGATAAAGTCCTCCAGGCCAAGGTTGGTCAGCTCCACGCGAATCGGGAACCGTCCCTGCAGCTCCGGTATCAGATCCGACGGCTTCGCGATATGGAAAGCGCCGGCTGCAACGAACAGAATAAAATCCGTTTTGACGGAACCGTATTTCGTCGTAACCGTCGAGCCCTCGACGATCGGCAGGATGTCGCGCTGCACGCCTTCCCGGGACACGTCCGGCCCCGATCCCCGCGAGGAGCTGGCGATTTTGTCGATCTCATCGATAAAAATAATACCCGACTGCTCGGCGCGGCCGATCGATTCCGCAATGACATCGTCCATGTCGATCAGCTTATTCGCTTCTTCCTGAGTAAGCGCCTTGCGCGCTTCCTTGACCGGAAGCCTCCGCTTTTTCGTCCGCTTCGGCATCAGCTGGCCGAACAGCTCCTGCATGTTTGCCCCCATGCCTTCCGCTCCCTGGCCTGCCAGCATATCCAGCATGGTCGGCGCCGTGTCCTCCACCTCGATCTCGATCTGTTCCTGTTCGAGCTTACCGGCCGCGAGCTGCTCCCTGATCTGCTGCCTGCGATTCGTGACGGAAGCGTCCTGCTCCTGCTCCGGCTCGGGTTCTTTTTGGTTTGCACCGCCGAACAGCATCTCGAACGGATTTTTTTGCGGCTTCGGTTTCGACGACGAAGGCACGAGCATCGAAACGATGCGCTCGTTGGCGAGCACCTCCGCTTTATCGCGCACCTTCTCGGTCTTCTCCGCCTTCACCATCCGGATCGCCGTCTCCACCAGGTCGCGCACCATCGATTCGACGTCGCGGCCGACATAGCCGACCTCCGTAAACTTCGTCGCCTCTACCTTGACGAACGGGGCACCGACAAGTTTGGCAAGCCGGCGCGCAATTTCCGTCTTGCCGACGCCGGTCGGCCCGATCATCAGAATGTTTTTCGGCACGATTTCGTCGCGCAGCGTCTCTTCCAGCCGGCTTCTCCGGTACCGGTTGCGCAGCGCCACCGCGACCGAACGCTTCGCCTGTTTTTGTCCGACGATATACTTATCCAGCTCCGCAACGATTTGCCGCGGCGTCAATACATCGTTTTCCATTCCAATCCCTCCACCGGCCGGCTTAAGGCCGCTTTACTCGATCTCTTCCACGATAATATTCCGGTTCGTAAAGACGCAGATGTCCGCAGCGATTTCCAGTGCGGATCTGGCCATCTCTTTCGCTTCCAGATCAACGGCATGCTTCTTGAGCGCGCGCGCAGCGGCCATGGCGAAGCTGCCGCCCGATCCGATTGCGAGAATGCCGTCGTCCGGCTCAATAATTTCGCCGTTGCCGGAAACAAGCAGCATGCCGCTCGCGTCCATCACGATCATCATCGCTTCCAGCCGGCGAAGCACGCGGTCGGAGCGCCAATCCTTAGCCAGTTCGACTGCGGCGCGCTGCAGGTTGCCGTGATGCTCCTCCAGCTTCCCTTCGAATTTCTCGAACAGGGAAATGGCATCGGCGACCGAGCCCGCAAAACCGGCGACGACCTGTCCGCGATATAAACGGCGGACCTTCTTGGCCTGATGCTTCATGACCATGCTGTTTCCGAAGGTTACTTGGCCGTCGCCGGCAATCGCTCCTTTTCCATTATGCCGCACCGCGCAAATCGTGGTCGCATGAAACTGCATTTCCAATGATACCGCCTCCTTCAGCGTTAAACAAACATGACCGCCGCATTTCAAATCGAACGACGCGCTTTCGAGCAGGTACCCGCGACCAAAAGGAAGCAGCGGCCGCTTCTGCCGGCCGGGCAGCCGCTTGTCGACCGCCGCCCCTCATCTGCACCGGACGAACGGGCTTATTCGATTCCTGACGTAATCGGATTTCTGCCGTCCTGCTCGCTGCGGAAAGCGGCAAGCCGTTCCAGCGCCCGCAGAGCGATCGCTTCGTTCTTCTCTTTCTTGCCGCGAATTCTGCGCTCCAGCGGCGGAAACAGCCCGAAGTTGGCGTTCATCGGCTGGAAATGCTTGAAATCGGCCGTCGTAATGTACTGCGCCATGCTGCCAAGCGCCGTGTCCGCCGGAAATACGAGCGGCGCTAGGCCGCGCGCCAGCCGTCCCGCATTCAAACCTGCAATCAGTCCCGAGGCGGCCGATTCGACATAGCCTTCGACGCCGGTCATTTGGCCGGCAAAAAACAGCGTATCTCGTTGGTTGAACTGGTAAGTCGGCCGAAGCAGCTTCGGCGAATTGATAAACGTATTGCGGTGCATAACCCCGTACCGGACGAACTCGGCATGCTCCAAGCCCGGAATAAGCGAAAAGACCCGCTTCTGCTCGCCCCATTTCAAATGGGTCTGGAAGCCGACCAGGTTGTACAGCGTGCCGGCGGCGTTATCCTGACGAAGCTGAATGACGGCATGCGGAAGTTTGCCCGTATGCGGGTTGACGAGGCCGACCGGCTTCATCGGACCGAACAGCACCGTTTGTTTCCCGCGCCGCGCCATCACTTCTATCGGCATGCAGCCCTCGAAATACTGCTCTTTCTCGAACGTTTTGAGCTCTGCCGTTTCCGCCGTTACAAGCGCCTCGTAGAACCGGTCGAACTCCTCCACCGTCATGGGGCAGTTCAAATAGGCCGCTTCACCCTTGTCGTAGCGAGAAGCCAAATAGACTTTGCTCATATCGATGGAGTCTTTCTCGACGATCGGCGCCGCGGCGTCGTAAAAATAAAAATATTCCTCGCCGAGCTTCGAACGAATCTGTTCCGACAGCCCCGGCGCGGTAAGAGGGCCGGTCGCAATGACGACGATGCCGTCCTCCGGAATCGACGTCAGCTCCTCGCGGCGCACTTCGACAAGCGGATGTTCCTCAAGGAGCCGCGTGACATCGCCGGAGAAGCCGTCCCGGTCGACGGCGAGCGCGCCGCCGGCCGGCACGGCGTTGCGGTCCGCGCAATCCATAATAAGCGACCCGCTCCGGCGCATTTCTTCTTTCAGCACCCCGACCGCGTTGCTCAGTCCGTTCGCCCGCAGGCTGTTGCTGCAGACGAGCTCGGCGAAATGCTTCGTATGATGCGCCGGCGTCTTCCGGACCGGCCGCATTTCATATAACGTGACGGGAACGCCTTGGGCGGCGATTTGCCAGGCCGCTTCGCTGCCGGCAAGCCCTGCTCCGACGACCGTCACGCGCTGATGTTCGGACAAAACGTGTACCTTCCTTTCTAGCCGGACGAGTTTGCCCGGCGCCGCGTCAATATTCCGCCTGCTCCTGTTCGAGCTCCTGGTCCTCCAGCACTTCCTCCCTATAATCGCACTGCGGGCACTGCAGCCGCGCGCCGCTTCGGTTGCGCTTCTCGACCAGCATCGTACCGCACTGCGGACAAGGCTTGCCCGACGGTTTATCCCAGGATACGAAATCGCATGCCGGATAACGGTCGCAGCCGTAAAAGATTCGGCCCTTCTTGCTGCGGCGCTCGATAATTTTGCCTTCCTTGCATTTCGGGCACGTAACGCCGATATCTTTCACGATCGGCTTCGTGTTCCGGCAATCCGGAAAGCCGGAGCAGGCGAGAAACTTGCCGAAGCGACCCATTTTATAGACCATATGCCGGCCGCATTTCTCGCAGATCTCATCCGATACCTCGTCCTGAATCTCGATTTCCTTCATTTCGTCCTCGGCGACCTCGAGCCGCTTCTCGAACGATTCGTAGAAGGCGCCCAGCACGCGCACCCAATCTTCCTTCCCGTCCTCGACATGGTCGAGGTCGTCTTCCATATGCGCGGTAAACTCCACATTGAGAATTTCGGGAAAAAATTCCTCCATCAGCTGGATGACCAGCTCGCCGAGCTCCGTAGGAAAAAATTTCTTTTCTTCGATCGCGACATAGCCGCGCTTCTGGATCGTCTCCAGCGTCGGCGCATAGGTGCTTGGCCGTCCGATTCCGATTTCCTCCATCGTGCGGACAAGTCTCGCTTCGGTGTACCGGGGCGGCGGCTGCGTAAAATGCTGCTTCGGCTCGACCGATTCCGGCTCGGCCGTATCGCTTGCCTTCAGCGGAGGCAGAAACTTCTCCTCCTCCGTCGTGCCGTCGTCATTGCCTTCCACGTAAATTTTCATGAAGCCCGGAAACTTGATTTTCGAGCCGACCGCACGGAACGTCGCCGTTCCTACCGACAGGTCGACCGTCATCGTATCGAGCACGGCCGACGCCATCTGGCTCGCGACAAAACGTTCCCATACCAGCTTGTAAAGCCGGAACTGGTCGCGGCTTAAAAACTCTTTGACCGAATCCGGCTCGCGCAGCACCGATGTCGGCCGAATCGCCTCGTGCGCGTCCTGCGCGTTGCTGTTTCGCTTCAAATAAACCCGCGGCTGCTCCGGGTAATAAGGCGCGCCGTATTTGTCTTCGATAAACCCTTTCGCTTCCTCTTGGGCAACGGGAGATACCCGCGTCGAATCGGTACGCATATAGGTGATGAGACCGACGGTCCCTTCTTTGCCCAAATCGACCCCTTCATACAGCTGCTGGGCGATGGACATCGTCTTGGAAGCCCGGAAGCCGAGCTTGCGGGCCGCCTCCTGCTGCAGGGAGCTTGTAATGAAGGGCGGTGCCGGATTGCGCAGCCGCTCCCTCTCCTTCACGTCCGCGACGGTGAACGGCGAAGAGCCCATCGCCTTCAGCACGTCCTGAACGTCCTGTTCGCTGCCAAGCTCCTTCTTCTCTCCGCCAAGCGCGTAAAACTTCGCTTCGAACGTGGAGCTGCCGTGCTTCAGCAGCGCCGTTATCGTCCAGTATTCCTCCGGCACGAAGGCGTCGATTTCATTTTCGCGGTCGATAATCAGCTTGACGGCGACGGACTGCACGCGTCCGGCCGACAGCCCTTTTTTCACCTTTTTCCACAGCAGAGGGCTGATCTTATAGCCGACAAGACGGTCGAGAATCCGCCTGGCCTGCTGGGCGTTTACCAGATCCATATTGATCGGCCGCGGCGATTTGAACGCATCCTTGACCGCCTGCTTCGTGATTTCGTTAAAGACGACGCGGCACGAGTCGCGTTCGTTCAGCTCGAGGTAATGCGCCAGGTGCCAGGCGATGGCTTCTCCTTCGCGGTCGGGGTCCGCCGCGAGATATACTTTTTTTACTTTTTTGCTTGCGTCCTTCAGTTCCTTGAGAACGCTCCCTTTGCCGCGTATCGTAATATATTTGGGATTGAAATCGTTCTCGACCTCAACGCCGATCTGGCTCTTCGGCAGGTCGCGAATATGTCCCATCGACGCCTTGACAATAAATTTGCTGCCAAGGTATTTGCCGATCGTTTTCGCTTTAGCCGGCGACTCGACGATTACGAGCGAATCCGCCATCTTGAACGTCCCCCTTTCCATAAATTGCTCCAACTCGCACTAAAAGGCGCTATATATTGAACCGGGATGTTGTTCGACCCTTTGTTTTATACATAAATTTATCAGAACTGCGTTCAAAAGTCCAAACGGGTACGAGGTCCGCTCGTGCAGCTCGTCGATCGTGAGCGGCCCATCCTGCAAAATCGCGACCACAGCCGCTTCCTCCGCCGTCAGAGGTTCCGCACCGGAATGCCCTTCGAAAGCTCCCGGAGCTGCAGCCGTTCTCCGCTTCGGCAGCAGCTCGCTGTACTCTTCCATAATATCAGCCGCGGACGCAATCAGCTTTGCTCCCTGCTTGATCAGACTGTTCGTTCCCGCGCTCTTGGGCGAGGAAACCGGTCCCGGTACGGCGAACACATCGCGCCCCATTTCCAGCGCCTGATCGGCCGTTATGAGCGAGCCGCTGCGCTCCGCGGCCTCCACGACGGCCGTGCCGAGCGACAGTCCGGCGATGATGCGGTTGCGAAGCGGGAACAGGCCGGGATGGAAAGGCGTTCCGGGCGGCACTTCGGAAATGACGACCCCGCTGCCCCGCTCCGCAATGGAGCGGTACAAGGCGCGGTTTTCACGCGGGTAAACGACGTCGACCGGCGTGCCCAGCACCGCCACCGTGCCTCCGCTTCCCTCCAGTGCCCCCTCGTGAGCCATGCTGTCGATGCCGCGTGCCATGCCGCTCACGACGACGATGCCGCATTCGGACAGCTCCCGGGCAAGGTGCGAGGCGATTCTGCGGCCGTAAGCGGTCGGCCCGCGTGTCCCGACAATCGCGATCGACGGCCGGGTCAGCAGCTCGGTGCGCCCGATCGTATACAGCACCCAAGGCGGCTGCGGCGATTGTCTTAACCGCTCCGGATATTCGGCATCAAAGACGGTCAGCACGCGGATGCCGCGGGAGGCAAGCTTTTGCGAGCGCAGCGCCTGATCGGTCCCGGCAAATGCTCTGGACGCCGCCGCAGCCTGCTCCGGCTTCAATCCGACCGACGATACCCACGCTTCGGGCGTGAACCGGCCGTAAGCGTCCCATCTTCCGAATTCGGCCGCTTTGCGGACCGTTTGCCAGCCGATGCCCGGCGTTTCGTGCAGCGTCAGCAGCGCTTCCGTACGTTTCGCTTCATTATACATAACATTCCGTCCTTTCGTGCGGGACGGCTTGCATCCTATCTTCCCTATTTTGCTTGACATGGATTCAGAATGCAAGCCGCCGCTCCATATTCATGAAAAAAGCAACCTTCCGGCCCGGTTGACGGGTTTCCGAAAGGTTGCTTACCTTTTGCGCATCCTACGTATTCGATTGGCTTAAACCGGCTGTCAGTGCGTTTTACACTTGTCCAGCATGCCGCGCTCTTCCAGCGCCGCCACGAGCGTCGAGCCCATTTCCGAAGGCGTCGGCGCGACGCGGATGCCGCACTTCTCCAGCGTGGCGATTTTCTCGGCCGCCGTTCCTTTGCCGCCGGAAATAATCGCGCCGGCATGGCCCATCCGTTTGCCTGGAGGCGCCGTTGCGCCGCCGATAAAGCCGACAACCGGCTTTTTCATGTTCGCCTTGATCCATTCGGCCGCTTCCTCTTCCGCGGAACCGCCGATTTCGCCGATCATAATAACGGCATAGGTGTCCGGATCGTCGTTAAACATGCTCAGGACGTCGATAAACTCCGAGCCTTTAACGGGGTCGCCGCCGATGCCGACCGCGGACGATTGGCCGATGCCGCGCGTCGTCAATTGATGCACGGCTTCGTAAGTCAGCGTTCCGCTGCGGGAGACGACGCCGACATGGCCCTTGGCGTGGATGTAGCCCGGCATGATGCCGATTTTACATTCGTCCGGCGTAATGACGCCCGGACAGTTCGGCCCGATCAGGCGCGTTTTACGGCCTTCCATGTACCGTTTCACCTTAACCATGTCCAGCACCGGAATGCCTTCCGTGATGCAGATGACGAGCTCCAGCTCGGCGTCGACCGCTTCCAGGATCGCGTCGGCCGCGAAAGCCGGCGGAACGTAAATAACCGATGCGGTTGCGCCCGTTTCGGCGACGGCTTCGGCGACCGTGTTGAATACCGGAAGCGACACCGTGCTCCCGTTCTCCAACGTAATGTCGACCTTCTGGCCGCCTTTGCCCGGCGACGTTCCCCCTACCATTTGCGTTCCGTAGTCCAAAGCCCCTTTGGCATGAAACAAAGCGGTTTTACCCGTGATGCCCTGCGTGATGACCTTTGTATCTTTTCCTACCAAAATGCTCATTTCGAAGCTCACATCCCCTAAAAGAATTCATATGCCGCTTATTCTTCGGAAAACGGTCCGGCGTTACTTCACGAGCCCGACGATTTTTTGCGCGCCGTCGGCCATGGAGTCGGCGGCCACGATGTTCAGTCCCGATTCGTTCAGCATTTTTTTGCCCAAATCGACGTTCGTGCCTTCGAGGCGAACGACGAGCGGACGGTCGAGACCCAGCTCTTTCGCCGCGGCGATGACGCCTTCCGCGATGACGTCGCAGCGCATGATGCCGCCGAAAATGTTAACGAAAATCCCTTTGACCTTCTCGTCGGACAAAATGATTTTGAACGCTTCCGTTACTTTCTCTTTGGTCGCGCCGCCGCCTACGTCGAGGAAGTTGGCCGGATCGCCGCCGTAATATTTGATAATGTCCATCGTCGCCATCGCAAGACCCGCGCCGTTGACCATGCAGCCGATGTTGCCGTCGAGCGCGATGTAGCTCAGGTCGAATTTGGATGCCTGAATTTCCTTTTCGTCTTCCTCGTCCAGGTCGCGCAGCTCAAGGATGTCCTTGTGCCGGTACAGGGCGTTGGAATCGAAGTTCAGCTTGGCGTCAAGCGCCATGACATTGCCGTCGCCCGTGACGACGAGCGGATTGATCTCGGCGATCGAGCAGTCCTTGTCCACAAACGCGCTGTAGAGGGACAGCATGAACTGCGCCGCTTTATTGACCAGCTCGTTCGGGATATGAATCGCAAAAGCGAGCTTTCTCGCCTGGAACGGCTGCAGCCCGACAGCGGGGTCGATCACTTCTTTGAAAATTTTCTCCGGCGTGCGCGCGGCCACTTCTTCGATCTCCGTGCCGCCCTCTTCGGAAGCCATCATGACGACGCGGCCCGTACCGCGGTCGACGACGACCCCGATGTAATATTCTTTCTTAATGTCGCAGCCCTGCTCGACGAGCAGCCGCTTCACTTCTTTTCCTTCCGGACCCGTTTGATGCGTGACAAGCACTTTGCCTAAAATTTCGCTGGCGTATTGGCGCACCTCGTCCAAATTTTTGGCGACTTTGACGCCGCCGGCTTTACCCCGGCCGCCGGCATGAATTTGCGCTTTGACGACGACGACCTGCGTACCGAGCTCTTTCGCCGCTTCGACCGCCTCGTCGACGGTGAAAGCCACCTTGCCCTCGGGTACGGCGACACCGTACTGTTTCAGCACTGCCTTGCCTTGATACTCATGGATATTCATTGACGAAAATCCTCCTATCCGTAAGTCGATTGCTGCGGATCTAGAAGAAACATGACGACGTCGTCCTATAGGGCGATGCGAGTTTCTTCCCATAAATCTATAGAGATAGTAAGGCGAAATGTTATACTTCCCCATAGATGAACACAAGCCTTAATTATTGTAGCATGTTTTCATAAGGCTTTCCTTATCTTTTCATGTGAAGATGGCATCTTTTTTGATATCATTTTCATCTCATTTCGAGATTAAATCGATCAAGTTCGATACCGTTTTCCAAGTCCTTCCTCTTGTTTTTTACACATCGGCTAGTATGGCCATCGACTGGAAAAAACTTGCACGTTTGTTTCAAACGGGTGGAAAGCGTCGGATTTTGTTGACAGATCCGCCTCCGTTGATCTAAGATTTTCTACAACAAACAAGTTCATTCGACAGGATTGTGAGGAAGCACCTTCATCCATATTTTGGAGGTGCTTTTTTGCATGTATACAAGCTTATGCAGCGGGAGCGTATACGGCGTGGAGGGACGGCTGATTACCGTCGAGGCGGATATTTCCAGCGGCCTGCCGCAGGTCAACATCGTCGGGCTGCCCGATCCCGCGGTACGGGAATCGGTGGAACGGGTCAGGGCGGCGATCAAAAATTGCGGGTTCACGTTCCCTTTGGAACGGATCACGATCAATCTCGCCCCCGCCGATCTGCGCAAAGAAGGCACGGCGTACGATCTGGCGATCGCCTGCGGCATCCTGGCCGCGAGCGGGCAGCTGAAGCCCGGGCTGTTCGAAGGTGCGCTCGTGCTCGGTGAGCTGGCGCTGAACGGGGAGATCCGCGCCGTTCCCGGCGTGCTCGCCATGGTCGAGCAGGCGAAGCTGCACGGCATCCGCCGCATCCTGCTGCCGGGTGACAATGCGCCGGAAGCGTCGTTTATCGGCGGGCTCGATTTGTTCGGAACCGCACATTTGCGCGAGCTTGCCGGCTGTTCGTCCGGCGGGGACCTCGGCAGCCTGCGTTTCGACGGGGAGAAGGCGGCCGCTGCCCGCGGTGCGGCAGCTGAACCGCCGTCGTTTTCCTGCGGGGACTACGGTGACGTGCTCGGCCAGCATCATGCGAAACGGGCGATGCTGATCGCCGCGGCGGGAAAGCACAACGTCCTGCTGTCGGGGCCTCCGGGTACGGGAAAAACGATGCTTGCCCGCAGGCTTCCCGGCATCATGCCGTATCTGGAGGAAGAGGAAGCGCTGCAGGTCACGAAAATTTACAGCGCCGCAGGCAAGCTTCCGCAAGGCGTCACGTCGCTGCTGCGCGAGCGGCCGTTCCGGTCGCCGCATCATACGATATCCGCAGCCGGCCTGATCGGCGGCGGTTCCGTTCCCCGGCCGGGCGAAGCGACGCTGGCGCACCGCGGCGTGCTGTTTCTCGACGAGCTGCCGGAGTTCTCGCGGGCGGCGCTGGAGGTGTTGCGGCAGCCGCTCGAGGACCGCGAGGTGACGATCGCCCGGTCGCGCGCGGCCGTCCGGTTTCCGGCGAGCTTTCTGCTCGCCGCATCGATGAACCCCTGCCCGTGCGGCTATTTCGGCCACGAGAGCGACGACAACGCCTGCCGCTGCAGCCCGGTCCAAATTGCCCGGTACCGGACAAAAATATCCGGTCCGCTGCTGGATCGCATCGATATGCAGATCGAGGTTTCCCGCCCGCTCGCTTCGGAAGGGCTGTCTCCTGGGATGACGTCGGCGCAAATGCGCGACACCGTCCTGAAAGCGCACCGCATCGGCCGCGAACGAACCCGAAGCACCGGGGGGCATATCGGGGAAATGGCCGGCGCGGCGCTGCGGAGAGCGGCGGATCTTTCGCAGGAAGCGGCTCGCATGCTGCAGCTTGCGTTCGATTCGCTTGGCGTCAGCCTTCGCGCGCACGACCGGATTCTCCGGCTCTCGCGCACGATCGCCGATCTCGAGGAGTCCGAACGCGTGGAAAGCCAGCATATCGCAGAAGCGATCGGCTACCGGAGCCTCGACCGCAAGCTGCAGTCGCTTTAATCGGTCGGAAGGCTTGCAGGCGCAGGACGGCCCCCGTTTCCGCCTGCTCCATCTCGGCTAAAAAGCGCCCTCAAGATGGCGATACTCGATGATTTGGCCGGAATGCTTGTCCAGCGACAGCACGATGGCATCGAACCGGACCGGGACGCCCTGCAGGTTGTGCTGCTGAATATAGATTTCCGCTAGCGTCCGCACGCGCCGCTGCTTGCGAAAGTCGACCGATTCGGATGCCGTGCCGAAACGGCCGCCGGAGGTCCGCGTCCGCACCTCCGCCACGATTACCGTTTCCCCGCGGCGAGCTACGATGTCCAATTCGCCGAACCGGCACCGCCAGTTGCGGTGAAGGATTTCGTAGCCTCCCTGCCGCAGGCGTTCGGCTGCAGCCTCCTCGCCTATGCGGCCCACCTCGCGACGCCTGCTCAGCCGCAGCGAAGCATCCAGGTCGCGCGGCTTTCCCGGAGGTTTGCCAAAGCCGCCGCTCATCGCGTCCCCCCTCCCGCGCGCTGATCCGTCCGATAGACGAACGACAAGATTTCGGCGACCAGGGCGTACAATTCCGGCGGGATTTCCTGGTCGATATCGAGCTTGGACAGCACCTCGATGAGCGAAGCGTCCTGCTGCACCGGTACGCCTGCTTCGGCAGCTTTGTCCAAAATCGCTTCCGCCAATTTCCCGCTTCCTTTGGCTGTGACGACAGGCGCTCCGCCGTCGCCGGGCTCGTATTTGAGCGCAACCGCCTTTTTGACCGCCCGGTCTTCGGCAGGCTGCCGTTTGCCCGTTGCCGGACTGCGTTCTTCGTTCATATGCGATAATCAACTCCCTTATACGGCTTGGACGACCGAGCCCGGAAATCGGCTGACGGCAGAACCTGCAAAACGCCGCCTTGCGGCTCCTCCCGGCTTCGCTCCGCAAAAGGCGTCGTCCGGAGCGAAGACAGCTGGTATCCGGCCCTCCGGAGCGATTCTGCCATTTCATCGCGAGATGCTTCCATTAGGTCCGCGACGGCAGGATGGTTATTCCATAGGTTTACGCTGACGATTTTGTCCACGACCTGGACCTCCGCGACCGTATCGCCAAGCGATTTCAGCCGCAAATCGAACAGCAGCCGGCAGTTGTCGGCATCGAGCTCGCCTTTGCGGCCGCGGCGGGTCTGGATGTGGACGGATGCCGTCCGGGCGCCGTCTTCTCCTCGCATCGGGATAAACATCGCGACATAAGTGAATAGCCCCCCCGTTCGCTCCGGCGCAAGCATCAGCTGCTGACCGGTAATATGCCGGACCAGCTGCTCCGCCGCATCCTTAAGCGCGGGAGGGACGTCGGCATCGCTTGCCAGCGTCATGAGCGAGTTCTTAAGCGATTCCGCCTCCAGCCGGGGCGGCTCACTGCCCGAAGAATGTACGGCAGCGGATACAGGGCCGGCGGCATATCGGGGCTGAGGGCCGCCGCGAGTCGCATCCCCGGTTATCCGCTCCGCCTGTTCGTCGGCGGGCGGCTGCGCCGTACCGGCATGACGAGCGTCCTCCCGTGACGAATCGATCGGGCTGTCTGCGGCTGGCGGATCCACAGCTCGTTTCGCCGCCGATTCTGTGACGGCCCGCGCCAAAAGCCGCTCGTGATCGACGCCGAGCCATTTTAAAATTTGGGCCGGCCAGCCGCCGGAGTCGCGGGCCTGCCCGTGCTCCGCGTTCACCGCTCCCAGGCCGGCGGCGGTTTCCGGCGTGCCTCGCAGCGCCCGAGGAGCGACCGGCTCGCCGCCGTTCTGCGAAGCGACGCTTCCGTCCGGCACGGCACGCGCCTGGCCCGCATGCGCCGACGTCCGCGCATCCGATGGGCCGGTGGCCGTCTGTGACTGTGCTCCTCCGCGGGCAGCGAAAGCCGCAGGGGCATTCCCGGGCAGCACAGCGGATCCAGCTTCGCCGGCGCCTGATCCGGCTTGTTCGCCTGTCGGCAGCCGGCCATCCGCAAGCGCCCGGTCACCGCTCACAGCCCTCAGCAGCGCTTCGCCGTCTTCAATCAGCAGGTTTTTCAGCTTCTCCGCCGCCAACCGGAAAGAACCGGACGGCTGCGCCACCGAACGCTCCTCCTCCCGGGCTGCGGAATTCCGCCAGTCGTCCAGCTTCGCCTCCAAAACGTCCAGCAGCTCATGCAGCGGCGGCCCGGCCTCCACCTGCCGAAGCGCACTGACGACCGTCGCGGTCATCGGCAGTCCGCGGCTGTACGCAAGCCCTGCCGCCTGCATCCAGGTAATCGCGTTTTCTCCCTGCGGCATAGCGGCGGCTGCGAGCCGAAACGAAGCCGCCGCTTCCTGAAGCGAAGATCCTTGTCTGCTGCGAACCTCGCTTGCCAGATCGAGCGCCCACTGCCGGTCCGCCGGCAGGCCCATCGCCTTGGCCCAGTCTTTTAACGTTTCGTCCGGCGCCTCCGCCTCCTGCAGCCCGATCGGCTTCAAATGGAGCAGCCCGTCCTCCGATTGCGGCTGTACCTGAAGCAGTGTCGTCCGTCCGGTCGTCATCGGGATGTCCAGCCGGGCGCGCACCTGGACGCCGTTTATTTGGACCAGCGCTTCAAGCTCGTCGACGGCCTGCAGCAAAACGCCCCGAACGATCTGTCCTCCCTTCAGCTCCAGCGCTTTTCCGCCGTCCGGCCGGGCTTCGCCGAGCAGCCCTCGCATCAGCTGTCCGATATGCATATACCGCTCCTTTCCATTATCACCAACCGCTTGTATCCACCCGGTTGCGACCGATATCCTTCGTTACGTTCATTATCGGTCTATACGGTCCCAACCGTTAACGCGATGTGCCGGGGAATGCGAATCCGTGCCGGACAATCGGCATCGCAGTTATCGAGCTGCGGGTAATGACGAGACGCGAAACGTAAAAGCGGATCCGGGCATAAAAAAAGCCCCCCGGATACGAAAAATCTTTCCGGGTGACCTCTCAACTTCGATAAACGTTCAACCTGCAATCGTTTCTGGGCGGCGAGTTTCAGCGATCCATAACCTTCGACGGCTATTCCCCTTCCATTCGAATCGTATGGCAGTCTCGCCGCCGCGCTCAACCGGCTGTCAAAACAGCACCTGCTGCTCGGCGTAGAGCTTCGCGAGAAACGATTGCCGGTGCATCGGGCTCGGCCCGTATTCAAGCAGCTTCTCGCGGTGAAGCTTCGTCGCATAGCCTTTATGTATCGCAATGCCGTAAGCAGGATACAGCACATCCCATTCGTTCGCGCACAGCCGGTCCCGGGTCACCTTCGCCACGATCGAGGCGGCGGCGACCGACTGGCTTCTGGCGTCGCCTTTTATAATGGCGAGCTGCGGCACGTCGCAATCGACCTTTTCCGCATCGACGAGCAAATAATCCGGGTCCACGCCGAGCGCTGCCGTCGCCTGCTTCATGGCGAGCCGCGACGCCTGCTTAATATTGATCGAATCGATGACGCTCGCGTCGACCCGGGCGACGGACCAGGCAAGCGCTTGCCCGGTAATCGCTTCATAAAGCTCTTCCCGTTTCTTCGCGGACAGCTTTTTCGAATCGTCCACGCCTTCCAGCACAAGCCCCTCCGGCAAAATAACGGCCGCGGCGACCACGTCGCCGAACAAACAGCCGCGCCCGACCTCGTCGATTCCCGCAATAAAGCGGTGCCCCTGAGCCCATAACGGCTTCTCGAACTCCAGCATCCGGCATTCCCCCATGCAAAACATCATTCATCCCGCTGCGCCAAGCCTGCCTGGAACAGGCGCCTTCACCCGGCCGAAACATCCGTCAGCGAAGCGGAACCAGGCAATCCCTGCGCACCGCATGCGAAGCTCTCCCAAAAGCTTGATTCGCGTGATGGATCAAATGGATCAAATGGTTCGTCCATCCGTCGTCCGGAGCGGTGCGTTCTCCGGCACTGTCTACAGCCAGCTGTTCGGTTTACGCCTCGTTCGGCGCTTCGAGCGAAATCCGCCCGAATTTGCCGGCACGCAGCTCCCGCAAAATAATGCCGGACGCTTTCTCCAGATCGATTCTTCCTCCGCTGACGAGGCAGCCCCGCTTCCGGCCGATATCCTCCATTACACGGACGATTTCGTCCGGGTCATCCGGATCGGACGGCTGGCGTTCAATCCCAAACCGTTCCTCAAGCGCGGGCCAGTACCGCTTCACGAGCTCTTTGACGGCGAAAAAAGCGACGTCCTCCACATTCAAAATCTGCTCTTTGATCGCGCCCGTCATCGCAAGCCGGTAGCCGACCAGCGGATCCTCGAATTTCGGCCATAAAATGCCCGGGGTATCGAGCAGCTCCATGTCGGTGCCGACCTTAATCCACTGCTGCCCCTTCGTGACGCCGGGCCTGTCGCCGGTCGCGGCGATGCTGCGGCCCGCCAGCCGGTTCGTCAGCGTCGACTTGCCGACATTGGGGATGCCGACAATCAGCGCGCGAATCGCCCGCGGATTCATGCCTTTGGCGATTTGCCGCTCGATTTTGTCGCGCAAAATCAGCTTCGCCCGCTCCGGTATTTCCCCCACCCGCGTGCCGGTATTCGCATCCACCGCAATGCTGGAATAGCCTTGATCGGCGAAATACGCGAGCCACCGTTCCGTCGTCCGGCCGTCCGCCAAATCCGCTTTGTTCAGCAGAATGAGCCGCGGCTTGCCGCTTAAAATGTCATCGATCATCGGGTTCCGGCTTGAGAGCGGAATCCGGGCGTCCAGCAGCTCGATCGCGATGTCGATCAGCTTCAGCTTCTCCTGAATTTGCCGGCGCGCCCGCGTCATGTGGCCGGGAAACCACTGAATCGTCATGCTGTCACCTCATCCTTGCTTGACAAGCTTCATTTTGTCCATCGGCCAGAAAATTACGTCGGCGCGGCCGACGATCCGGCTGAACGGCACAAATCCGATCATCCGGCTGTCTTTGCTGTTGCGCCGGTTATCGCCGAAGGCCAGCACCATGCCTTTCGGCACGACGTCCGTCTTGAAGTTCTCGTTCGGAAAACTCGAATCGAGGCCCGGCAGGTTGAAAATTTCGCCGTTTGCCTTCGCCGCCGCGATCGACTGCTTCAAATAAGGTTCGTCGACCTTTTTACCGTTTATGTACAAATCGTCTCCTTCATATTTCACTTTATCGCCGGGCACGCCGATGACGCGCTTAATAAAATCCCGGCCTTCCTCCGGTACCTTAAATACGATGACTTCCCCGTGTTTCGGCGCGCGGATGTCGTAGATCAGCTTATTGACGATCAGACGTTCACCGGTATAAAAATTGGGCTGCATCGATGGACCGTCAACAATAAACGGCGCAAACAGGAAATAGCGGATGACGACGACGAGCAGCGCGGCAATGGCGATCGCCTTGATCCATTCGACCACTTCTTTCTGCGCGCCTTTGCCGCCCGATTTGGACACGCCTGCCGGCTCGCCCTGCAGCTGCGCCGCCGGCTGACCGTTTTCGTTCGATGACGGTTCGGCGTTGACAGAAAGATTTTCTTCGTTTCGATGCTGTTGGTCCATACATCCACCTCTTCAATCCCAAAATCGGAGCTTAAAATACGAAAAGGGGCTTGAATATACCAAGCCCCCTCCATGCGTTCGTTAGCGGATCTCTTTAATTCTCGCAGCTTTACCGCGAAGATTGCGAAGATAGTACAGCTTGGCGCGGCGCACTTTACCGCGGCGGGCCACCTCGATCTTCTCAAGCTTCGGCGAATGCAGCGGGAACGTTCTTTCTACGCCTACGCCGTACGAAATCTTACGAACCGTAAAAGTTTCGCTGATTCCGCCGCCGCGGCGTTTAATGACAACGCCTTCGAACAGCTGAACACGCTCGCGGGAACCCTCGATAACCTTTACGTGTACCTTCAGCGTGTCGCCCGGACGAAAGCTGGGAAGGTCTTTCCGCAGCTGCTCTTGTGCAATCACTTGGACAAGATTCATAGTCGATTCACTCCTTCCACCATAGACGTTCATACAAGCTATCCGGCATTCCTGAAATGCCGGGTTACGGCTTCGCAGCGGACCGTCCGATTATACAAAGACAACATTAGAAATTTTACCACAATTCAGCCTGCAGTACAACAGCCAATCGATTCCGTGCCGCTCATCCGTTGTCGCCGGCTTCCTCCGCCGCCAGCCGCTTCAGCCATTCGCGTTCCTTCGCGGTTAGCTCGGCCGTCTCCAGCAGCTCCGGCCGCCGTTTGAGCGTCCGCATGAGCGACTGCTCGCGGCGCCACGCTTCGACGTTGGCGTGATGGCCCGACAGCAGAACCTCGGGCACTTCCCAGCCCCGAAAAACGGCCGGCCGCGTATAATGCGGATGCTCCAGCAGGCCGGTGCTGAACGAGTCGGTAACGGCGGACAGCTCGTTGCCGAGCGAGCCCGGCAGCAGGCGGACGATGCTGTCGATCACAACCATCGCCGGCAATTCCCCGCCCGTCAGCACATAATCGCCGATCGACAGCTCGTCGGTAACCAAATGCTCGCGTATCCGTTCGTCATAGCCTTCATAATGGCCGCAGACGAACACGAGATGCTCCTCGCGGGAAAGCTCCTCCGCCTTTCGCTGCGTATACGGCTCGCCCTGCGGACACATCAGGACGATCCGCGGCTTCGCCCCGCCTTCATCCAGCAGATCCTCGACCGCGGCGAACAGCGGCTCCGGCTTCAGCACCATGCCTCCGCCGCCGCCATACGGGTAATCGTCGACCGTATTGTGCTTGTTGTTCGCATAGGAGCGGAAATTGACCGCATGCAGGCGGACAATTCCCTTTTCGCGCGCTTTCCCGAGGATGCTTGAGCCGAACACGCCCTCGAACATGTCCGGGAACAGCGTCAATACGTCAATCCGCATCGGATCAAATCAACCCTTCCATCAGCCGGACGGTAACCGTCTTCGTCCCGAGATCGACGCGGAGCAGCACGTCATCGATGACCGGAATGAGCACCTGCTTGCCTTTCGGAGGCTGAACGACCCAAACGTCGTTCGCGCCCGGGCTTAAAATCTCGGTTACGGTGCCGAGCTCCGCTCCTTCGTCGGTGACGACCCGGCATCCGATGATTTCATAATGGTAATATTCGCCTTCGTCGAGCTCCGCAAGGTCATCCCTCGATACCTTCAGCTGCCAGCCTTTATATTTTTCCGCCTCGTTGATGTCGTCGCAGCCCTTCAGCTTCACGATATACATGTTTTTATGCATTCTCGCCCCTTGCACTTCAACCGAAAGCCGCTGCTGCGTCTCCGGATGGACAAGCCAAAGCACGCTGCCTTCCGCAAATCGCTCCTCGGGGAAATCGGTCTGCGAAACGACTTTGATTTCTCCCCGTATGCCGTGCGTATTGACCACCTTGCCGACCGTGAGCCACTGTTCCGTCATGTTCAGTTTCCTGCCTCTTCCATTAAAATATATCCCGAAATCCGCCTTCCCCATCGAAAAAGGGCTAGGATATCGCTATCCTAACCCTGCTTCGATGTACGACCGCTACGAAATGATATCGACCAGAACGCGCCTCTGCGATTTGACGGCCGCCGAAGCGACGACCGTCCGAAGCGCTTTCGCAATTCGTCCCTGCTTGCCGATTACCTTGCCGATATCCTCGGGGTGAACGGACAGCATGTAGACGATGCCGCGATCGTCCTCTTTCTCGTCGACTCGTACGTCCTCCGGGTGATCCACTAAAGCCTTCGCTATGACAAGAATCAATTCTTTCATCTCAAGGCCCCCCGCGAAGAGGATTATTTCTGGAGCTTCAGTTCATGAAACTTCTTCATCACGCCCGCTTTGGAAAGCAAGCTGCGAACGGTGTCGGAAGCTTGTGCTCCGGTTTGGAGCCATTTCAGCGCCTTTTCCTCGTCGATGTTTACCTGCGCCGGCTGCGCGACCGGATTGTAAGTGCCGATTTCTTCAATGAACCGGCCGTCGCGAGGGGAACGGGAATCGGATACGACAACGCGATAAAACGGCGCCTTATGCGCACCCATCCGCTTCAAACGAATACGTACTGCCACAAAAATCACCTCCTTCAATAAAATGGGGCCCTAAGCCGGACGTTCTAAAACGGGAACTTCGTGCCTTTTCCGAGCAGCCCTTTCAGCCCTTTCATGCCGCCCTTCGGTCCTTTCGGGCCCATCATCGACGAAAACTGCTTCATCATTTTTTTCATATCGTCGAACTGCTTGATCAGCCGGTTTACCTCGGCGAGCGACGTTCCGCTGCCCGCCGCGATCCTTCTCCGGCGGCTGTAATTCAATATTTCCGGTTTCTGCTTCTCCGCCCTCGTCATCGACTTCACGATCGCCTCGACGCGTCCGATCTGCTTGTCATCGACTTTCAGGTTTTTCATATCCTTCATCTTGCCCATGCCGGGCAGCATGTCGAACAGCTGATCCAGCGGACCGAGCTTGCGGACCTGCTCCATCTGCTCGAGAAAATCCTCGAACGTAAACTCGGCGGTGCGCATTTTTCGTTCCATCTCCGCCGCTTTCTCGGCATCGATATTCGACTGCGCCTTTTCGATCAGTGACAGCATATCGCCCATGCCGAGAATACGCGAGGCCATCCGTTCCGGATGAAACGGTTCGAGCGGTTCGATTTTTTCGCCGGTCGCGGCGAATTTGATCGGGCAGCCCGTCACCGCCTTGACCGACAGCGCGGCGCCGCCGCGCGTATCGTTGTCGAGCTTCGTCAGGATGACGCCCGTCAGCTCGAGCTGGCTGTGAAAGCTTTGCGCCACATTGACCGCTTCCTGACCCGTCATCGCGTCGACGACAAGCAGCACCTCGTCCGGCTTGGTCACCTCATGGATTTGCCGCAGCTCTTCCATAAGCGCTTCGTCGATATGAAGGCGGCCCGCCGTATCGATGATGACGTAATCGTGGCTGTTTTCCTTCGCATGCTGCAGGCCGGCTCTGGCGATTTCGACCGGCGACGTTTGATCGCCGAGCGTAAAGACCGGAACGCCGATCTGCTCGCCGAGCACCTGAAGCTGCTTGATCGCCGCCGGACGGTAAATGTCGCCCGCGACCATCAGCGGCTTGTGCTTCTCCTTCAGCAGCAGCTTGGCGAGCTTGGCCGAGGAGGTCGTTTTGCCGGCGCCCTGCAGGCCCGCCATCAGGATGACGGTCGGCGGCTTGCTCGCTTTTGCAAGCTTGCTTTGCGAGCCGCCCATCAGCTCGGTCAGCTCTTTATTGACGATGTCGACGACGACCATGCCCGGCGTGAAGCTCTTCATCACTTCCTGACCGACCGCGCGCTCTTTCACCTTGGCGATAAAGTCCTTCACGACTTTAAAGTTGACGTCGGCCTCGAGCAGCGCCAGCCGCACTTCGCGCATCGCTTCATTGACGTCTTCCTCGCTCACCTTGCCTTTGCCGCGCAGCTTGCCGAATACGTTCTGCAGCCTGTTTGTCAAACCTTCAAATGCCATGATTGTCACCTCCTGAAAGTTTTTCCCGAAGAAAAACTTATTCCGTGAGCATAAGGTAAAGTTTTTCTTAGAAAAACTCGCACATAAGCATCCGCTTAGTTTTTCGTAGAAAAACTCGCTTCGTAAGCTTCTACTTATGTTTTTCGTAGAAAAACTCCCTACGCAAACATCCGCTTGCGTGCTACGCGCCGTCGATTTCCTTCAAACGGCGCGAGATCGTCCGAAGCTCGCAGACGACATCGTCCTGGCCGGCAAGCGATTCCGCAACCGCGTCCAGGCGCGACAGCAAATCCGCTGCCGCTTCGTGCCGTGCGAGCAGCCGCAGCTTGTGCTCGTAGCTCTCGAGCACGGATTCCGCCCGCTTGATGTGCTCGTATACGGCCTGGCGGCTGACTTCGAATTCGGCCGCAATTTCGCCGAGCGTATAATCGTCGTGAAAATAATATTTCAGAAACGTCCGCTGCTTCTCTGTGAGCAGCGGTTCGTAAAAGTCGAACAGCAAATTGATCCGGTTCGTCTTGGCCAGAGCATCAGGCTCCTGCAGCGTCACCTTCGGCCACCCCTTCCGTCATCCGTCAAGGGAAAAACCTTTACATGTTGAATACGACGTTAATCATAGCCTATTGATCTGTACCCTGTCAAGGGATAAGCCTTGTCAGCGGCTTTCAGACCGGTTCGTTTTCTTCCGCCGACTGAATCAGCCCGGCGAACAGCGCATGGACGAACTGCTCGGAATCAAACGGCTGCAGATCGTCCATCTTTTCGCCGAGTCCAACCAGCTTGACGGGCAGGTTCAGCTCGTTCCGGATCGCGATCACAATGCCGCCTTTGGCGGTGCTGTCCAGCTTCGTGAGCACGAGCCCGGTAACGCCGCTTTTTTCTCCGAATACCTTTGCCTGGCTGAGCGCGTTCTGCCCCGTCGTCGCGTCGAGCACGAGCAGCACTTCATGCGGAGCGCCCGGCACCTCCCGCTGGATGACACGGTAGATTTTGTTCAGCTCTTCCATCAAATTCGTCTTATTCTGCAGCCGACCGGCTGTGTCGCACAGCAGCACGTCGACGCCGCGCTGCTTCGCCGCCTGTACCGCGTCATACATTACCGCCGCCGGATCGGAGCCGGCCGCCTGCTTGATCACGTCGACGCCGACGCGCTGGCCCCATACCTCGAGCTGCTCGATTGCGCCTGCGCGGAAAGTGTCGCCCGCGGCCAAGAGCACGCTTTTGCCTTCGCTCTTGAACTTGTGCGCCAGCTTGCCGATCGTCGTCGTCTTGCCCACGCCGTTGACGCCGACGAACAGGATGACGGTCATGCCGCCGTCCTCCATGTGAAGCGCAGCCGGCTCGCCTCCCTTCAGCAGCTCGACCAGCTTCTCGGATAGGATCGGCTGCAGTTCGGCCGCAGCTTCGATTTTGCGTTTCTTCACCTCGGTGCGCAAATCGTCGATCAGCTGCATGACCGTATTTACGCCGACATCGGCGCCGATCAAAATTTCCTCCAGCTCCTCGTAGAACGCTTCATCGATCTTTTTGCGGCGCAGAATAAGCTCTTCCACCCGCTCGACGAACGCGCTTCGTGTCTTCGACAGCCCTTCCTTGAACTTGCTTGTGACGCTTTCGGTCTTTTGCGATATGCTTTCCCTGAGCCGTTTGAAAAAACTCATGCGCTTCCTCCATCTCCTTGGATTGCAAAAAATCGGACCCGTCCGAGGCGCGCATCGCGGCGCCCGGCGCGGGCTTATACTCATAAACCATTTGCCGCCGGAGGCGTGCGGTTCCGGCGCTAAGACTCGAGCGGCACGATACCGCGTGCAGGTCACGAGCCTCCTGCTCCGGCAGTACGTTTATCACGGCTTCCGCTCCCGTCTAGGCGATACCCGCCCTTTAAGCGGAAACCGCCTCCTCGCCCTCGTCCTCGAGCCGGACGGAGACGAGCTTCGATACGCCGCCCTCCTCCATCGTCACGCCGTACAACACGTCGGCTTCCTCCATCGTGCCTTTGCGGTGCGTGACGACGATAAACTGCGTCAGCTCCGAAAACTCTCGCAGGTACTGCGCGAACCGGCTGACGTTCGCTTCGTCCAGCGCCGCCTCCACCTCGTCCAGCACGCAGAACGGCACCGGCTTCACCTGCAAAATGGCAAACAGCAGCGCGATCGCCGTCAGCGCCCGTTCACCGCCGGACAGCAGCTGCAAATTTTGCAGCTTCTTCCCCGGCGGCTGGGCGACGATATCGACGCCGCTTTCGAGCACGTTATCGGGCTCGACCATGACAAGGTCGGCGCGACCGCCGCCGAACAGCTTGGCGAAGACGACGACGAAATGGCCGCGTATCGCTTCGAAGGTCGAGCGAAAACGCTTCGCCATTTCGTCGTCCATTTCGCGGATCACCTGGTACAGCGTCGTTTTCGCTTCGATCAGGTCGTTCTTCTGCGCATTCAGAAACTCGTAGCGCTCTTTGACGCGCTCGTACTCGTCGATGGCGCCGAGGTTCACATCGCCGAGCGCGGCGATTTGGCGCTTCAGGTCGCGCACCTCGTTCTGCGCCGCCTGCACGTCCTCCGGCACCGGATAGCGCTCCTTGGCCAGTTCAAAGCTCAGCTCGTATTCGTCGCTCAGCTTGCGAAGCAGGTTGTCGAGCTCGACATCCAGCCGGTTGACCGCGATCTCCGTCTGCCTCAGCCGGTCCTCGACCCGGCGAAGCTCCGCGCGCTGCTCCTTCGTCTCGCTTTCGCCCTGCTCCAGCACCTGCGTCAGATCCGCACGTTCCGACCGCCTCAGGTCGGTTTGCTCGGAGCAAGCCGTTTTCTTCATTCGCAGCTCGTTCAACTGTTCGATCTGCCGCACGCCTTCCTCGGCGTGAAGGGCCGCTTCCTCTTCATGGCGTTCCAGCATGCCCCGCAGCGCGGCAAGCTCCTGCTTCGCCCGGCCGATGTCGGCGCGTACCCGTGCGGCCTGGTCCTCGAACGACTGCTTCTCCTGGTCGGTCTTCGCAGCCGCGATTTTCAGGTCGGTCAGCTCGTCCTGCAGCTGCTCCTTGGCCGATTCGCTCTCCTTGCGCCGCTCTTCGGCGATGCGGATCGCTTCCTGGAGCTTCGTTTCCTCGAGCGCCTTCGCTTCCAGCCGCTTCTCCGCCTCGGCCGCCGCCGCCGCAAGCTGCTCGCGTTCGCTGCGATTGCCGCTGCTGTCGGCTTCAAACAGCTGGCGCTGCTCCTCCAGGTGGCGGCTTTCGTTGTCCAGCTGCTGCAGCGCCGCACGAAGATGCTGCTCGTCGATGCGCCGCTGCTCGCCCTGTCCGCGCAGCTCGTCGACGTTTTGCGAGACGATCGACTGCTCCTTGCGGAGATCGCCGATGTTGTCGCGAAGCCCGTCCAGCTGCCGCTCCCCCGAAACGATTTCCGCGTCCAGCTGCTCGATTTGCCGCTTGCGGCCAAGCAGATTGGCGCCTTTCTTCTGCAGGCTTCCGCCTGTCATCGAACCGCCGGCGTTGACGACGTCGCCTTCCAGCGTGACGACGCGGAACCGGTACTGGCATTTCGCCGCGATCCGGTTCGCCTGCTCGAGCGTTTCGGCAATCAGTACGTTGCCGAGCAGGTTGTCCACGATCGACTGGTATTTCGGCTCGCATGTCACGAGCTCCGAGGCGATGCCGACGAAGCCGCTTATTGCGGCCACGGTCCGCTTGTCCTGTTCGGGGACGGCGCGCCCCCGGATGACGTCGAGCGGGAGAAAGGTGGCCCGCCCGAACTGGCGCTGCTTCAGGAACGCGATCGCCGCGCGCGCGCTCCGCTCGTCGCTCATGACGACATGCTGAAGCGCGCCGCCGAGCGCCGTTTCGACGGCCGTTTCCACCTTTTCCGGCACCCGGACAAGCTCGGCGACCGCGCCGTGCACACCTTCCAGTCCGCCGGAGGACCGCCGGGCGGCCTTCAACACTTCCCGGACGCCGTGCATAAAGCCGTCCAGGTCGTCCTGCATTTCTTTCATCGTATCCCGGCGGGAACGAAGCGCTTCGAGCTTCTGCTCCCATTTGCGCGCCGCGGACTGGGCTTCCTCAAGCAGCGATTGCCCGGCTTTCAGCCGTTCGGCTTCGCTGATGTACCGATCCCGCAGTGCCGCGATTTCCTCCAGCGCCGCATCCAGCCGCTGCTGCAGCTCTTCCCGCCGCGCCTGCATGGACTCGTACTGCCCCTGCCACTTCGACTGCTCGTCGCCGATCCGTTCCATCCGCCGCTGGAGAGCCTCCTCCTGCTGTGCGGCATACCGGATCTCGTTGCGCAGCTGCGCCATGGCGCTCAGCACGTCGAGCAGCTCGCTCTTCAGCGCCTCGACGGCATCCTCGGACATCGCCGCCGACGTCCCCAGAAGGCGCGCCTCCTCCTCGGCCAGCCTTGTACGAAGGGCCGCCAAATCGCTTTCCAGCGCGGCCGCCTTGCTGCGAAACTCGGCCTCTTCCTTCGTCAGCGCCGAAATCCGTTCCATCTGCGCTTCGATCGACGTTTCCAGCTGCCGGCGATTCTGCTCGAGATTTTTTTTCCGCTCCTTCAGCACTTCGCCGTAGCCTTCGCATTTCTCGTATTCCTCGCTGATCTGCAGCATTTCCCCGTGCAGCTTGTCCAGCGACTCCTCGATTTCGCGCAGCTTCATCCGGTCCTTCTCGAGCAGCGCATCATGCTTGCTGACGACGGAAGTCAGCGCCAGCTCTTCTTCCCGGAACTTCGCCAGGCGCGCGTTCGCTTCCGTCCACGAAGCGTGAACGTTCTCGATATTGTACACGTACATCGAAATCTCGGACGTTTTCAGCCGCTCGCGCAGCTCCTTGTAATGCTTCGCCTTCTCCGACTGCTCGCGCAGCGGCTCGACCTGGTCCTCAAGCTCCGATACGAGATCGTGAATCCGCAGCAAATTTTGCTCCGTCTCATCCAGCTTTTTCTGCGCTTCACGCTTGCGCGATTTATATTTGACGATGCCCGACGCCTCTTCGAAAATCCCCCGCCGGTCCTCCGAACGCGTGCTTAAGATTTCCTCGATCCGGCCCTGTCCGATAATCGAATACGCTTCTTTCCCAATGCCCGTATCCATGAACAGCTCGGTAATATCCTTCAGCCTGCACGGCTGCTTGTTGATCATATATTCGCTCTCGCCGCTCCGGTGAACCCGGCGCGTGACAGTCACTTCATTGTATTCGAGCGGCAGCGCGCCGTCGGCGTTATCGAGCGTCAGCGACACTTCACCGAAATTGACCGCCTTGCGGGCATCGCTTCCGGCGAAAATGATATCCTCCATCTTGCCGCCCCGGAGGCTCTTGGCACTCTGTTCGCCCAGCACCCAGCGGATGCTGTCGCTGATGTTGCTTTTGCCGCTGCCGTTCGGACCGACAACGGCCGTAATACCGCGGACGAATTCAAGCTCCGTCCTGTCGGCAAACGATTTGAATCCCGATAATTCAATTCTTTTCAGGAACATGGCTCCGCTTTCACCTCGGCGTCTATTGTACCATAATTGACCGGATAGGACATGTCGAACGAAGGAGGGACGGGCATTCGCAATAACCAACAAAAAGCGACGACGGGATTCAAAACAGCCGGATTCGACACCTGCCGGAACCCCGGAGCACATAAAAAAACCGGTTCGCCTGGGCAAACCGGGTCATGCGCTATTGCGACGGCTTGAACAGGGCGCGCCACGCTTCCGCGGCCGCCTGCTGCTCCGCTTCCTTCTTCGTTCTGCCGACGCCCGTGCCGGTTACCCGCTCGCCGATCAGCACCTGAACGACGAACTCCCGGTCATGGGCGGGTCCCCGCTCCTCCGAAATCCGGTACTCAATCGGGCCGAGACCGACATGCTGGGCGCGCTCCTGGAGCGTCGACTTGTAATCCTTCACCAGCAGCCCGCCGTCGCCGTCGATATGCGGAAACACATTTTCCGCCAAAAATTCGCGTACCGCGTCCAGCCCCTGGTCCAGATAAACCGCTCCGACAAACGATTCGAACAGGTCGGCGAGCAGAGCCGGACGATGCCGGCCTCCAAGCTGCTCTTCGCCGCGGCCGAGCTGGACATGCGCGCCGAAATCGAGCATTTCCGCAAAGCGGGCGAGTGACGGCTCGCACACGATGGCGGCCCGCATCCGCGTCAGATGGCCTTCCGGCCGGTCCGGAAAGGTGCGGTACAAATATTCCGAAACGGTCAGCTGAAGGACGGCGTCGCCGAGAAATTCGAGCCGTTCGTTATGCTCGAGCGCGGTTTGCCGGTGCTCGTTGACGTAGGAGGTGTGGGTGAACGCCTGCCGCAGCAAGCGCACGTTACGAAAGCGGATCCGGAGCCGCGCCTGCAGCTCTTCGAACGATTCATGCTTCATATTTCTTCATCGCGATCGTGGCGTTGTGTCCGCCAAAACCGAACGAATTGGACATGCCGATGCGAACGTCCGCCTGGCGCGGTTTGTTCGGCACGTAATCAAGATCGCATTCCGGGTCCTGGTTGTCCAAATTAATCGTTGGCGGAATGATGCCGTTTACGATCGTCAGTCCCAAAATGACCGCTTCGACGCCGCCTGCGGCGCCAAGCAGGTGTCCGGTCATCGACTTGGTCGAGCTGACCGCCAGCTTGTACGCATGTTCGCCGAACGCTTTCTTGATCGCCGTCGTCTCCGACTTGTCGCCGATCGGCGTCGACGTCCCGTGCGCGTTGATATAATCGATCTCGACCGGCTCGATGCCGCCGTCCTTCAGCGCGCGCACCATGCAGCGCGCGGCGCCGTCCGGGTCGGGCTCGGTCATATGATGGGCGTCGCCGCTCATGCCGTAGCCGACGATCTCCGCATAGATGCGCGCACCGCGCTTCTGCGCGCCTTCGAGCGACTCCAGCACGAGGATGCCGGCGCCTTCGCCCATCACGAAGCCGTCGCGGTCGATATCGAACGGCCGGCTCGCTTTGGCCGGCTCGTCGTTGCGCGTGGACATCGCCCGCATCGAGCAGAAGCCGGCCATGCCGGTCGGACGGATCGTCGCTTCCGCGCCGCCGCAAATCATCGCGTCAGCATCGCCGCGCTGAATCATTTTATACGAATCCCCGATGGAATGCGTTCCGGTCGCGCAAGCGGTGACCGCCGTGCTGTTCGGGCCTTTTGCGCCTGTCGCCATGGACACTTGGCCTGACGCCATATTCGCGATCATCATCGGGATGAAGAACGGGCTGACACGCTTGGGCCCTTTTTCCAGCAAAATATTGTGCTGGTCCTCCCATGTCCCGAGTCCTCCGATGCCGGAGCCGATCATGACGCCCGTGCGTTCCGCGTCGACGTTCGCCCCGATTTCGAGCTGAGCGTCCTTGAGCGCGGCCAAGCTGGCGGCAACCGCAAACTGGACGAACCGGTCCATACGGCGCGCTTCTTTTTTATCGATTCCATAGTCTTCCGGGTTGAAATTTTTGATTTCGGCGCCGATTTGCGTCGTATATTCCGATACATCAAACGCATCGATATGCGAGACGCCCGACCGGCCTTCCATTAAATTGCCCCAAAACCGTTCCAGATCGGAGCCGAGCGAAGTCATAACGCCCATGCCCGTAACGACCACTCTCTGTTTCATTCCAGTCACCTCTGATTGACAACGATTAGTAAATATTTCTGCGAGCAAAGCGGATCTATAGAAAAAAACGCATGGCAGCGGTTGCTGACGGGAACGTGGCTGGAGTTCGAGCTAGATGGAGAGAAGTCCCGTTAGGGCAACGGGACTTGTCTGAATCTTTACGTATGAGATTGTATGTAATTCACAACTTCTCCCACACTGGTAATTTTCTCTGCATCTTCATCAGAGATCTCCATATCGAACTCGTCTTCCAGTTCCATGACGAGCTCAACGACATCGAGAGAGTCAGCGCCTAAGTCGTCTTTAAACGACGCCTCGAGCGTCACTTCCGATTCGTCCACGCCAAGGCGGTCGACTACGATGCGTTTCACACGATCGAAAACATCGGACATCCGGTTCACCTCCTCCATGGTATTATACGAGAATTGCGGACAAATTGCCATACATCTATCGATGAGGCCGACTACGTGCCATGATGCCCGAAAATGCCCGTTACATATACATTCCGCCGTCGATATGAATCGTCTGTCCGGTCATATACGAGGCGGCGTCCGAGGCCAAAAAACGGACTGCGGCCGCGATATCCTCCGGTCTGCCGAGCGACCCGAGCGGGATGTCGTCCTGCAGCTTCGCCTTCATGTCTTCCGGCAGCTTGTCGGTCATGTCGGTTTGAATAAAACCTGGCGCAACACAGTTCACCGTAATTCCGCGCGAAGCGAGCTCGCGGGCGGACGCCTTCGTCAGTCCGATCACTCCGGCTTTCGCCGCCACGTAATTGGCCTGGCCCGGATTGCCGAGCGAGCCGGCGACGGAGGAAATGTTGATGATGCGGCCGGACCGCTGTTTCATCATCGGGCGGGTGACGGCTTTGATGCCGTTGAACACGCCCTTTAGATTCGTTTCAATGACGGCGTCGAAATCCTCTTCCTTCATGCGCATGATCAGGTTATCCCGCGTAATGCCGGCATTGTTGACCAAAATGTCAATCGTGCCGAACGTCTCGATCACCTGCTTCGCCATCGCGTCGAACTCGGCGGATTTGCCGACGTTCGCCTGGACGATAAGCGCCCGGCGGCCGGCCGCTTCGACCGCTTTCGCCGTTTCGGCCGCGGCCGATTCACCGCCTGCGTAATTGATCGCCACATCCGCGCCCGCTTCCGCAAGCGCAATCGCGATCGCGCGGCCGATGCCGCGGGAAGCGCCGGTAACCAGCGCGATTTTGCCCGTGAGGTCTGCAAACAATGGAGGACACACCTTTCCTCAAGATTGAGGCGCTAAGGGCTGCGCCCTTTGCAATCCCCTTACATTTTATGGAACTCTAGCCCATGTTACCCTGCGGTTATTGTGCTGCCGCTATCGCTTCCATTGCGCTCAGCCTGTTGATCGAAACGATGCTGACGGACTTGTCGATTTTCTTGATCAGGCCCGCCAGGACGGTGCCCGAACCGATTTCGACAAAACGGTCGACGCCGCCCCGTTCGATCAGCCAGCGGACGCTGTCCTCCCACAGGACCGGGGAATAGACCTGCTCCGCCAGCAAACGGCGGATTTGAGCCGCTTCGGCGACAGGCTGTGCCGTTACGTTGGCGATGACGGGAAACGAGGCGTCGTTCATCGTCAGCTCCGCAAGCGTATCCGCCAGCCGTGCCGCCGCCGGCTTCATCAACGACGAGTGGAACGGGCCGCTAACCTCCAGCGGGATAGCGCGTTTCGCGCCCGCTTCTCTGGCCCGTTCGATAACGGCTTGTACGCCGGCCGACGTGCCGGAGACGACGATTTGTCCCGGGCAGTTGACGTTGGCGAGCTCAACGGCGCCGGCTTCCGCCGTGACCGCTTCGCACAGCGCGGCCAGCGCTTCGCGTTCGGCGCCGAGAACCGCCGCCATCGCGCCCTGTCCGCCAGGCACCGCCATTTCCATATATTCGCCCCGGGCGCGGACGGTGCGCACGGCGTCCTCGAACGTCAGCACGCCCGCCGTCACCAGGGCGCTGTATTCGCCAAGGCTGTGGCCGGCGGCGTAATCGGGTGTTATGCCGCGCGAGCGGAAGGCTTCCAGCAGCGCAATGCTGACGGTGAGCAGCGCGGGCTGCGTGTTGGCCGTCTGCTTCAGCGCCTCGTCCGGCCCCTCGAAAATGATGTCGCTCAAGGCGAAGCCGAGCGCCTTGTCCGCGCGCTCGAAGATCGCGCGCGCCGCATCGTTCGTCTCGAAAGCGTCTTTCCCCATGCCGACCGCCTGAGCGCCTTGGCCGGGAAAAACAAATGCGGTTTTACCCATGCTCCCCACACCTCCAATTCTTATCGAAGCTTACCAGATCAATACCGATGCGCCCCAGGTGAGGCCGCCGCCGAAGCCGACCAGCACGATGCAGTCGCCTTCGTTGACGCGGCCCTGCTCCACCGCTTCCGCCAGCGCAATCGGAATGGAAGCTGCCGATATATTTCCGTACTTATCCAAATTGACCATACATTTCTCAGGTGGCAGTTCGAGCCGGTTCAGCGCGGACTCGATAATCCGGATATTCGCCTGATGGGGGACGAGCAGATCGATCTCGCTCTTCTCGATTCCCGCTTTGCGAAGCGCCTCTTCCGCGGCTCCGCCCATAATGCGGACGGCGAATTTGAACACCTCTCTGCCGGCCATGTAGATGTAATGCTGCTTGTCCGCAACGGAAGCCTGAGAAGACGGAAGCCGCGACCCGCCGCCGCCTATTTTCAGCAGCTCGCCGCCGGTGCCGTCCGCGCCAAGCTCGAACGATTTGAATCCGCGTCCCTCCGGCACCCGGCCAAGTACGACCGCGCCCGCTCCGTCGCCGAACAGGATGCAGGTGTTGCGGTCGGTGTAATCGGTAATGCGCGACAGGCATTCGGCGCCTACGACCAGCACATGGTTGTACATGCCCGTCGCAATCATGCTGCTTGCCGTCGCCAAGCCGTAAATGAAGCCCGTGCAAGCGGCCGACAGGTCGAACGCAGCGGCTTTTTTCGCGCCGAGCCTGGCCTGCAGCAGACTTGCGGTGGACGGGAAAAACATATCCGGCGTAATCGTCGCCACCAGAATGAGATCCAGGTCCTCCGCCGATAAGCCGGACGCTTCAAGCGCCTTTACCGCGGCTTCGTACGCGAGATCCGACGTCGCCTGCTCGGCCGCGGCGATCCGCCGCTCCCGGATGCCCGTACGGGTGACGATCCATTCGTCGTTCGTTTCGACCATTTGCTCCAGCTCGCGGTTGGTTAGTATCCGTTCCGGAACGTATTTGCCGGAACCAATAATGCCTACAGGATGATGCTGCATGTATTCGCCCACTCACTTCCCGCTAAATTCCGTTATTATCGATTCGGTCAAACGGTTATTGATCGCCGTTCTCGCTTTGCCGACCGCGTTTTTCACCGCTTTCGCGTCGGATGAGCCGTGGCATTTGATGACGAGCCCTTTTACGCCGAGCAGCGGGCCGCCGCCGTGCTCCTTATAGTCCATTTTCGCCCGCAGCTCCAGCAGCTTCGGCCTGACGGCCAGCGCCGCCAGCTTGGTCAGCCACGTGCTTGTCAGCGCATCCCGCACGCCCCGCATTACCGTGCCGGCCGCGCCTTCCATCGCTTTAAGCATAATATTTCCGGCAAAGCCGTCGCATATCAGCACATCGCAATTGCGGATCAGCACGTCCCTCGCCTCCACATTGCCGATAAAATGCACCGGCGCCGTCTGCAGCAGCTCGAAGGCCGCCTTCGTCAGCTCGTTGCCTTTCATCGCTTCCGTGCCGACGTTGAGCAGCCCAACGCGCGGCTTGTCGATGCCGTGCACTTTGACACGGTAAATGCTGCCCATAATCGCATATTGGAGCAAATGCTCGGGCTTCGCGTCCATGTTGGCTCCCAGATCGAGCGCCAGCACGCCGACATCGTCCATCGTCGGCAGCATCGGCGCAAGCGCCGGCCGGTCGATTCCGCCAATCCGGCCGACGACCAGCAGGCCGGTCGTCATCAGCGCGCCGGTATTGCCTGCCGACAGCATCGCCTCCGCCTCGCCTTCGCGCACGAGCTGGCCGGCCATTACCATGGACGACCCTTTCTTGCGGCGGACCGCCTTGACCGGCTCTTCATCCGGCCCAATCACATCGTCCGCATGGACAATCCCGACATTTGCCGGCTTCGCGCCGGCCATATGCGTCTCGATTTGCGCCCGGTCTCCGACGAGCAGCAGCTCCGTATCACGGAACTCCGCCGCCGCTTCCAGCGCCCCTTTCACGATCAGCGAAGGCGCATGATCGCCTCCCATCGCGTCGATAGCGATCCGCACTTAATTTCCTCCCTTAACGACCGGCTCTCCCGCGGACCGATAAATCATAAAGTTGCCCTGAAAAACCATCTCGTCGCCAACGTACGAGAACACCTCCACCTTCGCCTTGCTGCGGCCGCCGGAGCGCACATACGCCTTCGCGATGCACTTTTCTCCCAGCTTGACCTGCCGCAGGAAGCGAATGTCGGCTGACGCCGTCAAGGCGATTTCGTCGTTGATGACGGCAACCGCAAGCGAGTTCGCCTGAGCGAACAGATGGTGTCCGCGGGCAATGCCGGTTCTCGAAAACACATGTTCGTCGCGTATTTCAAAAATGGAAATGCCGCTCTTGTCGAGCTGCAAATCGACGATATCGCCAATGACTTCATGCAGCGGCAAGGAACGGACGGCATCGTAGGACCGTTCGGCCATCAGCTTCAGCCGTTCGCGCAGCTCGGGTATGCCGAGCTCCATCCGGTCGAGACGGACCGTCTGAATGCTGACCTTGAGTACTCTTGTCAATTCCCGGTCCGTAATGAACGGATTTTCTTCGATCAGCCGGGAGAGCTGCTGGTGCCGCTGCCGCTTCGGTATGCGTTCGATGTTCCGCACCGCCTTTGCCTGTTGATCCCCGCTTTGCAGCCGGGCCCGGTTCGCCCGCGATCCGAGCCATTGCGTCAGCTTTTATAACCAGGTACTAATAGTATATAGAAGAATACGGCGGGAAGCAACGAGATAGAACCGTTTGCCGCTCCGCCGCCGCGACCGGCCGAATGTCCCCTGGGCAAAAAAATAGCACCTCACCGCGGGATGAAGTACTACTTGTGAACCGTTATTGTTTGATAATCTCTCTCGTTTTATAATATCCGCACACCTTGCACACCCGGTGAGCCAGCTTCAGCTCTCCGCATTGGTCGCATTTCACCATGCCCGGAACCGTCAGCTTGAAATGCGTACGGCGCTTGTCACGACGAGTTTTGGACGTTCTTCGTTGTGGTACTGCCATTGTTTCCCACCTCCTTCACAGAATTCGGCCGGCCTTGAGCGTCCGGCATTTACGATTTAAACAAATCCTTCAGTGCAGCGAAACGCGGATCGACCGCATCCGTCAAACAGCCGCAGCCGCCTTCGTTCAAATTGGCGCCGCACGTATGGCACAGCCCTTTGCAGGACTCTTCGCACAGCGGGGCAAAAGGAAGCGCAAGCATCATCGTCTCTTCGACGAACGGCTCCAGATCGACCTTGTCCTCTTCCACCGGAATCGTCTCCTCCGGCTCCGAGCCGTTCATCGCCGAAGCCGGCTTGAACGTTTCGCGGAAATCGGCGGACGCCTTGTAAGCGAGCGGCTCCAGACACCTCGAACACGCCAGCTCGACTTCCGTCGACAGCCGCCCGCCGACGTTCACTTCGCCGCCCTCGCCCTGCGCCGTCAAATCGACGGCGATCGGTCCCGCGCGGAGAATATCTTTGCGAACGTCCTTCAGCCAGCCGCCGTCCAGCGTTGTCCGGATCTCGGCCTTCGTCCCTTTGGAAGCCATTTCCTGTATACGCAATTCCATTACGATCACTCCAAACAAACAAAGTTTATTATATCGACCGGTTAAACCTTTTGTCAACATTTTCACGGCATGATATAGTGAAAAACAACCATTTTATTCGCCCGGAGGGAATGTCATGCGCACGGTCGGCTTAATTGTCGAGTATAATCCGTTTCATAACGGACACCTCTATCATTTGCAGCAATCGGTCAAAATAACGAAGGCGGACGCCGTCGTCGCGGTCATGAGCGGCCATTTTCTGCAGCGCGGCGAGCCGGCGCTTGCGGATAAATGGACCCGGACGGAAATGGCGCTGCGGGGCGGCTGCGACCTCGTCATCGAGCTGCCCGTCGCCTATTCCACGCAGGCGGCGGAATGGTTCGCGTATGGCGCCGTGGCGCTGCTCGGCGCGACGGGCGTCGTGGATTCGCTGTGCTTCGGCAGCGAATCCGGCGAGCTCGGCCCGCTGCGGCGCATTGCACGCGCGGTGGCGAACGAGCCGGAGCCGTTTCCGCGGCTCCTGGCGGAAGCGCTTGCGGCGGGCGTCAGCTATCCCGCCGCATACAGCGCCGCGGTGCGGCGCTTCATGGAGGCGGCCGGGGACGCGGAAGCGGCCGCCTATCCGCTTGCGCAGCCCAACAATACGCTCGGGCTGCATTATTTGCTTGCGCTGGAGCGGCTCGGCAGCGCGGTCGAGCCCTGCACGATCCGGCGCGAGAAAGCCGGCTACGCGCAAGCAACCATTACTGATGCGCGGATTGCCAGCGCCACCGCGATCCGGAAGCTTGTCGCGGAGCGGAAGTCGCCGGCGGAAGCTGCGCCGTACGTGCCGGCTTCCACGCTGGAGCTGCTGCTCCGCGCCGCCGCCGAAGGCCGCGGCCCCGTGGGCTGGGCCGATTACGAGCGGCCGCTTTTTCACAAGCTGCTCGCCGAACAGGCCGGAACGCTCGGCGAATACCGCGAGATGAGCGAAGGACTCGAGCACCGCCTTGCAAGGGTTCTGACCCGGCTGCCGGCTCTGGATTTCAAATCGCTGCTCGACGCGCTCAAGACGAAGCGTTATACCCGCACGAAGCTTCAGCGCGCCCTGCTCGCCGTTCTGCTCGGGCACCGCAAGGAGTGGCTGACGCCGAATAGGCTGCGGGACGGCGTGCGGTATATCCGCGTGCTCGGGTTCACGGACAAAGGCCGCGCGCTTCTGCGCCGCATGCGCCAAACGGCGCGGCTGCCCGTGCTGCTCAGCGCGGCGCGGCCGCCGGAGCCGTACCCGTTCCTGGAGCTGGACGTGCGCGCAAGCGCCGTCTATGCGCTCGCCTGGCGGGACGCCGGGCCGGAGGAATGCTTCCGCGATTATTACGGGAAGCCGGTCACGCTGTAGCGGGCCGGCTTTCCTGCGTTTTGACGGGCCGGCCGAAACGCCCGCCAGCTCCGGCCAGAAGGACGCGCCGGCGCTGCTCGTGTCACGCGTCTTGGCGCAAACCGGCTTGGGCGGGACGGTACGCCGGCTGAAACACCCGCCGGCTCCTGATTCAGAACACGCCGGTGCTGCGCGTATCATACGTCCGCTTCCACGTCTTACCTGCGTCTTGGCGCAAACCGGCTTGGGCGCACGATACATCGGCCGAAGCGTCAGCAGGGCTCCACCCGGATGCAGAACGCGCCGGCGCTGCGCGCATCGCGCTTCCGCTTCGGCTTCTGCTTCCGCCGGGTTATATTGCCGCACAGGCAAGCGTACAATGTAGGGACGGTTTGTCCCGCACGCCCGGTTTCGGCCATTTTATCGTAACGGAGTTGGAAATTGTGACGCGCACATTGACTTACGCCTGTTTGTCCCTGCTGCTTGTCGCCGCCATCGTATACCGGCCGGACGACGCATTCCAGGCCTCGCTGCAAGGGCTGACCGTGTGGTGGAACATCGTGTTTCCCGGCCTGCTGCCGTTTCTGACGCTGATGGAGCTTATGCTTGCCTTCGGCGCCGTTCACGCCCTCGGCGTCTTCTTCGACCCGCTGATGCGCCGCCTGTTCCGGCTGCCGGGCGAAGCCGGCTTCGCCGTTGCGGCCGGCTGGACCGGCGGCTTCCCGGCCGGCGCCGAAGCGGCGGCCGCGCTGCGGCGCCGGGAGGCCGTCACACGCGGGGAAGGGCAGCGCCTGCTGGCGCTGGCGCATATGCCGAGCCCGCTCTTCATGCTGCTCGTCGTCGGCGCAGGCTTTTTCCGCAGGCCGGAGCTCGGCGCGGCCGTCGCCTGCGCCGTATGGCTCGCCGCCTTCGCGGCGGCGTTCGCCGGCGCGCGGCTCGCGCGGCGCGGCAAAGACGGCGCTCCCGGCGAAGGCCGGCCCATCCCCGGCGCGGCTCCCGGAATCGGCCTCCTGCGCCAAGCCGCTTCGGCCATGGCCAAAGCGAGGGCGCTCGACGGACGCACCTTCGGCAAGGCGCTCGGCGATTCCGTAACCGCCGCGGTCTACAAGCTGCTGGCCGTCGGCGGCCTGATGATGTTCGGCGCGGTAATCGTCCGCCTGCTCGAGCCGCTCGTGCCCGATGCGGTGCCCGCCCTGCTGTTGCCGGGCCTGCTGGAAAGCCATATCGGCGCCTACGCGGCTGCGGCCGCCCAGCTTCCCGGCGGCATCGCCTTAAACGCGGCCGCCGCGGCCGCCGTCCTCGGCTGGGGCGGTGTCAGCGCCCTCCTGCAGGCCGGCAGCGCCGTCGCCGGCACCGACCTGTCGCTGGCGAAGCTCGCCGCCGCGCGGCTGGCGCAGTCGGCTCTCGCTGCGGCACTGCTGCTCGGCTTGTGGCGGCCGCTGACCGGCCTATTCACCGCCTTGTCGCCGGCCGCCGCGCCTGTGCTGGAGCTGGAAGGCGCGGCCCGGAATACCGCCGCGCCGGCCGCCATCCATGCCGCAAGCCTCGCGAGCCTGTGGGCGTACGCCCCGCTGCTCATCGCGGGCTTCGGCGCCGTGCTGCTCCTGCTGGCCGCCGTGTCCGCCCTGGCCGGCGTCCGCGGAAGCGGCGCCGCCCGCAGGTGACCACAATGCCGCCTTTGATCCGGCAGTGCCCCGCCGGATCAAAGGCGGCATATTAATTTGCGCGGCTGCGGGTGACCGGCGTCCGTTACGGGCGGCTTGCGAATTTAGCGGCGAGGGCGCGTTCAATCTCCGGGGGGACGAGGTCCTTCACACTGCCGCGAAACTGCGCGATTTCTTTTACGATGCTGGAGCTTAAATACGAATATTTCGGATTCGTCATCATGAAGATCGTTTCAATTTCCGGATCGAGCTGATGATTCGTCGACGCCAGCTGAATTTCATATTCGAAATCGGTGATCGAGCGGATGCCGCGGACGATCACCTGGGCATGGCGCGAACGCATGAACCGGACGAGCAGGTCGCGGAAGCTGTCGATCGCGACGTTCGGCAGATCGCGCGTCACCTCGGACAGCAGCGCCTTCCGCTCGTCCACGGAAAATAACGGATTTTTACTGGTGTTGTTCAAAACGGCGACAATCAAATGGTCGAACTGCTTGGCCGCCCGCCGGATAATATCCAAATGGCCGTATGTAACCGGATCGAAGCTGCCGGGGTACACCGCGACTCTCGATTCGTTGTTTGACGATGACATCGTTTAATCCTCCATCTGCTCGGGGCGCTCCGTTCGATGCGCGGCTTCCGCCGCCGGCCGGTACCGGTAAATCGTGACCGCCGTATCGCCGTACGCCGAGCGCTTCGTCTGTTCAAAATGCGCAGCCGTTTCCGGGTAGCGATGCTCCGCGTCGTGCTCGATGACGATGACGGCTTCGTCCTCCAGCAGGCCGTATTCGGCCAGCTGCGCCATCAGCTCGTCCATATCCTTCATGCGATAGGGCGGATCGAGAAACACATAGCGGAACTTCGTTTCCCTTTTCGAGAGCGCTTTGACCGCCCGCACCGCTTCATTGCGGTACAGTTCCGCCCGGTCCGACACACCGGCCGCAGCGAGGTTATGCCGGACGACGTCGACGCTCGCTTTCTCCCTGTCGATAAAAACGGCCCGCTCCGCGCCCCGGCTAAGCGCTTCAATGCCGAGCCCGCCGGTGCCGGCAAACAGGTCGAGTACCCATCCGCCGTCGAAATACGGGCCGATCATGCTGAAGATCGCTTCCTTCACCTTGTCGGTCGTCGGACGGGTATTCATGCCGGGCACCGCTTTTAAAACGCGGCCCTTCGCCGAGCCCGCGATCACTCTCAACTCCCGTTCCCGCTCCCTTCATCCTTGATGACCTCTGCTATCGTATCACATTTATTCGTCGTTGTTAAAGGGATGCCGCAGGCGCCTTGCGCTCCGCGCCCTTTTTGTCATGCGCGCCGCGCGAAGCGCCTATATATAAGCTAAGGGCGGCCGGGTGCGGAAGGAGGGGGAAGCATCATGGATATCGGAACGCGGCTGTTCCGTTCGGCGCTGCTCGGGCTGGCCGGGAACCGGGCGGCGCGGGCCTTTTCGGAGCGTTACGGCATGCGGCTCGGCGCGCGGCGGTTCGTCGCCGGCGAAACGATGGAGGAGGCGCTTGCCCAGGCGAAGCGACTGAACGGTACCGGGATTGCGGTCACGCTCGATGTGCTGGGCGAAAGCGTAAGCAGCCTGGAGGAAGCGAAGCGGTCGGAAACGGCTTATATCCGGCTGCTGCAGGCAATCGCCGAGGAACGGATTGACGGCGGCGTCTCGCTGAAGCCGACGCAGTTCGGTCTCGCCATCGACGAAAGCGCCTGTCTGGGCGGCATCCGGTCGGTTGTTCGGGAGGCATCCCGCCTCGGGCTGTTCGTCCGGCTTGATATGGAGGACAGCCGCTGGACCGATGCCACGATCGGCCTCGTGCGGACTCTTCGGGAAGAAGGCTTCGCGAACCAGGGAACGGTCATTCAAGCTTATCTATACCGAAGCGAGGAAGACGTCCGGAGGCTGTGCGCCGAAAACGTCAATTTGCGCGTGGTGAAAGGCGCCTACAAGGAGCCGCGCCGGATCGCTTTTCCATCGAAAAAGCAGGTCGACGCCAATATGCGCCGCCTCATCCAGCTCCGGCTCGACAGCGGCGTCTATACGGCGGTGGCGACGCACGACGAGGCGATCATCGGCTGGGTGAAATCGTATGCCCGCATGCGCGGCATTCCCCTTACCGCATTCGAGTTTCAAATGCTGTACGGCATTCGCGTACCGCTGCAGGAGAAGCTGGCCCGGCAGGGCTATACGGTGCGCAGCTACGTGCCGTTCGGGCGGAGCTGGTATCCGTACTTTGTGCGCCGGCTGGCCGAGCGTCCCGCGAACGTCCTGTTTATCGCGAAAAGCCTGATCAAACGGAAATAGACGGCAGTGCTGCGCGTGACGCGGGCAGCCGCCGCTGCAAGCACCGAATCGGCCGAGCGGGAATCCGGCTCGGCCTTGTGCCGAACCCGGATCCTCCGCCTCCCTTCAGCGGGACATTGCCGGCAGGCGAACGCGGGTCATCAAGCTTTTCGAGAGGAGGTGGCTGCAATGAAGAAGGAGCTGGCGCCTGTCGGCGTGCTGCCCGTCCCGTTCGACTGGGGCGCAAGCCGCCGCGGCGCCGAAGGCGGGCCGGCCGCGGCGCTGATGACCGGGCTGGAACGCAAGCTTGCGAAGCTCGGCCGCCGCTTCGACATCCGGAGCGACGCCTATTTGTCCGGCACGCTCGCCGACCGCCGCACGTCGCCCCGCATCAAGCATTGGGGGCGCGTTCTCGCCATGTGCGAGGCCGTATGCCGGGAAGTCGGGCAGATCGGCAGCGGCACGTTCCCGCTTGCGATCGGCGGCGATCACAGCATCGCCATCGGCACGATAGCCGGCCATGCCCGTCGCTGCTCAAAGCTCGGTGTTCTATGGATCGACGCGCACGCCGACCTGAACACGCCCGAGACGACGCCTTCGGGCAATATTCACGGCATGGCGCTCGCCGCAAGCCTCGGAATCGGCGATCCCCGCTTCACCGGCGTCGGAGGCGCCTCTCCGAAGCTGCAGCCGGAGCGGGTCGTCCTGGTCGGCGTCCGCGAGCTGGACGACGGCGAAAAGCAGCTGATCCGCGAACAAGGAATCTCCTGCTTTACCATGCACGATATTGACAAACAAGGCATGGCCCGCGTCATGGAGATGGCGATCCGTATCGCAGCCTCCGGCTCGGACGGCGTCCATGTCAGCTTCGATATCGACAGCGTCGATCCCGGCGAAGCGCCGGGAACGGGCACGCCCGTACGAGGCGGGCTCAATTACCGCGAGGCGCATTTGGCGATGGAGATGCTCGCCGACGCCGAAATCGTCACGTCCGCGGACTTCGTCGAGCTCAATCCGCTGCTCGATAACGGCCACACAACAGCGAGGCTGGCGGTCGAGCTGATCGGCTCGCTGCTCGGCGAGCGCATCTTATAAATGCTCGAAACGCATATAAACCGCAGGCCGGAATGACAGAATCCCGGCCTGCGGTTTGTTTGAACTTCCAACAATGTTTGTTCGTATTAACGGACCATCATCCGAGAGCAGCACGCTCCCGGCTGCGACCGGCTGTGGGCCGATCAGCCTCCTGCAGCGGCATTACCGGGAGCCGCATTCCCTTCGGCTCCGCTTCCGCCCGGCGCAGGCGCGCCTTCCTCCGGCGGCGGGGCGATTGCGCCTGCAGCGCCCGTCGGATCGAGCGTGTTCGTAATCGTCGCTTTCGACTGCAGATCCGATAACCAGCCCGGCGTCAGCTCGGACACTTTCTGGTCGATGAGCTGATCCTCGATTTCCGCTTTCTTTTCATCGAAGGTCGCCTGATGAGCCGGTTTATGATCGGTCACTTTAATGATGTGATAGCCGAACTGCGTTTTGATCGGTTCGCTGATTTCGCCCGGCTTGAGCGAGAACGCCGCGTCTTCGAACGCCTTGTCCATCTGTCCGCGCGTAAAATAGTTCAAATCGCCGCCGTTCGCAGCCGATCCGGTGTCGGTCGACTTTTCCTTGGCCAGCGTGGCGAAATCGGCGCCGCCCTTCAGCTGCTTCTCGATTTCGTCCGCTTCCGCTTTCGTCGCCACGAGAATGTGGGACGCCCGCACCTGCTCCTGCGTATCGAACTGCGCCTTGTTGTCGTCAAAATATTTTCGGACGTCGGCGTCGGTGACGCTTTTCTTCGCTTCCGGCTCCAAAATTTTACGGACGCGGATCTGCATCGGCATCTGCTCTTTCAGGCTGTCGACGGTATATCCGCTTTGCTGGAGAGCCGCCTCGAAATCCTGCTCGCTCGGAAACTGCTTCTTGATCTTGTCGATCTCGCTCTGGATATCGGCGTCGGTGACGGTGATGCCTTTGCGGTCGGCTTCCTGCTTGACCAGCTCCTCCTGCACCATATTGTCGAGCGTGGCCTTGCCTCCGACCTTCACCATCGCATCGTACAGGTCGTTCTTTGTTATTTTGGCGCCGTTGACTTTCGCAACCGCGGGGTTCGTATTCGCGAAGGGAGGCTTGATCAGCGATCCGGCCAGCAGTACGGCAAGCACGACCGAGGCGATCATCCATCCCCTGCCGCCGCCTTTGCCCTGCTTGGCTCCCGCTGCGGCAGTCGGCTCCCCTTCTTCTTCATCTTCATCGTCGCGGAGCTTCTCCGCCGAATCGTTCGGCTCGTCGGCCGTATCGTCCCGAACGGCGTCCTCTTTCGCTTCGACGGATGCCGGATGCGCTTCGGATTCCTGCTGCGCTTCGGATTCCTGCTGCGCCTCCTTCATCGCTTCCTCTTTATCGTTCAAGCTTTCATCCTTTGGCTGATCTTTCTCGTTCAACTTGAAAATCTCCCTTCCTTCTCGCAAGGTGCGGCATTGGTTTCTATGCTTGTACACTATAACAGAACCGCAGTTCCAAAACCTTAAGAAAAGATAAAAAATCCGCTTCTTTCCACCGCCCGCCGGCGGAATTTACTTCTCCTTCAAATCCACATGAAGCGTTCCGTCCAGGGAAAGCTGGGCCATAAAAACGTCTTCGAAGCCGTCCGCCCCTTTCCGCCTGATCTCCTTCAGCAGCCAGCTTTTCTCGTAGCCGAGCGCGGTTAAGGTCGATTCCATCACATTGCCGTCCATAATAACGGCCTGGGGCTCGTGCTCCTCCTTCTTCGTGCGGATCCCCATCTTATCCGGGGTAACGGCCTGCGCGCCCGTCTTTTTCATTACGCTCAGCTGGCCGTTTGTTTCGAGGACGGCAAATTCGACGTCCGCCAGCTTGAACGCATTTTTTTGGCGAAGCATCAGCATCAGTTCATCGGACGACATTCTCGATTTGCGCAAATTACGGTCCAGTACGTTGCCCCGGTGCACCAGAATCGTCGGCTGCCCGTCGGTCATGCGCCGGAAGCGGTACGATTTCAGGTTGACGATGGCGATGACGATCGGAAGGAGTCCCCAAACGAGAATGCCCATAAAACCGTTCAGTATTTTCACGTTTTGGTCGACCGACATGCTGGCCGCAATCGATCCGACGGAAATGCCGACCACATAATCGAAAAAAGTCAGCTGTGCCAGCTGCGTTTTCCCCATCAGCCGCGTCATCGCCAGCAGGACGAGAAACGCAACGATCGAACGAATCAGAATCATCAGATATTCCGGCAAAACATTCCCCCCTTGGTACATGTTCCCTCTTAATATGGGAAAAATGAAACCTAATCATGCGCGAATAAGGAAGGAGGGGGTCTTCGATGGTTCGATTCATGCTTTCTTTGCTGCTGCTGACCGCTCTTCAGCTCGGACCGGCCGGTACGCCGGAAGCCCGCGCACACGAAGCCGAACCGGTCATCAAGGCCGCACAAGCCGTCGAGTCGCTCGCCGGCCGGGAACAGTGGAAGCCGGCCGCCGCGAAAACGGAAGCGCTAAGGAAAGCTTATCACGGAAGCAAATGGAAATACCAGCTGCTTGGCGACGAAGAGGAATACGAGCAGCTTGCTCGCAATATCGACAGGCTGCGGGCAGCCGTCCGGACGCGGGATCGGAGCCAGGCGGTCATGACGGCGGCAGACATCGTATCGATCGTTAAGCAAATCTACTCGCTGTAGCATAAGCTCGATGCCGACGAATCTACCTGCGCAGCCTGAACTCGATACCGCCGAAAAAAAAAGTTCGCTCCCGCGTATAAAAAAATCCGCGCTGGACATCATGAAGATATCGGCGTCGAGAGATGCCGTAGACAACCGCGGAGAAGACTTACGTTTCCCCATAAGCTCTTCGTCCGGTTTCTCCTCTCCCATGAAAGGGGCTCCCGAAAGGGGGCCCCGAATTTTTTTGCATGCTGCCGGCGGTACATGCACCAAACGGAACCTCCTCCAAAAAGGTTCACTGCCCCTCCTTCACCCAAAACTTTACCGTATCCCGAATCGTAATAGAGAAAAGATGCTCGACCGTACGAATATAGAGCCTGCGCCGCATTGGCATACTGCCTGCGGAACGGTTACAATAAAAGTTCCAAATGGGATGGAGTGAGGCCTGCAATGAGTGTAAAAATCCGTTTGCTGCTTGTCATCGCATGGGCCTTTGTGCTGTTCGTTCTGACCTGCACGTTCAGGCTGGGCACGTTTCTGCGAACGCGCGTCGTTCATTTTATCTATAATCCGCATCCGAATTTCCGCGAGTTTTTCGAGCTTCGGGACATCAATTCCATTCACCACGAATGGATTGCAGTGAAGGTCGGCCATTTGGTCGGTTTTTTTATTCTGGACCTGCTGCTCTATAATTTAACGCGCAGAAAAGGCGTCTCGCTCGCGCTAGCCGTCTTTTTCGCGCTGGCGACGGAAATTTTCCAGCTGTACTTCAACCGGGACGGCAGACTGTACGACGTGGCGATCGACTCCCTCGGCATCCTGCTGTCTTCGCTGGTCATTCAGATCGCATCCTATGCGCCGCCCGCTTCCGGCGGCGAATCCGCCGGCCGGCCGCGCAGATAACCTTTCCCCGGACGGTCTTCCGCACACCGGAACGTAAAACGAGGTGCGGACCGCTTCGCAGGCCGATGTCCCTCCATGACATTCGTACAGGCAGATTCGCCTGAAAATGCGTATATTGGGAGGGAGATAAACGGAAAGGAGATGAATGGATCATGCAGCAATTCTGCCCGGACTGTCCTACTCAAACCGTTTATGATCCGCCTGTCACGATGTACCAAAACTTCTACCACCCGCAGCTCGTCAACGTCATTCATCCGGTCGAAATCATCAATCAGCATCACTGCGTTCCCGTCTACCAGCACCACACGGCCTATTCGATGAAAGACGTGATGTGCCGCGTATCGAGCGTACGGCCGAGAAAGAAAGCCCGGAAAAGATAATCGCCTCGCGCCGCGTCAAACCGCCTCCCTCCGCACAGCGGACGGAGGCGGTTTTCGTTAGAACGCCCAGCCGCCCCTCCGCATACGCTGTATGGCAAACAACCAGTTTTCGGAAGGGTGAACCCGGATGGATATTCGGCTTGTCCCGCTGCATTGGGTGTATCTTGCCTTTATCTTGTTCATCATGGGGCTGCTGATCAAAAAACGCGATACGACGCTTGTGTGCGTCGCCGGGATATTCACGCTGGGCCTGATAGCTACCGGCAGTCTGAGCCATTCGCTCAGCGGCGTATTCAACAGCTTCGTCTATGCAATCAAGCAATTGATCGATACGATTCTGATCATTTCCATCATCGTCGCCATGAGCCGAATCATGATCAAAACGGGGATTAACGAGATGATCGTTGCGCCGCTTACCCGGTTTATGCGCACGCCGGCGCTCGCTTTCTGGGGGATCGGAATTATCATGCTGGTGACGTCGTGGTTTTTCTGGCCGTCGCCGGGCGTTGCCTTGATCGGGGCGGTGCTGCTCCCCGTCGCGCTGCGCGTCGGGCTGCCCGCGCTCGGCGCCGCGATGGCAATGAACCTGTTCGGGCACGGGATCGCGCTGTCGGGAGACTACATTATTCAAGGAGCGCCGAAGCTGACGGCCGATGCCGCCGGACTTCCCGTCTCGGCCGTCATGGAAGCGAGCATTCCGCTCGTCGCGGTGATGGGGGTGGTGACGACCGTCTGCGCCTTCTGGTTCATGCGCAGGGATATGAAGCGCGGCACTTGGAAAGACGGACTTGTCGCGGCCGGCAGTGGATCGGAATCGGGCGTTCCGGGCGATGAGGAGAAAATACCGCTCCCCCGCCGGACTAAGCAGTGGCTCGCGGTCGTCATCCCGCTGTTGTTTGCGGCCGACGTCGCCGCCATGTTCGTCCTCCGTCTGCAGGGCGGCGACGCAACCGCGCTGATCGGCGGTACGGCCGTATTCATTCTGATCGCGGTTACGCTGCTTGCGCATAAGAATGAGAGTCTCGAACAAACGACGAGCTATTTGATCGAAGGTTTCCAGTTCGGCTTCAAAGTGTTCGGACCGGTCATTCCGATCGCCGCGTTTTTTTATCTCGGCGATTCGGCGTTTACGGAATTGTTCGGCAAGACGCTGCCCGCCGGCTCCACCGGCATCGTCAACGACCTTGGCGCAGCGCTGGCCCATCATGTGCCCCTGAACGGTGCGATCGGTTCGATTACGCTGACCGTGACCGGCGCCATAACCGGTCTGGACGGATCGGGCTTTTCCGGCATTTCGCTAGCCGGCTCCATCGCCCATCTGTTTGCCGCAGCGATCGGCTCGGGAGCGGCGACGCTGACCGCCCTCGGCCAAGTCGCCGCCATCTGGGTAGGCGGCGGGACGCTAATCCCATGGGCGCTGATCCCCGCTGCGGCCATCTGCGGCGTCGATCCGTTCGAGCTTGCGCGGCGCAACGTGAAGCCGGTGCTGATCGGCCTCGCCATTACGACGATCGTCGCGATGTTTCTTATATAGCCCCCATGCCGTTCCGATGCGGCGCAAATGAAAGCGGGCCGGCAGCATGATGTCATGCTGCCGGCCCGCTTTGCCGTTTCTCAAAAGGACGTGACTTAAGCGCGTTCCCGGTTGCGGCCGCGAAGACCGATCAGACCGAGCAGGCCGAGCAAACCGAGCCAGCCCCAGTCCATATCGTTGTCGTTCGCCACGTCGGCTGCATTGGCGCGCACGCTGCTTGCCCGCGTCGTGTAAGGAGCCACGCCCGGTGCATAAGCATTGTTCGTGCGGTCATTCGTCGTGCCGTACGTGCCCATCGTGCCGTTCGTTCCGTTTGCTTGAGCGGCGGCACTGTAGGTATGTGTCGTGCTCGTGTTGACCGTGGAACCATCAGCCATAGCCGGAACAGCGAGCATCGCCGACATCACGGCGCTTAAAGCTGCACTTGCAATTGCCTTTTTCACGGATGCAAGACCTCCACCAATTGAATTGTTTTGGGATTACATCTATGTTTTGTCCCTTGTTCGATAATTTATGCATGCCATTTTTCCGAAGGCGGTCATGACCGTTCGCGCATAAAAAAACCGGCTCCGCCGTCCGCGCGGCTTTGCCGGTTCTTAAAGCCGATTTTAATCAGCCCTGTAATTCATAAAATTCCACCGCATTTTGCAGCAGCCGCTCCTGTACCGCCAGAACGGGCATCTCCTTCAATGCGGCAATCGCTTTCGCCGCTTCCTTCACCATGGCGGGCCGCGTCGGCTTCCCGGCAAAAGGCCCTTCGAACGGCCAGGGGCCGTCCGTTTCGGTCATCGTCAGCTCGAGCGGATACGTCCTTACAAGCGACCTTATCTCCTCTTCGTACAGGACATCGGGCGTCACCGAGATGCGGCAGCGCAGGTCGATCATCCGCTTCACCGTGCTCTCCGCTCCCTTGAACCAATGAAAATGGAGGCGGCGCACGCCCCGGCGCTCCGCCGCATCAAGCGCTTTATCCGCATCTTCGTATACGGCATGCAGGACGAGCGGCCGGTCCAGCTCCGCCGCCAGCGCTGCAAACCGGTCCAGCAGCTCAAGATGCGGCCGTTCGTCGAACGGCTGCCCCTTTCGTTCGGCATCGGTTCGGGTGTAGTACGGCAGACCGACTTCCCCGATGGCGAAACGCTCTCCTTCCGCATTCCGTTCCCGAATCCAGCGAAACATCGTGTCCAGCTCGGTGGCGTCCGGGACCGGCTGTTCCGGATGAAAGCCGTATGCCGGCAGCACCCGGCCCGCGAACCGGCGGGCAAGCGCCCGGTTCATCTCGCACGAAGCAAGGTCCGTCGACACCGCCACGACGGCGGCAATTCCGTCTTCGAAGGCGCCGCGGAGCATCGCGTCGCGCTCCGCTTCGCCGTATTTATCCGCATGGAGATGAGCATCCACCCATAAACCGGCCGTCGTCATGCCCTTATATCGACTCCCTTTTGCGCCCCGGCCCGTCATCGTCCGGGCGGAGCAGCTCGTAAATTTCGGTTTTCAATTTGTTAAACAGCGGCTCGCTCCACAGCTCCTCGCCGCGCGGCCGCGGGAAGGGCACATCGACTTCATGAATGACCGATGCGGGCGAAGCGGATAATACGACGATGCGGTCGGACATGAGAATCGCTTCCTCGATGCTGTGCGTTACGAGCAATACGGAACGGCGGTTGTCCTCCCAAAGCGAAAGCAGCCACTGCTGCATATGGAGACGGGTCAGCGCGTCGAGCGCGCCGAACGGCTCGTCTAGACACATGAGCGGCTGCGGCGAAAGCAGCGCCCGCAGGAACGACACCCGCTGCTGCATTCCGCCGGACAGCGTAAGCGGGTAAGCGTCCGCGGCCTCGCCGAGTCCGACCCGCTTCAGCCAGTCGCGAGCCATGCTGCGGGCTTCGCGCCGCGCAATGCCGCCGATGCCGAGCGCCAGCTCGATATTGCCGGCGACGGTGAGCCACGGCATGAGCGATGCCTGCTGCGGCATATACGCGATATGTCCGCGGTCGCCGTCGATGCGGCGGCCGTTCACGGCAATTTCGCCGGAGGTTGGACGCGTCAGGCCGCCGATCATATGAAACAGCGTCGACTTGCCGCTCCCGGAAGGGCCGATCAAGGAGACGAACTCCCCCTCCTCCACGCGGAAGGTGACGCCGTCCAGCACCTTTTTCGGTCCGCCTGGCCCGTCAAAGCTTTTCGATACGTCCCGGATGTCGAGCAGGCGGGTCATATTACGCCTCCGCCTCCCTTCTCCCCTGTCTTCCCCGAAGGAAGAGCCGCTCCGCGGCGGCGATCAGACCGAACAAGGCCAGGCTGAGCAGCACGATGACGGCAATGGCAGAAAACACGTTCGCCGTCTCGAAGCCGCGCTGCGAAAGAAGCATGAAGCTGCCCAGCCCTTTGCTCCCGCCGATCGATTCGGCGTAAATCGCGCTGATGACGCTGTATGACGCGGCGATTTTCAGACCGGAGAACAGATAAGGGACCGCGCTCGGCAGCTCCAGCCGCCGAAACAGCTGACTGCGCGTTGCGCCGATCATTTTCATATAGTTCAGCAGCGCACGGTCGGTTTGCGTCAGCCCCGTCAGCATCGCCACCGAAACGGGAAAAAAACAGACGAGCATGATGAGAAGAACCCGCGGCATCATGCCGAAACCGAACCACAGCACCAGCAGCGGCCCGAGCGCCATCAGCGGCACGTTCTGCGTCAGGACAAGCAGCGGATAAACGCCGGCGCGCGCGCCGGGGATCAGATGCAGCAAGGCGGCAAGCGCAAAACCCGCCGCCGAGCCTGCCGCGAAGCCGATCAGCGTGATGGCCAGCGTCGCCTTTGTATGCTCCAGCAGCCGCGGCGCTTCGGCAATCGTATTCGCAGCGACGACAAGCGGCGAAGGCAGCACATATTCATCGATGTGCAGCAAAACGACCGCCGCCTGCCATACGACGAGGAACGCCGCAAACACGGCAAGCGGCGGCAGCCATTTGCGTTTGTTACTTGCCATCCGGATATTTCTCCAGCAGCCGCTCCATCGACGCGCCGCCTTCCGGGTTGTAATACACTTTGATCTGCGAGATGACGGACGGACAGCCCATCGCCGTCATCGCTTCGTTCATCTCCTGAACGATCGCGAGCAGCCGTCCGAGCTCCCCTTCCATCGTCGTCTCAAGCGGCGCGACCCGATACGGCACTCCGCTCGCTTTAATGATGTCGATCGCGCGGTCGACGTATGGAATGACGCTTTCGCCTCCTGGCGTATGCGGTAAAATTTGAATGCTCAGCAGTGCGTTCGCCATGGACCTATTCCCCTTTCTGTCGTTGGCTTTACATGTTTATTGCGGCAAAAATTCGTTCGTGAACGCCTTCTCCGGATCGAGCTGCTTCTTCAGCAGCTTATGGTCGTACATCCAGTCGGCGTAGTTTTTCCACACCTCGAGCTTCTGCTCGCCCCAGCGCGGCGCATCGTCCTTGTAGCGCGGGCTGAGCCACTTCTGGCTGGCGCGGACGAGGTCCGCGTTCAAGTCCGGCACCGCCTTGATCAGCACGTCCGACGCTTCGTCCGGATGGTCGATCGCAAATTGGTAGCCTTCCGCCGCCGCGGCCGTAAACGCCTGCACGACGTCTTTATGCTCCGCGATCATTTTCTCGCTCGTCTCCAGCACCGGCGTATAATAATCGAGCTTTTTGCTGTAGTCGGTCAGGTAAATCATGTTGAGTTTCTCGCCGCGAAGCTCGGCCTCGACGCCGGTCCAGGCGTAAAAGATCCAGGCGAAGTCGATGTTCTTCTTCACGGCCGTAAAGAAGTCGGCATCGCCGATATTGACGATGTTGACCTTCTTCACGTCGGCCTTCTGCTCCTGCATCAACGAAGCGATGACCGCTTCCTCGGACGGCGAGCCCCAGCCGCCGTACGTCTTGCCCTCAAAATCTTTCGGCTCCTTGATATTTTTGGCAGCCGGCGAAGCGAAGCCCGACGTGTTATGCTGGATGACGGCCGCGATCGAGACGAGCGGCACACCGTTAATCCGCGCCTGCGTCACGCCTTCCTGGTAGCCGACGCCGAATTCCGCCGCGCCCGTCGCCACCATCGTATCCGCCCCGGCGTCGCCCGGCTGCACGATCTCGACGTCAAGCCCGTGATTTTTGAAAAAGCCTTTATCGCGGGCGACATACAGTCCCGTATGGTTCGTATTCGGCGTCCAGTCGAGCACGACCTTCACTTTCGTCAGCGGCTTGTCCGCCGCCGCGTTCCCGGCGCCCGCTGCGCTGCCGGCCGTATTGTCCGCTCCCGAATTCGCCGATGTCCCGGCTACGCTTGCGTCCTCCCCGGCTGCGCTGCCGCCGGACGCGCCGGCATTACCCGTCTGCGCCGCGTTACCGCCGCCGTTTTGTTTTGTGCCGCAGCCCGTCAGCGCCACCAGGACGATGAGGACGGCGATCCCCCATGTTGCCCATGCACCCCGTTTGGTTCTCATTGCTGTTGACTCCTCTCCGCAGTCTCTATCGATGTTACGGCCGGCCGCCCGCTTATGGACATGCAAAAAAGCATCCCCGATGAGGATGCTTCAACATAGCTTCGTCAATCCGCGCCGTTCCGGGCCTCCCTGTCCAACGGACGGCCGGGTATGCGCGGCTTATTGCGATTCCTACGCTGGCATTATCCAGATCAGGTCAACGGGTCGGGATTGACTTGCCTTGAATCCCCTCTCAGCCGGACTTCTCCAGCTCCCCTTCTTTCATTTTGCCTTGCCGCTTCCTCTCATTATAGCAAATGAAGCTGAAAAAACCACTCTATTTCTAGGAGGGAGGTTGTTCCGGAGGAAACCAAACCGTGCGGCCGTTCATCCGGCAAGGTAAACGATAAACGCCGATTTCCCCTATTTTCCAGTATCCGTGAGACGATCTCAAGCTTGGCCCGTTCCATGTTGATGGATTGGAAATTCGCCGCATCGCGGACCCGCATGGAAGGGACTTGAAGCCCGGCAGAAGGCACGAAAAAACGGCAGAAGGGATCAGGATCCTCTGCCGCCGCGGAATTTCTGGGCATGCGCTTTCGCTTCGTCCGTATTCGTGACGCGGTTACGGCTCCATTCGATCAGGATGCGGTCGATGTAGCGAAAATGAAGCTTGCCCGCGAAGACCGCCTCCTTCAGCGCGAAGCGGATCAGCTCGTCGGGGTAGCGGTCCTGGTCGAGCCACGCACTGATCGTCTCGCATTCCATCGGAGACAGCGGCCGGCCGAATTCCTGCTCGAACACGGTAAACAAATCGGCCGGCCGGCTTGATTTTCCTCCGGCAGCAGCGTTCTGCCCCTGACCGCGCGGTGCCGGCTGCCGGGCGTCGAAAGCCAGCCGCTCGGCGCAGCGCACGATCAGGCCGTTCCAGTTGTATCGTTCCGATTGAATGCCGCTGACCGGATCAAACTCTTCGTCGATGGCCAGCAGCTCCTCCTTCATCAGCCGGCCGATCATTTGCTGCACGGTCTTCGGCGCGATGCCAAGCCGCTCCGACAGCTCCTCCGGCGTCGGAAAATCGGTCCGTTCCAGCTGCCGGAACAGCATCATTTGGACGATCAGCAGCAGCTCGGAATCGGACATCCCGATATCCCGGTAAGCCATCAGCACACCTGCCGGCACCGTCACGGCGCCCGCATTCATGGCCTCTGCCATGCCGCGCGCATAAGCAAGCGCAAGTTCGTTCTTCATCGTTTGTCCTCCTCTGCCCCGGCCGGGCGCCCGGCCGGCGTTATGCCTTACGCGGATGCTTCCGGAGGCCGGGCCGCCTTACCCGGCGGCCGCGAATCGAGGCGGGGCCTTACGGGTAAAGCCGGTACAGCATCCGCGGAAACGGAATCGTTTCGCGAACATGATCGAGCCCGCAGATCCAGGCGACGGTCCGCTCCAGGCCGAGGCCGAAGCCGGAATGCGGCACCGTTCCGTACTGCCGCAAGTCCAAATACCAACGGTACGCGTCGCTGGGCAGCTCATGCTCGGCGAAACGCTCCGCGAGCAGCTCCGGATCGTCGATCCTTTGCGAGCCGCCGATAATTTCCCCGTAGCCTTCCGGGGCGATCATGTCGGCGCACAGTACAACATCCGGCCGCGAAGGGTCCGGCTTCATGTAAAACGCCTTGATGGCGGTCGGATAATGCGTGATGAAGACCGGCCGGTCAAAGCTTGCGGCGAGCGCCGTCTCGTGCGGAGCGCCGAAATCCTCGCCCCACGGGACGTCCATCCCTTCGGCGCGCAGCCGATCGATCGCCTCGTCGTACGTCATGCGCGGGAACGGCGCTTTGACCGTCTCGAGCTTGCCGATATCGCGTCCGAGCGTCTCCAGCTCCTTGCGGCAGTTTGCGACGACGGTTTGCACGACGTGCGTCACGAACTGCTCCTGTACCTGAAGGTTCATCTCGTGATCGACGAAGGCCATCTCCGGCTCGATCATCCAAAATTCGATCAAATGGCGGCGCGTCTTCGATTTCTCGGCGCGGAACGTCGGGCCGAACGAATACACCTTGCCGAGCGCCATCGCCGCCGCTTCCATATATAGCTGGCCGCTTTGCGTCAAATAGGCGTCTTCGTCGAAATATTTTGTATGGAACAGGTTCGTCGTCCCTTCGCAGGACGAAGGCGTCAGGATTGGCGGATCGACCAGGGTGAAGCCCCGCTCGTCGAAAAACTGCTGGACCGCCCGGATAATCTCCGAGCGGATGACGAGAATCGCCCGCTGCTTCGGCGTTCTCAGCCATAAGTGGCGGCGGTCCATCAAAAAGTCGACGCCGTGCTCCTTCGGCGTGATCGGATAATCCTGCGTCAATTGGATAATCTCGATGTCCTGGACCGCCAGCTCGTAGCCCGATGGACTGCGCGGCTCCTCGCGGACCGTCCCCACCGCGTACAGGGAGCTTTCCTGCGTAAGCTTCTGCGCCGCTTCCCAGGTCTGCTCCGGCACCTCGCTTTTCACAACGACCCCCTGCACAAATCCGGTTCCATCGCGCAGCTGCAGAAACTGGATTTTACCGCTCGACCGCTTGCCGTGCAGCCAGCAGCCGATGCGCACCGTTTGTCCCGCATGCTGCTGCATTTTTTTTATCGTCGTCAACGTTTTCATCGCCGGGTCCCGCCTTTCGGATCGTTATTTTCGAATTTAGGCCTGCGAACGGTTGTTCACCAGTCGGTACGTATCCCTCGCAATCAGGAGCTCTTCGTTCGTCGGCACGACAAGCACGGCCACGCGGGAAGCGTCGGACGAAATGTACCGGGCTTCCTTCGACCGGACGGCGTTCCGCCGCTCGTCCAGCTCGATGCCCAGAAAGGTCAGCCCTTCGCATACCGCTTTGCGGAATACGATGGAGTTCTCGCCGACGCCCGCCGTAAATACCAGCGCATCGATGCCGTTCATGGCGGCGGCATAGGCGCCGATATACTTCCGCAGTCTGTACGTGTACATATCGAAGGCGAGCTTCGCCTGCTTGTCGCCTTCTTGCATCGCATCGGTAATTTCCCGCATATCGCTGCTGGTGCCGCTGATCGCCTGCAGGCCGCTGTGCTTGTTCAGCATCGAGCTGACCTCGCCGAGCGTCAGCTCCTCCCTGGCCATCGTGAACGGCACGATCGCCGGATCGAGGTCGCCGCTGCGCGTTCCCATCATCAGTCCTTCGAGCGGCGTCAGCCCCATGCTCGTGTCGTACGATTTGCCGTCTAGAATCGCCGCGCAGCTCGCCCCGTTGCCGATATGGCAGGTGACCATTTTCAGCGACGCAAGCGGCTTGCCGATCTTCTCCGCCGCGTGAGCGCTGACGTAATCGTGCGACGTGCCGTGAAAGCCGTACCGGCGGATTTTATGGCGCTTGTACAGCACCATCGGAATCGGGTACAGAAACGTTTCCATCGGCATCGTTTGATGGAATGCCGTATCGAATACGACCGCCTGCGGCACGTTCGGCAAATTCGCCTCCGCCGCCGCGATGCCCATCATAGCGGGCGGGTTGTGCAGCGGGGCAAGGTCGAACAGCCGGCGGATCTCCTGCTTCACTTCGTTCGTGACGAGCGTCGACGCCTTGAAGCTTTCGCCGCCGTGCACGACGCGATGGCCGACGGCGTCGATATCGCCCATCGCCCCTAATACGCCGCTGCCCGAATCGGTCAGCAGCTCGATGACCCGCTTCACCGCCGCGTTGTGATCGAGCATTTCCTTCACCTCGCGCAGCTCCGGCCTGCCGGCCGCCTCATGCGTGACAATTGCGGAATCCGACCCGATCCGTTCGACGCGGCCGTGCGCAAGAACGGCTTCGCCGGTCATTTCGTACAGCTGGTATTTGAGCGACGAGCTTCCGGCATTCATGACGAGTATTTTCACAGGCGGTCCCCATCCTTATCGTACTTGAAAAAACCGGTGCCGCTTTTGACGCCGAGACTGCCCGCCCGCACCATTTTTTTGAGCACGATGGAGGGACGGTATTTCAGCTCGCCGTACTCCCGGAACATACGCTCGAGCGAGGCCAGCACGAAATCGAGGCCGAACCGGTCGGCCAGTTCGAGCGGCCCGTGCTGGAACGAATAGCCGGTCCGCATGGCGCTGTCGATATCCTCCGCCGAAGCGACGCCTTCCTCCAGCACGTGCAGCGCCTCGTTAATGAACAGGCAGATCAGCCGGGTCGTGACGAAGCCGGGCGATTCGAAAACCATGATGCCTTTCTTATGTATCGTTTCTTCCGTAAACTGCTTCGCCCGTTCGAACGTCTCGTCGCTCGTTTTCAGCCCCCGCACCAGCTCGACCAGATCGGTCTTGATGACGGGGTAGACGAAATGCATGCCGATCACCCGCTCCGGCCGGGAGGCTGCGCTTGCGATCTCGGTCAGGCTGAGCGTTGACGTATTGCTGGCCAGGATGACGTCCGGCCCGCAGATCCGGTCCAGCTCGGCGAAGACCGCACGTTTCACATCGAGATCCTCCGTCACCGTTTCGATCACGAGTTCGCAGCCGGCCAATTGCTCCAGCTCGTTTTCCGGATGAATCCGGTTCAGGATAAGCCGCTTCTCGGCCTCCGTCAACGCCCATTTCTCAATCTGTTTGTCGAGGCTCAGCCCGATCATGGCGACCGCATGAGTCAGCCGCTCCGCGGAATGCTCGGCCAAATGCACGTCCAGACCGCAAGCGGCGAGCATTTCGGCAATACCCTGTCCCATCGTTCCGGCGCCGACGACGCCGACTCTGCGCACATCCATGTTGATCCCCCCATCCGCTGCACTCAAAAGCTCAAGATGACTCGGCTTCATTTATTATAACGAATTTGGACAAAAAAAGAAGCGAACCGCGGAAACGCCCATGACGGAACGTTCCTGCCATTCGCTTTGATGCTGCCAGCCTTATGCGCTCTGAGACCGGCCGGGGTCGTTGTCTCCGCAGAGCAGCGCCCGGAACCGGTCGCCGGATAGCGTTTCTTCGGCAACGAGCACGGCAAGCGCCCGTGTGAAGACATCTTTTCGCTGTTCGAGCATTTCCTTGACGCGATACATGAGCCCATCCAAAATCGCCCCGTTGACGCTCGCCCATTTATCGGGCGTCATCATGGAATGGTCGACGATGCCGGCCTCGGTCAGACCGGATTCGACCATCGAGCGGACGATGCTCATCGCTTGGTCGAAGTCGCCGCGCGAGCCGGTGCTTCGCTCGCCGTAGAAAATCTCCTCCGCCGCCGCTCCGCCGAGCGCGATCATGATTTGCCCGTCGAGAAAATGGCGCGTGTATAAATACCGGTCCTGCTGCGGATTGTGGCGCACGTAGCCGAGCGCCTGGCCCCGCGGCGACAGCGCCACCTGAGATACGCTGCCGGGACGGACGAGCTCGGCCGTGATCGCGTGTCCGAGCTCATGCAGCGCCACGCGCTCGCGCTCTTCTTTCGTCGCTTCGCGGTCCGTCTTCTCGCCCATCATCACCTTGTCGATGGCCATCGACAAATGGCGCTGCGAGATCGATTCGCTGCTTTCCCGCATGGCGTAAATCGCCGATTCGTTCATGACGCTTTCGAGCTGGGCCCCGGAGAAGCCGAACGACTCCTCGGCGATTTTATCGAGATTGGCGTCTTCGCCGAGCGGCTTGTTGCGCGCGTGGATGCGCAGGATATGCGCCCGCCCTTTCTTGTCGGGCAGATCGACGGCGATATGCCGGTCGAATCGTCCGGGACGGAGCAGCGCGGGATCGAGCATTTCCTTGCGGTTCGTCGCGGCGATCAGCAGAATGCGCGGCGAATCGGTCGTATGAATGCCGTCCATTTCCGTCAGCAGCTGATTGAGCGTCTGATCGTACTCGCGGTGCTGGCCGCCGTCGCGTTTGCCGCCGATCACATCGATCTCGTCAATAAAGACGACGGCGCCGCTTTTGCTCGTTTTCGACGCCTTCTGCCGGGCCTCCTTGAACAAGTCGCGCACGCGGCTTGCGCCGACGCCGACGTACATTTCTACGAATTCCGAGCCCGATGCGGCCACGTAGACCGAATCGGTATAGCTTGCGGCCGCTTTGGCCAGCAGCGTCTTGCCCGTCCCCGGAGGGCCGGTCAGTAAAATGCCCTTCAGCGGGCGAATGCCGAATTTCGAAATTTGCTCCTCGCGCACGAGAAAATCGAGCGCTTCGATCAGCTCCTGCTTCGCCCGCTCCTGTCCGCCGATTTCCTCGAAGGAAAGCGGGGTCGGCGGTCTGGCGGCGCTTTTGCGGTCGCCGCCGACCGCGGCCAGATTTCCCCGCGAACGGGCGACATAAAATACGCCACCGGCCAGCACGAAGAGCACCAGCACCGGAACGACGTTCACATGAACGATAAACTCAAGGAACAACAGGAGTACAGGCACGAAGCCGATCAGCATTTCTTTCCAATACTTACGCATCCGGCCACACCCCGATCTTGTCCGGCGTGCGCGGCAGGACGACATGCTTCGCGGCATTTCCGTCCTTCAGCGTAATATAGACGTTCGTGTCGTCGATTTCGGAGCGGGCTTCAAGTCCTTTAAACTGCTTCTCCACCTGCTTCATCGCGGCCGGGATCTCCGAATATTTGCGATGATCCATCGCTTCGGCGACCTGGAACAGGACCGAAGACCACGCATCGTCCAGCCGTTTGCCGCCCTGCTCCTCCAGCACGTTCAGCTTCACGCCGCGGCTTCCGATGACGGCCGCTCCGTTCTGCACGATCGACTGATAGACGTCCCGGATATCCGCATCAGGCGCAAGCTTCACGTCCAGCGTCACGGTATCGCTGCCGATGACCGGCTTTGCCGCCGTCACGCCGGGGACGTCCTGCGCGATGCGCTCGAGCGGCTGAACCGTCGAGACGTTGCGGTATACATACCAGCCGCCGACCAGCAGACAAGCGGTGAGGACGGCGGTCACGATAACGGGAATCACTCGTATTTTCAAGGCCAAAGCCCCCTTTCGGCGATCATTTGGGTAATTCGAAATTTTATTAATCTATCATTCTCCGATATATCAAAGTATATCATACTTAGCAGCAAAATCGTGTGTGTAATAACAGGGAACGTTGGTAAACGGCAAAGGCGGCGCCCGGTCCGGGCGCCGCCTTCCATTCATTTATTTCTATGATATGCCGATGACATACGGAAGTCTTTATTGCTTCGGCAGCCTGTACGTAACGACAAAGCCGCCGTCCGCGAACCGGTAAAAATCGTAATACGTATCGGTTTCCGATGCCTGTTTGCGGGTATAATAGAACTCCCAAACCGGCATTCCGCCAACCATGCCGATTTTCATATGCTTGATCTTCGCATCCGGTTTGGCCTGCAGAAATTGCCGCTTCATGTCAGCCTTCGAAAGCCCGTCGTTCACCTTCATCGTAACCGGCTCGCCTTGCGGTCTCAGCCAGACGTAAACGTCTTCCCCATTCTGATTCGTCCCGTCGACGACCCATACGGTATCGTCCCAGACAAATTTATAGGCTTTATCCGCTTCCTTCAAATCCGCCGCTTTCATCGCTTGTTCTTCCGCCTGCCGCTCCGCCTTCCATACCGGTCCCTGCACGTAGCGGTAAAACTGATTGAGCAGGATCAGCACGGCAACGAAGACGAGGATGCCGAGCCAAACCCATTTGCGCGGCGTCATAAACGGCGGCTGTTTCCGACGGTTGGCCCGCATCAGCCTTTCAGCAGCCTTTCGAAGCAGGCTTGCGCTTCGGCCTTGATTTTCGCTTCATCCAGGAGCAGGCATTCGCCGCCGCGGACGACCTGGCGGCCGTCGATCCAGACGTGCCGGACGTCCCGGCCCGAACCGGCGTATACCAGGTGGGAGACGATGTCCGTCTGCGGATAAAAATGCGGCTGCCTGATATCGATGGCAATGAAATCCGCTTTCATGCCGGGCTTCAGGCACCCGATCCGGTCTTCCTGCCAGAGGGCCCGGGCGCCGTTAACGGTGCCAAGCTTCAGCGCTTCCCATGCGGGCACGGCCGTCGGATCGCCGGATACGCCTTTATGGATAAGCGCGGCGAGGCGGATTTCATCGAACAGGTCAAGGTTGTTGTTGCTCGCGGCGCTGTCGGTGCCGAGCCCGACGGTCACGCCCGCCGCCAGCAGCTCGGGCACGCGAGCCACTCCGCTCGCCAGCTTCAGGTTGCTGGCGGGATTGTGCGACACGGAGACGCCGCGCTCGGCCAGCAGCGCGATTTCGTCCTCCGTCAAATGGACCGCATGGGCGACGAGCGCCGGACGGGAGAAAAAGCCGAGCTTATCCAAATGCTTGACGGGCCGTTCGCCGTACTGCTTCACGTTCTGCTCGACCTCGGCGGCCGTTTCGGACATATGCGTATGAAGCGGCACGTCCAGCTCGTGCGCGGCTTCGACGATCCGCTCGATGTAATCGGGCGGGCACGTGTACGGCGCGTGCGGCGACATCAGCGCGGAAATTCGGCCGTCCCCCTGGCCGTTCCAATCGCGCACGAACTGTTTCGCTTCCTCCAGCTTCGCCGTCTGCACATCCGGCGGGCACAGGCCGATCACGCCGCGCGTCAGCACCCCGCGCATGCCGGACTGCTCGGTCACTTCAGCGACGATATGCATCTTGTCGTACATATCGAGAAAGGTCGTCGTGCCGGACTTCAGCATCTCGAGCGCAGCCAGCGACGTCCCCCAGCGAACGTCCTCTGCGGTAAATTTCGCTTCCATCGGCCACATTTTCTGCTCCAGCCAGACCTGAAGATTCTGATCGTCCGAATAGCCGCGAAGCAGCGACATGGCGGCGTGGCCGTGCGTGTTGACGAGCCCGGGCATAAAGACAAGCCCGCTGCCGTCGACCCGTTCCGCCGCTTCCGGCGCGGGCGACGGCGCGTCTTCCCCGAGATAGACGATCCGGTCAGCTTCAGTCACCAAATGCCCCTTCACGACCGGCCGCGCGTCGTCCATCGTCACGAACGTGCCGTTCTCAATCCATATCCGGTTCATCCTCGTCGTCCTTTCCTTTTTCCAAATAATACGCCAGGCTTAGCAGCTCGGTCGTAAAATCCGCATAATGGATTCTGACCTGCTCCGGCACCCGCAAAATCGTCGGCGCGAAGTTGAGTATCCCTTCAATGCCTGTCTCGACGAACCGGTCGGCCACATTTTGCGCTTCAAAAGCGGGCACGGTAATAATGCCGATGCGTATATCGCGCTCCGTCACCGTCTCCTTCAGCTTATCCATCGGCAGGACGGTCAGGCTGTTGATCGCCTGCCCGACGACTGCGGGATGCGCGTCGAAGACGGCCGTAATTTTCATATTGTCCTTCAGGTACGTATTGTAATTGCACAGCGCCCGCCCGAGGTTGCCTGCGCCGACGAGCGCCATGTTGAGCGGCTGATCCAGCTTCAGAATCTGCCTGATTTTCTCGATCAAGTATGTCACGTCGTAGCCGATGCCTTTGCGCCCGAATTCGCCGAAATAGGCGAGATCCTTGCGGATTTGCGCCGGATTCAAATCCAGCTTGGCGCCCAGCTCCTGCGAGGAGACCGTCTGCACGTCGCGCTTGTTCAGGTCGTTCAGCACCTGCAAATAGACGGGAAGCCGGCGAACGACCGCTTCGGATATTTTGAACGTTTTCATTCCTGCGTCGCCCCCTCGGCCTGCTGCAGCCACTCCCGAATGCGCGGCACGATCTGATCCAGATGCATGTGCTCGATTTTCGGACCCGGCAGCGAGTACAGAAAATATTTGCCGTAATACGTTTCAATGACCCTCGTATCGTAAATGAGAACGATGCCTTTGTCGCGGGAAGTCCGCACGAGCCGGCCGAAGCCCTGCTTGAACCGGATGACCGCCTGCGGAATCGACAGCTTCATGAACGGATTCTGATTCTGTTCCTGCAGCAGCTCGGATTTCGCTTCGACTAGCGGATGATTCGGCGGCTGAAAGGGCAGCCTGACGATAGCCAGACAGGTGAGCGCATCGCCAGGAATGTCGACGCCTTCCCAGAAGCTGCTCGTGCCGAGCAGCACGGAGGCCGTCTGCTGCTGAAAGCGTCGCGTCAGCTTGCTCCGGTTGCCGCTGTCGATGCCCTGTCCGAGCAGCTGAATGCCGCTTGGCGCGAGCAGCTCCTTCAGCGGGTCGTATACCTGCCGGAGCATCCGGTAAGAGGTAAACAGGACGAGCATTCGGCCCTTCGTCTCCATGGCCGTCTCCGCCAGCGATTTCACCAGCATGTCGTTGAACATGGGGTCGCCCGCAGCGCCCTTCAGCACCGGAAAATTGCGAGGGATGCAGACGAGCGCCTGCTCGCGGTAATTGAACGGAGACGGCAGCTGTACCGTCTTGAGCCGTCCGGTATCCAGATCCTGCGCCAAACCGAGCTGCTCGCACGCGTACTGGAACGATTTCTGCACCGACAGCGTCGCCGACGTCAGCACCACGCTTTTTTTCGTTTCGAAAAAATAGTCCCGCAGCTGGCTGCTGACATTCGCCGGCACCGATATCAGGTGCACCGATCTGGCTCGGGAATGGCTGTTCGCTTCGAGCCAATAGACGACGTCCGGATTGTCCGCTTTCATAAACTGGCGCAGCTCGTCGCGGGCGCGGGTCAGGTCCTTCACCGTCCCGCCCAGATCCGTCACCAGCGCGGCAATCGCCTGATCGTCAATATCGTCCTTAATATCGCTCAGCAGCTTGTCGAGCGGGCGGACGATCTGGCTGAGCAGGCCGTACACAACTTCTCCGGCCGCCTGCGCGTCCGTCCACGGCTTCGGCAGCTTGCCGCTGCGCAGCCGCAGCACGAACTGCCCGGTCTCGCCGCCTCCCGCGTCCTGGCCGGCGCCGCCGGATGCCGCCGAACTGCCGCCCATGATCGTATAAAGCAGCTCGAACATCCGCTCCCATTCGTCACGCAGCTCGCCGAATACCGGGACGGTCTCGTCGATGATCTCCCGCCATTTTTCGGTTCGTTCCATGTCTTCGCCGGCCAAGCGGTTCCGCAGCTGGATCAGCAGCCCGTTGCGCGCATCCTTGCACAGCCGCGTCACCGGATGCTGGACGGAATGATAGGACAGCTGCGAACCGAGATGTTTACCTGCTACTTCCTCCAAATGGTGCGCCTCGTCGACGATCAAATGCTCATAGCCCGGAAGCAGCCGGTGATCGGCGCGAATGTCGGTAAACAGCATCGAATGGTTCGTGATGACGACATCGGCCAAATTCGCCTCCTGCTTCGCCCGGTGATAAAAACACCGCTTAAACCAGGGGCAGCTCCGGTTGAGGCAGGAATCGGCGTCGCTTGCGACCGTATTCCAAAACTCCGCGCCGCGGTTGCCGAAGTTGAGCTCCTCCTGATCGCCGTAATCGGTTTCACTCAGCCATACGATCATTTGCGCAGCCGTAATCCGGTCGTCGCCGGGCGCCGCAAAATCGCGCATATTGATCTTGCTCTCGAATTTGCGCAGGCACAAGTAATTGCCGCGTCCCTTGAAGAGGGTCGCTTTGAACGGCACCGGCATAACTGACCGGAGCAGCGGCAAATCGCGCTGCCGCAGCTGCTCCTGCAAATTGATCGTATGCGTGCTGATGATGATTTTCTTTCCCTGCTGAACTCCGTAGAACAGTGCGGGAATCAGATAACCGAGCGATTTGCCCGTTCCGGTTCCGGCTTCAACCAGCAGGTGGCGGTCGTTCTCGAACGCCTCGATCACTTCCTGAAACATGATGTTTTGCGGCTCGCGTTCCTCATAGCCGGGCACGATTGCCTGAATGCCGCCCTTCAGATGGGCCAGAAAATCGTCGAAGCTCCAGCCCTCAACGGATTCGGCGTCGTCCGCATCGCTCCTGGGCGCCTGCTCGTCGGTCCAGTCGCCGGCTTTCAGGGCGAACTGGCGAAAATAAGCGTACGAATCGGCTATGACGGACGATTCAAGCTCCTTGCGCGCAGCGATGGTGCCGACGAACCAGCCGAGGTCGTCGTCATGGTCTCCGCCAAGCAGAGCGGCCAGCCGCTGCAGCGTCAGCAGCGGCAGCTGCTCCAGCTTATGCACGCACTCGATGAAGAGCTCCGCCGTCGCCAGCGCGTCGCTGTCCGCCTGATGGTGCCGGTCGTGGCCGATCCCGAACGCCTCCGTCACCGACCCGAGCTGATAACTGGTGAGCGACGGATACAGGATGCGCAGCAGCTCAATCGTATCGAGGCGCCTGCCAGCGAACGGCATATACCCGCAGCGGTCGAGCGCCGCGTTCAGAAAGCCGGCGTCAAAGCCGACATTATGGGCGACAAGCACGGCATCGCTGAGAAGCGGAATCAGCTCCAGCAGCACATCCTCCGCAAGCGGGGCGTCCGCGACCATCGATTCGTCGATGCCGGTAAGCTGGGTAATAAAGGGGGGTATCGGTATTGTCGGTTTGACGAATGTACTGTAGGACTTGATAACCTGCAGCGATTCATCAAGCAGCACAAGTCCGACCTGTATCATCTCGTCGCCGGAACCGTGGCCGGTCGTTTCCAAATCCAGTACCGCGTAATTCATCCGGGGTTCGATCCTCTCACACAATCTACAGCTGGCCGCTGCCGAAATAAAGCGACAAATGTCCGCTGTGCTGCCGGCAAGACTTCAGGTTGGTCAGCGGATCTGCAAAATCCGGATCGGCTTCGTGCGCCATGACGAAATAACGTTCCGCCTGCTCCAGATTCATCCGGATCGCTTGAATGCAGCCAAGCGCATTATAGCCCAGCGCCCGCCATTTGGCATGATCCGTCAGCTCGACGATCAGCTGAAAATGCCGCTGCGCTTCATTCCATTCCTGCAGGTGCATATAAGTCATCGCCAGGAACAGCCTGGCCCGGTTATCTTCGGGCGAGCGGCCGACCGCCTCTTCAAAATGGCGGGCCGCCTGGCCGAACATCAGCAGCTTGAAATAGCCCTGCCCTTTGGACATCGCGGCGTCTCCCGCAGCCGTACCGGAGCTGCAGCCGAGCGCTTCCGCCGCTTCCGCCGCGTAATCGGCAGCTTCGGCGGAAGCGGCTAGCTGCTTGCCTGCGGCATAAACGGAATGCTCTCCGCCGGCCGGCGGCATCCAGGGATGCTCCTGCTGTTCCGCGGCTTTCTTCGAAGACCCGATCGGCGCTCCGGAACCTCCTGCAGCGCCGGCACCGCGCAGGTCAAGCACATCCGCCATTTTTTCTTCGAATAAAAGCCAATCCTCGATAAACGTGTCGCTGTATTGCTTTAACATGGAGAGCTGCTCGTCGAGTTGCCGTTTTTGTTCGGAGTCCGCGTACGGATAACGGATCATGATATCGTCAAGCATTTCGTGCATGACTCCGAATACATGCTTAAACATCGCCTGCATCCCACCTTCATGCCGTTTTGCTGTCGCTGTATGGCGTATGCTCATTCTTTGCCCCGGCGCTTGTTTTCATACCGGGTGCCAGACGTTATACAGGACTGGCATGGCGGGGTTTGGCGGTTATAAAATCGTGGCGTGCGTCTCCTCCACTGCCGTGTTTACCGGTTTGTTCGCGGAATCGAGCAGGATGACCTTCGGCTTATAGCTGCGGGCCTCCTGTTCGGTCATGACGCCGTACGAAATGATAATGACGTTGTCGCCGGGCTGGACGAGACGCGCGGCCGCGCCGTTCAGACAGATCACGCCCGAGCCGCGAGGGCCGGCAATGACGTACGTTTCCAGTCTTGCTCCGTTATGGTTGTTGACGATTTGAACCTTCTCATTGGGCCAAATATCGGCAAGCTCCATCAAATCCTCGTCGATGGTAATGCTGCCTACATAATTCAAATTGGCTTCCGTAACGGTCGCGCGGTGCAGTTTCGATTTCATCATCGTTCTGAACATGCCGCTCACCTCCCTGCGCTTCCAAATACGCGGTTATCGATCAGCCGCGTCCGGCCGAATTTCACGGCGAGCGCGACGATCAGCTCCTTCGGGTGACGGGATATATCCGCTCCGGGCTCCGGCGGCGTAAGATCCGGGTATTTCAGCAGCTCGGCATAGTCGATGTCCGCCAGCGGCGCCTCCGCGATTTTCGCCCGGATCCGGGACGTCAGGTCGGAGGCGGTCACGCCCGGCTCGCGCATCCAGCGCCCCGCCGCTTCCAGCGTCTCATACAGGATGACGGCCTGCCTCCGCTCCTCCGGATTCAAATAGACGTTGCGCGAGCTTTTGGCCAGACCGTCCGGCTCGCGGACCGTTTCGCAGGGTACGATCTCGACCGGGAAATTCATATCGTCGACCATCCGGCGAATAACGGCAACCTGCTGCGCATCCTTCATCCCGAAATAAGCCTTATCCGGCTGCACCAGATTAAACAGTTTGCCGACCACAAGGCCGACGCCGTCGAAATGGCCGGGACGCGATGCGCCGCACAGCCGCTCCGACACTTGGCCGATCAGCACCTTCGTCAAAGGCTTTTCCGGATACATCTCCGCCAGGGAAGGCATGAACAGCAAATCGACGCCGCTTGCTTCCGCAAGCGCGATATCGTGCTCACGATTCCGCGGGTAACGGTCGAAATCCTCGTTCGGCCCGAATTGCAGCGGGTTGACGAATACCGACGCCGCCGCATAGCCGCATTCGTCCTTTGCTCTGCGCATAAGACTAGCATGCCCTTCGTGCAAATATCCCATCGTCGGCACAAAGCCGATTATTCCCTCCGGCGCCGTGCGGCGGCGCTTCCGGATGATCGAGCGGAGCTCATTTATCGTTTCGCAGACGATCATGAACGATCGCCTCCTTTGACAACGCTTGAGGCCGAGTCCGGACCTCCGTCCCGTTCCCCGCCCCCGCCGTAAAGCCGCTGAACGAGCTCCTGCTCCATCGGGAAGGCATGCTTCTGTTCCGGAAAGGCGCGGGACTTCACATCGCCGACATATGCGCCGATAGCACCGCGAATCGTCGTCCCGAGATCGGCGTACGTTTTGACAAATCGTTTCTCGCGGTAAGGCGAAGCGTACTGCAGCAAATCGTGGAAAACGAGCACCTGGCCGTCGCAGCCGCGGCCGGCTCCGATGCCGATCGTCGGTATCGAGAGCTTCGACGTGACCGCTTCCGCGAGCGGCTCGGTGACAAGCTCGAGCACGATGCCGAAAGCGCCGGCCGCTTCGAGCGCCTGCGCGTCTTCGATCAGGCTCTGCGCTTCGCGCTCCTGCTTGCCCTGCACGCGGTATCCGCCGAGCTGATGCACGGATTGCGGCGTCAGCCCGATGTGGCCGAGCACCGGAATGCCCGCTCTCACAAGAGCCGATACCTCTTCCGCGATATCCGCTCCCCCTTCCATCTTGACGGCCTGCGCTCCGCCCTCCTGCATCAGTCTCGCCGCGTTGCGCAGCGTCGCTTCCTTGCCGATCCGGTACGTTGCGAACGGCATGTCCGCGACGATAAACGTGTGTGCCGCGCCGCGCGCGACAGCTTTCGTATGATAGACCATATCATCGAGCGTAACGGGAATCGTCGTGTCGTACCCAAGCACCACATTGCCCAGCGAATCGCCGACGAGAATGACGTCGATGCCGGCTTCCTCGGCCAATTTGGCGGACGGGTAATCGTAAGCGGTAAGCATCGAGATCGGCTCTCCGCTTTGCTTCATTGTTTTCAGCTTCGTAATGGTCAGCGGATGTTTCATGGGAATCGTCCCCTTTCGAATGCGGCTGGAAGAACGGACGCGCCGTTTCTCCCGCTCCTGCAGAGAGAAACTCCCTGCAGCCGAAACACAAAAAAACCTTTTAGCCGCCGCTAAAAAGGTCCCAAACGAAAAAGGAACGTCAAGCTGCCAGCGAGCTTCCTTCTGTCTCGGTCCTAAGCGGCTCAGAGCAGAGTACGCACTGCATCCTTCGAAGATGTGGCAATAAGTCCAAACGGTGAAGCGGCTTCTCAGCCGGTACGGCTTGCATGCGCAATGCCGCCCGCTTGAAGTCGTTTCTCCGGCTTATGTCGAGTATACCAAATAAGTTGCAAACCGTCTATGAACGGCTAGCCCTGCTGCGCGATCGTTTCAGCCGAGAATACCGGCATTTCCGAACCGTCCGCCCGGCGGACGAGCAGCGCGCCGCGCTCATCCAGCCCGATCGGCGTTCCTTCGACCGCGCCGGAGGGCAGATTCAGCCGAACGGGCTTGTTCAGCGTAACCGACAGCGCCTCCCACAGCGTGCGAATCGGAGCGAAGCCTTCCTTGCGGTACAGATCGTAAAGCGCCGAGAACTGCCCGATGAAGGCGGCGATCGTCTCCGTGCGATCGATCGTCCGGCCGGCTTCAATACGAAGCGAGGTGGCGATCTCCTTCAGCTCGTCCGGATAATCGTCCGGCTCCAAATTCAGGCTGATACCGATGCCGGCGACTACATATTTGATCCGTTCCTCGTCCGCCGTCGATTCGAGCAAAATGCCGCTTATTTTTTTGCCGCCGATCAGCAGATCGTTGGGCCATTTGATGCCGATGTCGACCGGTGCGACCGATTTCAGCGCGCGGCACAGCGCGACGGCCGCCAGAAGCGTCAGCTGCGGCGCCAGCTGGAGCGGAAGATCCGGCCGCAGCACGAGGCTCATCCAGATGCCTTTGCCCGAGGGCGACACCCAGTGCCGGCCCATTCTCCCGCGGCCGCTGGTCTGCTGCTCCGCAAGGACAAGCGTGCCCTCGGGTGCGCCGTCCTCCGCCAGCCGCTGCGCGACGTTCTGCGTCGAATCGACGGTATCGAGCAGCGTGATCCGCTTCGCAAGCGGCGATGCGCCGAGCCGCTGTGTCAGCTCCTCCAGCGACAGCTTGGACGGTTTGGCGACCAGACGGTAGCCCAGCCTGCGCGATGCCTCGAATGTGTAGCCGAGCGTTTCAAGCTTGCGGATCTGCTTCCAGACGGCCGTCCGGCTGATTTGCAGCTCTTTGCTGATCGTTTCGCCCGATACAAACGCACCGGGCATCCGTTCCAGCAGTTCGATAATCCGATTGTTCATGGCAGCTCCTTCCTGTCGTTCTTAGCGGCTGCGAGCCGCTCGGCCAGTTCCAGCAGCGCTTCGCGCTCGTTCGCGGTCTCGCCGAAAGCGGCTGCCCGGAGCAGCCTGTTCAGCAGCTCGCCGAGCCACGGGCCGGACGGCGCGTTCAGCCGCTCCAGAAGATCGGAACCGCGAACGGCCAGCTCCTTTACGGACGCCGCGGGCATTGCCAGCAGCCAAGCCCGCAGCTTGTCCCGAAGCCGCAGCTGCTGACGGTCCGCTTCTTGCAGAGGCCCCGTCTCCGCGGCAGCAAAATGAACGCGCAGCCACTGCTCCGCGGCTTCCTTGCCTTCCCGCAGCACCGTGTCCAGCCACAGCTCGCGCAGCTTGCACCGCGCCGAATTGCCGCCGGCATCCTCCGGCATATTCGCCATCGCGGCATGTACGCGCGCACACGCCGCCAGCCGGTCTGCGCGCCCCGCGGCGAACCGGAGCCGGCCGAACAGCTCGAGCGCCTCTTCCGGCTTTAACGCGAGTGCGTCCGTTACGGCCGCCCAGCGATCGTCTGGACCCGCCAGCCGGCTCGCCGCGGCAATGCTGCTCAAGGCCGCGGCCGTCAAGCTGCGCGCCTCCGGATCACGCCGATTCAGACGGAACTGTTCCGCCGCTTCCGTCAGCCGGTCCGGCAGCCGCTCCTTCGTCTTCGCCAGCAGCCCCCCGGCGGCCAGCCAAGCGGCTGCGCGCGCCAGGCTCGCGCCCGCGATCATTTTATCCGCTTCGGCGCCAACCCGTTCCATCGCGACATGGCGCAGCAGCTCGCCGTGCCGCATGAGCGCCCGCCATGTAGCCGGTGCGATTCGGAATCCCAGCTCGGCGGCAAAGCGGACGGCGCGAATCATGCGCAGCGCATCCTCCTGAAATCGCGCATCGGCGTCGCCGACGCAGCGCAGCAGGCGGCGGCCGAGGTCGCGCATGCCGCCGAACGGATCGACAACCGTGCCGTCCGGCCGCATCGCCATGGCGTTGATCGTAAAATCTCTGCGCTGCAGATCGGCTTCAAGCTCGGTGACGAACTCGACCTCCGCAGGCCGCCGGTACCGCTCGTAAGCCGATTCCTTCCGGTACGTCGTCACTTCGTATTGCCGGCCTGCATGCAGCACGGTCACCGTCCCGTGGCGGATGCCGGTCGGAACGGTCCGGGCAAAAATCGCCATGACCTGCTCCGGCGTCGCCGAGGATGCGATATCGACATCCTTCAGCGGCCGGCCGAGCGCCGCATCCCGGACGCAGCCGCCGACAAAAACGGCTTCGAATCCGCTTCGCTCCAGCGCCTCCAGCACGGGAAGCGCCCGCGCCAGCGATTCGTTCATCGTCATGGGCCCGTTCTCCCCGTCAGCTCTTGCATACGGGCTCGGGAACGTTCGTTTCGATGCCGAGCACGTTATAATAAATCCGCTCGTATTCTTCCGTTATCAAATCGTTGCAAAACTGGGTCGTGGCGCGGTGCAGGCACGCCTCCTGGAACTGCCGGTACAGCGCCCGGTCCGACAGCAGGCGAATCGCGTTGTGCGCCATATCTTCCGTATCCCCGATCGGCGACAAATAGCCGGTCTCTCCGTGCGTCACCAGCTCGGGAATGCCGCCGGCGAACGAACCGATCGTCGGAACGCCGCACGCCATCGCTTCGAGCGCCACCAGTCCGAAGCTTTCTTTCTCCGAAGGCAGCAGCATCAGGTCGGCAATCGAGATCACCTGCGCCACGTCGTCCTGTTTGCCGAGAAAATGAACCTTATCCTCGATGCCAAGATTGCGGATTTTGCACTGGATTTTCGGCAAATCCGGACCCTCGCCGACCAGCACGAGCCGGCTCGGGACTACTTCGGCCACCTTGGCGAAAATTTCGACTACGTCGCCGACCCGCTTCACCGGCCGGAAATTGGAAATGTGCATCAAAATTTTCTCGTCTTCGCGGGCAAAATCGCTTCGCAGCGACGCACAGTCGCGCGGATAATAGATCCGCTTGTCGACAAAGTTATACGTCAGCTCGATCCGCCTGTCGATATCGAGCAGATCCCGCGTTTCCTGGATCAAATCGTTCGAAACCGCCGTCACGGCGTCGCTCTCGTTGATCGCAAGCCGGATCAGATCCTTCAGCGATTCGTCCTGCGCCAGCACCGTGATGTCGGTGCCGTGGAGCGTCGTTACCGTGCGAAGCCCCTCGCCCGCCATCCGTTTGGCGATAAAGGCGCACACCGCGTGCGGAACCGCATAATGAACGTGCAGCAGGTCCAGCTGCTGCATTTTGGCGACTTGGGCCATTTTGCTGGCCAGCGACAAATCGTACGGAGGATAGCGGAACACGTAATAATCGTTCACTTCCACCTCGTGATAATAAATGTTTTTATGAAATTGGCCGAGCCGAAACGGAATGCTGTGCGTAATAAAGTGAATCTCGTGTCCTTTTTCCGCCAGAAGCTTCCCCAGCTCGGTCGCGACGACGCCGGATCCGCCGAGTGTCGGATAGCATGTGATCCCGATTTTTAAACGTTTTGCCATACTGCAGCGCACCTCCCGCTTTAACGAGCGTTACCGAATAATATTATGACGACGGATCAAGAAATTTGACGAATAAATCATACCGGTTGGCCCTAAGCCGGTATTCGGGCAAAAAGGGCATTCGCGGCGCTTAAAATAACGCGACCGGATGCGGGCGTTTGATGGCAAAGCCCTCGGCATACGCAACCCCTTGCGCTTGGCCGAGCAGCAGATCGCGCGCCTCGACGCGCTGGATATAACGGTCGGTCAGCGGCGTGCCGACGCGGTCCTCGCCTTCGGCCGGAGGGGCGAACTGCGACCGGTACGCTTGCAGCGACCGAATCTTCTTCTCGTATATTCCGCCGACATCGACAACGAGCGACACATCGCCCGTATCATTAATAAAATAATAATAGCACTGCTGAACCTGAACGGGCGGCAGCTCGGGCATATAATTGCGAAGCTTGGCGTTGAAGACCGCTTCTTCGACGAGTCGGCTGCACGCTACATGATCCGGATGGCGGTCGTGCCAATAGGGAGCGAACACGATTCGGGGGCGCAAGCGGCGGATTTCGCGGACGACCGCAGCGATCTGTTCCGCCGATCCCGTCAGCCCTCTGTCCGGCAGCCCCAGGCAGGAGCGTTCGGATAAACCAAGCACCGCGGAAGCTTCGGCAGCTTCCCGCCGCCTCGTTTCCACGGTGCCGTTCGACGACATTTCCGCAGCGGTCAAATCGCAAACGGCAACCTTGCCGCCCGCCAGCGCCTGCTTCGCGATTGTGCCGCCCATACCGATTTCGACGTCATCCGGATGCGCGCCGAAAGCGGCGATATCAAAATGATACGTCATGCCGGATCACCCGGCTTATATTTGTGCACCAGCTCCCGCCAGGCGAAATCGCCCCGCTGCAGCGCTTTGACCAGCAGCTCGCCCGTCGCGATGTTGGTCGCAACCGGGATTCCCTGAACATCGCACAGCCTCAGCAGCGCGATGATGTCCGGCTCGTGCGGCTGCGCCATGAGCGGGTCGCGCAGAAAGATGATCAGATCCATTTCGTTCTGGGCGACCAGCGCCCCGATCTGCTGGTCCCCGCCCAGCGGTCCGGACATGAAGCGGTGGATGCTGAGCTCCGTTTTTTCCATAATTCTCGCGCCGGTGGTGCCGGTCGAATACAAGGTATGATCTTTGAAAACATGCTCATAGGCGGTAACGAAATTGACCATCTCTTCTTTTTTTCGGTCATGTGCAATAAAGGCAATGTTCATCGTGCTCGTCTCCTCTCCACGAACGGCAGGCCGCGAATGTTAGTCCATCACATGCTCGAACCCGTAAATCAGGCCCACATAGGTCATGACCTTCTTGACCGCCGCGTTTACCCCGGGCATATAACCGGCCCGGTCGTAGGAATCGTGGCGGATTTTCAGCGTTTGACCATGCCCGCCGAAAATGACCTCCTGCTGGGCGAACACGCCCGGAAGCCTGACGCTATGTATGCGGAAACCGTTGTAATAACCGCCGCGCGCGCCTTCAATCGTCTCTTCTTCCCGAGGGTTGCCCTGGCGCAGCTCCTGCCGGACCTCGGAAATCAGCTCCGCCGTCTTGATCGAGGTGCCGGACGGCGCGTCCAGCTTCTGATCGCCGTGATATTCGATAATTTCGACGTGGGGCAAATATTTGGACGCCTGTGCGGCGAATTTCATCATCAAAATTGCGCCGATGGAAAAGTTCGGCGCAATCAGCCCGCCGATCTCCCGTTCCCGGCACAGCTTGTCCAGCTCTGCGATCTGATCCGGCGTAAACCCGGTCGTACCGACAACGGGTCTGACGCCGTTCATGATCGCCATTCTCGTATTGCCGTAAACGGCTTGCGGCACTGTAAAGTCGACGAGCACATCCGCCTCCGCGCCAGCAAGCGCCGACTCCAAATCCGGCGATACGGCCACGCCGCAAGGTGCGGCGCCGGCGAGTACCCCGGCATCGACCGGGCCCGCCGACGGGCTCACCGCCGCCGCAAGCGACAGCTGTTCATCCTGCAGCACCATTTTTACGACCTCGCGGCCCATACGGCCGCCCGCTCCCGTTACGGCAACCCGAATTTTGTCCGTCATAACTGCGTTCACCTGTTCCTTTTCCGTTTTCTGGTCTGGCCGTACCCCCACAGCCTTTTGCGGCGTCTGATGTCCGACAGCAGCTTCCGCGCCGCCGTATGCCCAGGCTCCAGCCGCACCGCCTCGCGGGCGCACTGTGACGCTTCATCCAGCCGCCCCTGCGCCGAATAAGCGGCTCCCAGCAGCAGCAGCGCCTCCACACTCAGCGGGTCGAGCCTCGACGCCTCCCGAAGCTTGACGATCGCGGCTGCAGCCTCGTCCATGCTCTGCGCCAGCAGCGTTTCGGCCTCGTGAATCAATTGTTTCGCGCGGACCGTCTGCAGATGGAACCGATACTCCTCCTGCTCGGGCTCCAGCCTGACCGCCTCTTCGGCATAATGGAGCGCCTTGGGCCATTTCCCGCTGCGCGCGCACGTAATCGAGCATTTATAGCAAAAGGCCGCATTTTCCGGTTCCAGCGCGATCGCTTCCTCGAACCGGACGATCGCCAGCTCGAAATCGCCGCTGAGGATGGCCTCGTAAGCCTTCTTCACGACGCTTTCTCCGTCCATCCGCCCATCCTCCTTGTACACATGCTGATTGTACAGCATATGAGAGAGGGGGACTTACGGTTCGACGTTTTTTCGCGTCCACCGGTCTGCGTCCCGCGTATTGAATTTATGCATCACGCGATCGTGCGCTTCCGTCAAATCGATTCCGAGGGAATTGGCGAAGCAAATGACAATAAATAAAATATCCGCCAGCTCCATCTCGATGGAATTGTCCGCTTCGTCCGGTTTTTTCGGCTTCTCGCCGAACCGGTGGTTCACTTCGCGCGCAAGCTCGCCAACTTCTTCACTCATTCGCGCAAGCATCGACAGGGGACCGAAATAGCCTTCTTTAAACTGCGAGATGTACCGGTCGACCTCGCGCTGCATGTCCGCAAGCGATTTCTCAGCCATCGTTCGTTTCCTTTCTTCCCAAAAGGTTCACTCCATATGTTAACCTAAAGCGTATTCGAAAACAATGCTTAAGATCGCGCCGAAAATGGGAACCTAGAAATGGATGTTCAACCTTTTCAGGCGGTATAAAAAGGAGGCGATCCTGCGATGAAACCGTCAGTTGTCCGTCTGCTGCGAACGCTCCCTCTGATCATGCTCGGCACGGCCGTATACGCCTTCGGGCTTCATTACTTTATTTTGCCCAACAAGCTGACCGAAGGCGGCGTGACGGGGATCGCCATCCTGCTGAACTATGCGCTCGGATGGCCGCTGTCCGTTTCGACCCTGGCGCTTAATATTCCGCTGTTTATCCTTGGCTGGAAAATACTCGGCCGCGAACAAATCGGCTACACGATTTTCGGCACCGTATCGCTTTCGCTTTTTCTTGCGCTGCTGGAGCGAATGATCGAAGCGGGCTGGCTTGTCCCGTTCCGCACGCACAGCGATTTCATTCTGGCGGCGCTCTACGCCGGTGTGACAATCGGCGCCGGCCTCGGACTCGTGTTCCGCTACGGCGGCACGACCGGCGGGGCCGATATTATCGCCCGCATCGCTTCCAAGAAAAAGGGCTGGAGCATGGGACAAATCATCCTCACGATGGATGCCGTCATCATCGGCTCGGCTCTGCTGTACATTCCGAAGGAGCAGGTGCTTTATACGCTGGTCGCCGTCTTTATCGCGTCAAGGGTGATCGATTTTATACAGGAGGGCGCCTATGCCGCCAAGGCGTTTTCGATTTTCACCCCCTATCCGGAGCGGCTGGCTGCGCTTGTAACGAAGGAAATGGATCGCGGCGTGACGCTGTTTTCCGCGAAAGGGGCATTTTCCGGCAAAAAAATGCAGGTCGTCTACTGCGTCGTCGCCCGCCATGAAATCCGGCGGCTGAAAACGATTGTGCGCAGTATCGACCCGCATGCTTTTATTGTGATCAGCGATGTGCACGATGTACTCGGCGAAGGCTTTAAAGAGGAATAAACGATGCTTATCGGCTTTATTTCCTTCCGCCGCGGGGAGGAACGATCGTCCCCTTGCGTTTCTCGTAAACAAAACGCTGCCAGCCCGCAAGACCGAGAATGCCCATCACGAAAGCCGCAATGAACATCGTCGTCAGGTACTCGTGTGACGCTCCCAGCCGGTCCATCGGCGCAATCGAAGCAAGCTTCGATTCAGCGGCTTCGGCAGGGGATGGCTCGAACAGCCGGTCGTACGATGCTTTCAGCTGCGCAAACGTCCTGTCCATCGATTTCACAGCCGGACCACCCGCGGAGGCGCTCTGCAGCATCTCTTTCGTATACGCGATTTGTTTTTGCAGCGCCTGTTCAAGCTCTGCCGGACGCTGCAGCATCGCCGCCACTTCGAACCGCTCGGCATGATCGGCCAGGACGTTCAGCGCCGCAAGCGACCCTTGGACACGCTGCGCGGAGGACGACCGCCAAACCTGATCCAGCCTGCTCAGATCGTCATCCAATACATCTTTGTACTGCAGCCATACCGGTGCATTCGGCCGGACCAGCGTATCGGCCGCAAGCTTCAGCTGCGCTCCCTGCAAGTTCCAATCGCTTACAGCCTGCTCTTTCGCAAGCGTTTTCTCCGCTGCCTGGACCGTGTCGTCAAACGCCTTCCAGCCGCCGCCGTAGCCGAGCTCGCGCACGCCGTTCTGTGCGGCAGCCTGCTTGATCCGCCCTGCTAATACATAAGCAAGCTGGCGGTTCTCGTCGCTGACGGCGGTATAAAACTGCTCCGTCAGCTTGTACAGCCTGTCCGCCTCCGCTGCCGATCCGTCCGCCGCGGAGTCCTCGCCGGCCGCCTGCCGGGTAATCCGCTCGCTGCAGCCCGCAGCCGCCAGCATAAGCAGTAAGGCGCACAGCCCGGTAACGAAAATCCGTTTCGACCTCACGTTCTCCCCCTCCTTCACGTGATGCGCGATAATGCGCTGCTTGTATCACTTTATGGGGGGATGTCCGCATTTATTCCTTGCGAAACCTCATACACAGCCAGGTCGCGAGCAGACTGAAGAACGTCAGGCCGATCGTAAAGCTGCGAATCGCCGGCAAATCGTTCTCCAGCACATCCGGAAGCCACGGATAAACGTTATAGGTATAATCGACCATATCGTTAAGGAGCAGCCAGCAGGCGGCGGCCATCGCGGCGACCCGTCCGAAGGTTTGGAAGCGAATAAACAACAGCGCTTCCACCGCCATACCGAGATGCGAAACGACGAGCATGTAGTGCTCCCAATGCAGCGGGTCGCCCTGTGCGCCGCCGGCCGCAATCATGGTCACCGCCCAAATGCCGTATTTAATGGAAGAAACTGCGCCGAGCGCTTCGAGAACGGACCGAAGCCAGAGCATGCCTGCCGAAGGCCTGGACGTCTTGCGCCGGGGAAACAAAAAAAACAGAAGGGAAAGCGTAAAAAACAAACTGGCGGTCGGGCTGTCCGGAACAAAAATGACCTGCCAAAGCGGATGATGGTCGATCGTATCGACAATTTGGTTGCCATACCAGATGTAACCGTATACCGTTCCGGCCGCATTGACGAGAAACAGCAGCCATAAAAACGAACGGTCCAGTAAAAACGATTTGCTCCAAAACCACGACAGCAATCTCAAAGCCGTGCTCCTTTCCCCGAGTCCAGGCAGAAGCGGCGCACGCCGTCATCTCCTGGCAAGGGTGGTTGCTTTCAATCCAAATTCAAGGCCAATCTGCAGGGAAAAACGAATCTTGTTTCGAAAAAAACCTGACCGCGTCGTTCGCGATCAGGTTTCCAATCTACGCTGTGTATTAAGCTTTCTTCTGCTTCGACAGCCAAGTTGCCAGCTGATTGATCTCATCGGCGCTCAGCGTCGATTTGAATGGCGGCATTCCGCCAGCTTTACCATTCGTAATCGTATCGACGATCTGATCCTTCGTCAGGACGTCGCCGATGCCGTGAAGCGAAGGTGCGCCGGTCGTCGGGTTGCCGGTCAGATCCGCGCCGTGACAGGCGATACACTGCGCCTTCTGAACGATTTTCATCGCCGGATCGTTAGGAGCTACGAGCGGAATCGTCGCGTCTTCCTGTCCGCCCCCGCCGGCGCCTTGGCCTTTCTCCGCCGCTTCGCGCGCTTTTTCCTCGCGGAGCTGATCTTCCGGAACAGTGTTCGTGAGCTTCAGCTCGTATTGATAGTGATCCCACGAAACTTTCGTCAGATAGAACAGTGAGAACAGAGCCAAGAACATAAGCGCAGACGTGATCGGACGCTTGTAAAACCGGCGCTCCTTGCCCGTGTCGAGAAACGGAGCAAGCAGCAGCGCGCCGAATGCGATGCCGGGCACGCCGACCGTTCCGAGAACAACATAGCCGCCGGATACGTACGGATATTTCAGAAATTGATACAGGAACAGGAAGTACCAGTCCGGCATCGGAATAAACGCCGCATTCGTCGGGTCCGCCGGGTAGCCGAGCGGGGCCGGCTCCGCGATGGTCAAAACGAGAAATCCGACGAGCACGACAACGCCGACCATCCATTCCTTCAGCAAAAAGTTCGGAATGAACGCTTCGGATCTTCCCGGGTAGGCCGAGTAATCCGGCGGTGCGCTTGGTCCCGTAGACTCGCGTTTGCGCACGCGAGAGTCGCCGACGAAGACGACTTTTTCGTTCGATTTGTGGCCGTGTGCCATTCGCAAGTTGCCTCCCTTCGGCTTATAGTGGTCCGGAAATGCCTTGTTTCCGGATCATGAAGAAGTGTGCCGCAAGAAGCGCAAGCAGCGCACCCGGCAGGAAGAAAACGTGAATCGCGAAGAAACGCGTTAGCGTTTCGGCTCCAACGATATCCCCGCCCGCCATCAATTCTTTCAAATAGTTGCCGATCCATGGAATCGAAGCGGCGATTTGCATGCCGACCTTTGTCGCAAAATACGCTTTGTTATCCCAAGGCAGCAGGTAGCCCGTGAATCCGAGTCCGAGCATGATGAAAAAAATGAGCATGCCGACGACCCAGTTCATCTCGCGCGGCGCCTTGTAGGAGCCCGTGAAGAAAACGCGGAGCGTATGCAGGAACATCATCACGATGACGAGACTCGCGCCCCAGTGGTGCATCCCCCGCACGATGCCGCCGAAAGCGACTTTATGCTGGAGGTAGTCGACGCTTTTGTAAGCGTTGATAATATCCGGCACGAAATACATCGTCAGGAACATGCCCGACAGGATTTGAATTACGGTAATAAAAAACGTCAGACCGCCGAAGCAATACACGAATGCGGAGAAGTGATGCGCAGGGTTGACGTGCTCCGGCACCTCGTGGTCCGCAACGTCCCTCCACATCGGCGTAATGTCAAGACGTTCGTCCATCCAGTTGTACATACTTTTCAACATCTGAGATACGCCCTCCTTTATTTAAACCGTGTATTCGGCACAATCGGTCCGAGATAAATCCAGTCCTTGTCGATTTTCACTTCGTACTCGTCGAGCGGTTTCGGTGCAACGACCAGGTTTTTGCCCAGTTTCGTATAATGCGCGCCGTGACATGGACAAACATATTCTTCGTTCTTCTCGGTGTTCCAGCCAATGGTGCAGCCAAGGTGCTTGCAGATTGGCGAGAGCGCGAAAATTTTGCCTTGATCATCTTTACAAATCCATGCGGTCAACTCGGGGTCGCTGACATACCAGCCGTCCACCTGATGGATTTTAAATTTGAATTCCTGCGGTTCCGTCGTGATTTTGTTGGCCTCGACGACTTTAATAAACGAGCTGGTCGTCTTCTTCTGCAAAATCGGGTCGACTGCAAAACGGATCATCGGAAGCGTGACGCCAGCCGCCATGAACGCGCCTGCGCCGCCGAGCGTATACGACAAAAACTGCCGGCGCGACATGCCGCTGCGATTGGCCGGTTTATGCGCGGTTTCGGAATGCTCGTGGTTACTCATCTTCTGTTCTACCCCCTTTGCTAAAGCCTATCTTGCGTTCTGCCAGCCAGGGCAAAACGTACGATGAACTAGGACATTACTTATAATAGCCTAGGTGATATAGAGCGTCAAGAATTTGGCAGGCAATTTGAAGCGCCGAACAAAATGGGAAATTTAATTTGTTATTATTTTGTCACATTTGACCTTGTCTGGCATTTGTTTTTCCCATTTGAAGGTGCGAATATACAGTACTCGCCTTTCGGCGTCATGCCCGTCCGAGCCACAGCTCCCTTACAGCCGCACTCACGGTCCCAGGATCCGGCAAATGGCCTTGTTCGTCCATCCCGAACAGCAGATCGGCGAGCGCGGGCGGCTCATCCTGGACCGGAAATGCCGCGGCGACGATGACGTACCGAAAGCCGGCCGCCCGCAAATTGGCGCAGACTGCCGAAACGGTCCGCTGCGTGTCGGCGTTCCACTGGCCGTATTGAATCGCCGGATAAGTGACGACCCTGCCCGTAAAAGGCTCCTCAATCAAGGCGAGCACATCCCGCAGCCGCCCGAGCGCTTCCGCCGCCTCGTGAGGCATCTCCGTTCCCGTCAGACCCGTAACAGGCAGCAGCGCCGTGTCCAGATAAGGCTGCAGCTCGGCCCATTGTTCCCCGCTGAATTCGCTGAATTTCATCGCAACACACCCGTTCTCGATTTTTTCTTCTAATTATATGTATAACTTGTACGGCAAATCTAATCCTATCATAAAGGGGCCGCCGCCGAAACCTCTGCCGCCGGCAAACAAAGTAAACGGCCGGCAGATGCGGCGGATCGAAATCCGTGCGCCTGCCGGCCGTTTCAGATGCGTGCCGCAGCTTCCACTAAGCGTGCAGCATTCTCAGTTCGTCGGTCAATCGTTGAAACGTATCCTTATCGCCAGAAGCAAGGGCATGATCAATCGCTTGATACAACCGGTCCGTGCGGAATTTCAGGACAGCCTCGTCCAGTACCATTTCAGCGGCGAGTGCGAGCATCGCCTCATACGTAACCTTCATTTTGTCCATAGGATACACCTCCAGCAAATAAGAGAATCCTATATTCGTTTCCTTTCACCGTTGCAGCATTCATCGTCCGCTTACGCGTGCAGTCGCAGTCTAATCGGTCGTTTCATTTGACGATTGTCCGGCAGGCGGTTTCAGCGAAGCGTATAGGGTGAAAATTGTCCCGTCAACGGCAGCCGGCTTACTCCATCATATTCCCCGGCTGCGGCCCCGAATAAGACGTTCGCCCTTCGGGGCACGAATATGCCCTTGCCCGGAGGCGGTTATTCCAGGACGATCGCATCGTCTTCGATATTCAGTCCCGCCACGATCGATCGGCCGAGCGGCGTCATCCGGACAACGAGCCCGCTTTCGCCGTGTTCGCCGAGACGAAGCATGCCCAAATGCAGCATCATGCCGACGATCCGCTGCTCCAGAATCGTTTCCGGAGGGTCGTAATAATACGGCTTGATGAACGGCGTCAGCGCCTGCTTCAAGGATTCGGCGGTAATCCAAGCTTTGGCCAGCTTATCGACCCAGCCGGCAATCGCCCGGACATTCGGGATCGCCGTTTTGTATAAGCGGAGCCAGAAGCGGTACAGCTTGTCTGGCGCCTCCGGTGCGAGCTGCGCCTGCCTCTCCTGCCCGGCGGCCGTCAGCGTCAGTCTGCCGTCGTTTTCCGAGAGCCACCCTTCGAAGTAACAATAATCGTAAAGCAGCGAGAGACGGTTCGGATAATCCTTCATGCGCCTTCCGTATCCGAAGCGCCATTCGCCCCGCGTCGGAAGCTGTTCTTTGACGCCGAGCCCATCCAGAATCTGCAAAATGCTGCGCTTGTACATCGATCCTTCCGAGGTGAGCGGGATATCGTGATGATGAATATACGTGAGGAGCTTCTGCACGTCATCGCCCATCAGCTGCTGTTCGTCCCGGTAGGCGGCCGGCTCGTCCGCAGCGGGTACGATCTGCGATGCGAACCGCCGCTCCAGCGCATCCTTGAACCGGACCTTCAAATCGGCCGGCATCTGGAACAAATAACGGTCCGGTCCGGAATAGCCGTTAAACAGCCAGCCGTAGTGCTTAAAGCGGGAGATGGTTTCCCTCGGCCCGGGCTCCGGTGCCGGTTCGGCCGGCGGCTTCTTTTTTCGCTTCCCGCTTCCTTTCGATTCCGGCTGCGCCTGCTGCTGCGGAGAAGCGATCAGCACCGCGGCTTCGCTCTTCTCCGGAGCGGATTGGCCGAACTTGCTCATCTGGATCCGCGCAATCAATTCCTCCAGGCTGAATGCGTCTCTCGGGTCAAACAGCAGCGAGTTCATAAAACGCAAATCCTCTAGCCTCATCGCGCTGATCTGCGCTTCGAATACGTCTTTTCTCATAATGGCGGCCAGTATCGACTGAATCAGCTCGTTTTTCGAATTGCCGTTGCATTCGCACCGGTAAGTCGTCGCGATCCGGCTGAGCTGACCGATATCCGCATAACTCAGCATGTCCGCCAAATTCATCGTCCGCCCTCCAATCTGTCCGTTCTCGGTCCTGGTGCCTTCGGTTTACTACCATTATGGGAACATTGGAGAAATTTATAACCGAAGAGTGAAAATAAACAAAAAGAACCGGTCTTCACCGTTCTTTGACGAAGGCGAAGCCGGCTTCTTCTTTCAGATTTCTTTCAGATTGATCAGGAACAACTTATCGGATTCGAAACTTGCGATTCCATCAAAAAAACCGCCCGATGCGCAGAGGGTCTGCGTTTCGGACGGCCGCTATGCCGGAAAGCTTAAAGAGACGGCTGCAAATGCTCGGTGCAGTTGTGGAGAAGCGGCTTCCAGCCGCCTTCTTCCCGCTCGAGAACGGAGAAGGACATGTTGCCGATCGGCTTATCCTCCAATTGGGCGCACATCGCTTTCAGCAGCTGCGCCAGCAGGCTGCCGTGGCTGACGACAAGCAAATTGGCACCCGGATGCAAGCCGGCCATTTCTTCGATAAACGCCATCGCGCGGCTTCGCACCTCATCGTCCCGTTCCTGGCCGCTCGAGCTCTGCCGCCAATCGGCGCCCCAGCGGGCAAGGCGCTCTTCCTCGGTCGTTCCTTCGACCTCGCCGAAATAACGCTCGCGAATCCGGCTATCGGCCGGCCAAAGCGGGATATCAAGCTTGGCTGCGATAATCCGGGCCGTTTCGTAAGCCCGCTTCAAATCGCTAGAGACGACCGCGTCCCATTTGAGCGAATCACGGGATAGTCGTTCCGCCAGCGCTTTCGCCTGCGCGATGCCTTCGGCATTCAGCGGCGTATCCGTCTGGCCTTGGATTTTGCCGAGCGCGTTCCAGTCCGTTTTGCCGTGTCTGATCAGTCCGATTTTCAAAAGAACGGTCTCCTTCCTATGCCAAATCTAGAAGAGCTCCAGAAGCAAACCGCTTGCCGGAACGGAATGTCCGCTAATTGCGCGTTCGCGAAAACCAGTTCATGATCAGCAGCGTCATAATGATGCCAATGAGAGATAGCGCGACCCAGTACTGCGGAACGGTCGGCACGACGTTGAGAATGATCGGATCGCTGATGCTGGCGACCGGCACGTCCGCATAAAAATCGGCGCTGATGACCGAATTGTCGCTGGCCGCATTTGCCGTCTCCAGTACGCCGGTCAGCTTTTGCACCTGAGCGGTCGAGGTCGAATCGCCCGGTCCCGACAACAAATAAAACAGTCCGCAGACGAATATCGCGAGACAACAGGCAATAATCGCGGTTACGTTGCGCCGGAACGAGCGGGAAAAATGATAGCTGCGGCTCGTCACCGGCATGAACCACGATTGTTCCGCATAAATCCGGTCCATAACGCTCCGGTTCACGCGGTCGACCGGCTGCTCGGTCTCCGGCTCCTCGGCCGAAAAACCGCGAATGAGGCGCTCGCTTTCCTCCCAGATCTCAAACTCTTCCCTGCAGCTTGGACAAGTTCGCAAATGCTCGTCAACCGCCATGCGTTCGGCATCGTCCTCGTTTAAGTCCCAATAAACGCCGAGCGTTTCCTGAACCTCAAGGCATTTCATCGCATTTTCATCCCCTCGAATTCCTCCAGCATCGGCGAATCACCGAAGTACGGCTCAAGCTGCAGTTTCACGCTGTTGCGGGCACGGAACAGAAGCGATTTGACGGAGCTGACCGTTTGACCGAGAATGTTTGCGATTTCCTGGTAATCCAGGTGATCGTATTCGCGCAAAATAAGCGCAGAACGCTGTTTCTCGGGCAAACTGTTGATCGCCTCGCGCACCATCGTCATGCGTTCCCTCTGGAGCAGGCGAAATTCCGGAGCGGAGTCCGAAGAAGCGACCGGCAGCAGGCCGACCTCGCCGATTTCGTCGAGCGAAACGCTGTTTCCCTTCTGCTTGCGAAGCTCGCTGAGTACCGTATTTCGGGCAATGGTGTACAACCATGTGGAAAAGGAAGCGTCGACTTCCCGGAACGAGTGCAAACTGCGGTACGCCTTATAAAACGTCTCCGAGCATAAATCTTCCGCCAGGAGCTCGAGTTTCGCGCCCTTAAGCATATGATAGATAAAGGCAAGGATCTTGCGTTGGTAGCGCCGCATCAGTTCCGAATAAAGCTGTACGTTACCGTCTTTTATTTCGCGTATTAACTGGGAATCGGTCACAAGCGGGCGGACCTCCTTGGCCATCAGGAGTACATCCGCATCCGGTATACTTATTGTACCGATGCGGAAGAAAAAAGTTGCGGTGTTTGGGCAGAAAATGCGATTGTCGGGGGTAATCCGGACAGACACAGCCTGGAACGAGGTGCTGCCGCAAAGCAGGCAGCAATCCATATATGTAAAAAATTCGCGAAATGAGACAAAATTCCTGCTTCTTTCGACACACAAAGATCCCTTTTTTTTACACGCATTACTTGCATTGTAACATAGCGCTGCAGAAGCGAAGCTTAAGTTTTATCAAAATTTTTTTCATGCGCCGCCGGTTAAAACCCTTCCAGGTTGTTAGACGAAAGTCATCTCAAAAAGGTTACAAAAAACAAAGAAAATTTTTCTCGCATCAGGCTGCGTCATCCCGGTTCCATGACCTGAGTCCAGCTAAAGGCCTATTGGGAAAATGTGCAATAAACAAAAAAAGACCGCCTGCTAAAGGCGGCCCGCACAACGTGCGATTGATTTGGATAGGAGTGGAGAGAAACCATACTGTACTTTTATTATATGTATCCGTTTTCATTTTGTCAATAAGCGTTTACATGTTTTTTTCGTTAAATTTTTAAAGATGCGCGGTAAAGCCGATTTGCCCGAGCTTGGCCACGGCCTGGTCCAAATCCTCTTGGGTGCGGAACGAAAGCCGAAGCACGCCGGGAACGTCCTCGCGGCTCTCGATAATGTGAATATTGCTCAAATTGATCCGGCTGTTTCCGAGCTCGGTCGCCACCTTCCCGATAATGCCGGGATGGTCGGGCACATCGATGTAGCATTCATAGACGGAATGAATCATCCCTTTGCGCCGCTCCGGCAGCTGGCTGCGAAATTGGCCCGCCGTCCGGAAAGCCTGCTCAATGCTTTCCCCGTCGCCCCGTTCCAGCATGTCGATGAATCCGGCGGTTTCCCGGTTCCAATCCTGAAGCAGCCTCAGCAGAACGCTGCGGTTGTTGATCAAAATATCGCGCCAAACCACGGGCTCGCTGGAAGCGATCCTTGTAATGTCGCGGAAGCCCCCGGCTGCAAGCTGCGCGAACAGCGGGTTGCCCTCGTTATAATCGCGGATCTGGTTCGTCAGCGCAACGGCGATGATGTGAGGCAGATGGCTGATGGCGCCGACGATTTCATCATGCTCCACTGCAGGCACGTGCACAATGCTCGCCTTGGTCAGCCTCAGCAGCTCCGTCAGCTTGTCCACTTCGGACTGCGGAGTCGATGCGTCGGGCGTCAGCACGTAATAAGCGTTCTCGAACAGAAACGAGGACGCCGCCTCGACGCCGGAACGCTCCGAGCCGGCCATCGGGTGGCCGCCGATAAACGTCGCGCCTTTCAGCTGCAGCTCTTTCGCGCAGGCCGCAACGGACGCCTTCGTGCTGCCGACGTCGGTAATGATGCAGCCGGGCTTCAGCTCCATCCCGCTCAGTTCCCGCACATAAGGCTCCAAATTGCCTACCGGCACGCACAGAAAAATAAAATCCGCGCCCTCGGCCGCTTCTTTCATCGAGGTGGTCGCCGAATCGACGACCCCCCGCTCCACGTATTTGCGCGCGGACGACTCGCGCACGGAATGACCGACGACCGTCAGGCCGGGCCGGCCTTTAAAGCAAAGCGCCAGCGAGCCGCCGATCAGCCCGACGCCGAATATTGCAATTTTCGTCATAAGCTACCCGAGCACCGCCGCTTCCTGCAGCGTTTGCTCCAGCGCCTGGACAAACTTCTCGTTCTGTTCCCTGCTGCCGACCGTAATGCGGATATAGGTCGGATAATGCGTCCAGCGCGCGCGCGATATAATGCCCCTGCGCAGCAGTCCGTCGAACATTTGCTGGGACGGCATTTTCACGTCGACCATCACGAAATTGCCGTGCGCTTCGAAATAAGTCAGTCCGAGCCGGTCAAACTCGGCGCACAGGTATCGAATCCCTTCGGCATTGCGCTCTCTGCAGCTTTGCACGAACGCCTGATCGGCGAGCGCCGCAGCCGCAGCCGCCTGGGCGAAACGGGTCGTATTGAACGGCTCGCGAACCTGATTGATAAAGCGAATCACTTCCGGGTGGCCGATACCGTAGCCGATGCGCAGCGACGCAAGTCCGTATATTTTCGAGAACGTACGCAGAACAAGGACGTTTTTTCGCCCGCGCAGCAGCGCCAGGCTGTCCGGATAAGCGGCGTCGGTCACATATTCGCAATAGGCCTCGTCGAGCACGACGATGACATGCTCCGGCACGGCATCCACAAAAGCGATCAATTCATCTTGGCGGATAATCGTGCCGGTCGGGTTGTTCGGATTGCAAAGCCAGACGATTTTGGTCCGGTCGTTTATTTTTGCCAGGAATGCCGGGAGATCGTGATTGCCGTCCTTAAGCGGCACCTCGATCACGACTGCGCCTTCGATGACCGCATTATGCTTATACTGCGGGAACGTCTCGTCGGCCATAATCGTTTCGTCGCCGGGAGACAGATACGCGCGGGCGAGCATCAGGATCACTTCGTCCGAACCGGCACCGAAAATAATCTGATTGCGGTCGACCTGCAAATAATCCGCTACGGCGGCGGTCAGCTCCGTGCTGAAGCTGTCCGGATAAAGGCTCGCGTTTGCGATTTCGCTCTGAATCGCCGCTTTTGCCTGCTCTGAGCACCCAAACGGATTTTCATTGGAAGCAAGCTTGATGACTTCGTTCAGTCCAAGCTCACGTTTCACTTCTTCGATCGGCTTGCCGGGCTGATAGACGGGCAAGTTTACGATGTTGGATTTCGGCTGCATGTATGGATCACCTCATCGATTTTGCTTCGCCGCTTAAACGCGCTGACGCGAATGGAAACAGCTACGCCTTTCATTGTCTCATAAGTTTGCGGCATTTTAAAGTGTTTCTTGGCAGGGGACGCACGGACCATTCAGGGCCGGGAAACGAAAAAAACGCCCTCCGGCCGCACCTTGAACCGCTCCCCTTTCTGTCGACTTGACGGGGAGCAGTGCAGCTGAGCGGCCGAAGGGCATAGGGGTACACCGCTTCGCGGGGTTATCCTTGAACGCCGGCTCCTTTGAGCCCGGCAACGAATTCCCGGATTTGCGCCAGGCCTTCGCTTCTCGTCCCGGCGGACTGCAGCAGCGGCAGCGTTTCCTCGATCTTGCGCACGATCGCGCTGCCGACAATGACGCCGTCGGCTTGTTGACTGAATCGTTCCACCTGCTCGCGGCTGGAAACGCCGAAGCCGACGGCGATCGGCGTCGATGCCGAGCGGCGCACGGCCGTCAGAAAATCGTCGATGCCCCGGTGAAAATCGGAACGAACCCCGGTTACGCCAAGCGACGAAACGCAGTACACGAAGCCGCTCGCTTTGCTGGCGATCCGGGCAACGCGGTCGTGCGAAGTCGGCGCGACGAGCGGAATGAGGTGTACGCCCGCGTTCTCCGCGCGTTCGCGCACTTCCGCATCCTCCTCGATCGGAAGGTCGGGAATGATCAGGCCGCTGATCTGCTTTCTGACGATGAGCTCGAAGAAGCGGTCCAGGCCGAACTGCATCACCGGATTATAGTAAGAAAATAAAATGAACGGCAGCTTGACGCCGGCTTGGCGGGCTTTATCGGCCATTTCGATGCAGTCGACGATCGTCACCCGGTGCTGCAGCGCCCGTTCCGACGCTCGCTGGATGACCGGACCGTCCGCGAGCGGGTCGGAATACGGCACGCCAAGCTCGATCATATCCGCACCCGCTTCTTCCAGCGTCCGGATAATGTCCAGCGAGGTATCCAAATCCGGATCGCCTATCGTCAAAAAAGGAATGAGCGCCGTCTCGCCATCCGCCTTCAACCGGCGGAACGTTTCGTCGATCAAATTAGCGGCCATGCTCTGCACCTCCCAAATATCCCATGATCGCCTGCACGTCTTTGTCGCCGCGGCCGGACAGGCTGACGACGATCGTCCGGTCCGTTCCGAGCGACGGCGCCAGCTTCATGACCTGGGCGATCGCATGCGCCGATTCGAGCGCCGGAATAATGCCTTCCGTGCGCGAGAGCAGCTGCAGCGCCTCCAGCGCTTCCGCATCCGTAACCGGCACGTATTCGGCGCGCCCTGTATCTTTCAAATAGGCGTGCTCCGGTCCGATGCCCGGATAATCGAGGCCGGCCGAAATCGAATGCGCCGGCTGCACCTGGCCGTATTCATCCTGCAGCACGTAGCTGAGCGAGCCCTGAAAGACGCCGTGCCGGCCTTTGGTCATCGTTGCCGCGTGCTCCTCGGTCTCGACGCCTTTGCCGGCCGCCTCCACGCCGATCATGCGCACCGACTCGTCGCCGATGAACGGATAAAACATGCCGATCGCGTTGCTGCCGCCGCCGACGGCCGCCACGATATAGTCGGGCAGCCGGCCGGTCTCCTTCTGGATTTGCTCGCGGGACTCGTCGCCGATGATGCGCTGGAAATCGCGGACAATCATCGGATACGGGTGCGGTCCCGTGACGGATCCGAGAATATAATACGTATCGTCGACGTGGCTGACCCAGTAGCGCAGCGTCTCGTTGCATGCGTCCTTGAGCGTGCGCGTGCCCGACAAAACGGGGACAACCTCCGCGCCGAGCAGCTTCATCCGGAAGACGTTCAGCTCCTGGCGCTTCGTATCCTCCTCGCCCATAAACACCTTGCATTCGAGGCCGAGCAGCGCGGCAACCGTCGCCGAGGCAACGCCGTGCTGGCCGGCTCCCGTCTCGGCGATCACCTTCGTTTTGCCCATTCGCTTGGCAAGCACGCCCTGGCCGATCGTGTTGTTGATTTTGTGCGCGCCGGTATGGTTCAAATCCTCGCGCTTCAAATAAATTTTTGCGCCGCCCAAATGGCGCGACAGCCGCTCGGCATAATAAAGCGAGGTCGGACGCCCGGAATATTGGGCCAATAAGTATCGGACCTCTGCGATGAAGTCCGGATCCTTCGAGTAATGGCTGTACGCCTCTTCCAGCTCCAGCAGCGCGTTCATCAGCGTCTCTGGCACGTAACGGCCGCCGAACTTGCCGAAGCGCCCGTTTTCGTCCGGGACTCGGTTCATGCGCGTTTCACCCTCTCCACAAATTTCCTGATTTTCTCCATATCCTTCGCGCCGTCGGTTTCGACGCCGCTTGAAACGTCCACCCCGCTCGGCGCGTATCGTTCTAGCAGCTCGCCGACATTTCCGGGATGAAGGCCGCCGGCCGCATACAGCGGGACGCCGATGCGCTCCGCCGCTTCGATGTACCCGGGAATGAGCTCCCAAGCGAACGTTTTGCCCGTCCCGCCGCCGGCCGTATCGATCAGTACGGCGTCGACCGTCCCGCGGAACGCTTCGAGCCGGGCAAGTGCCGCCTCTTCGCGTTCCGAGCCTGCGTCACCGCCGACGGATAACACCTTCCATACGTCAACGCCGAATTCCCTCTTGATCGCGGCGCACAATCCGGGATCTTCGCTGCCGTGCAGCTGCACGACGTCAAGCGGAGCGGCTGCCAGCACCTCGCGCACGCGCTCGAGGGTCGGGTCCACAAAAACGCCGACCGTCCGCGGAGCGGTCCCGTCCGGCTTCCGCAGCCGCCGCACCTCTGCGATCAGCTCGCCGGCCTGCTGCGGCGTCACCTGCCGTTTGCTCTTCGCGAACAAAAATCCGATTTCATCGACGGGGAGACCATCCATCGCGCGCACGACGGCGGCATCGCGAAGACCGCATATTTTTACGCGGGGCTTCGGCTTGAGCGCTTCCGTCATGACCGCGTCACCGGTCCCATCAGGTCGCCGATCGCAGCGCCGACATCGGGCTGGCGCATAAAATGCTCGCCGACGAGCACGCCTTTCGCGCCGACCGATTGCACATAAGCGATATCTTCGGGCTTCGAGATCGCGCTCTCGCTAATAACGGTCACTCCATCCGGCGCCATATCGATCAGCCTGCCTGTCGTCGTCAGATCGGTGACGAACGTGTGCAGATCGCGGTTGTTGATCCCGACAAGCTTCGCCTTGCCGAGGCCCAGCACCTCGTCCATTTCCGCCTCGTTATGAACCTCGACCAGAACGTCGAGCCCGATCGACACGGCGACGTCGTACAGCTCGGACAGCAGCGACGGCCGCAAAATGGCGGCGATCAGCAGCACCGCGTCTGCGCCGATCAGCCTCGCCTCGTATATTTGCCGGTAGTCGATCGTAAAGTCTTTGCGCAGAATCGGAACGTCCACCGCTTCTCGAATGGCCGTCAAATAGCCGTTCGCGCCTTGAAAAAAATCGGTGTCGGTCAGGACGGAAATACAATCCGTTCCGGCGGCGGCATAAGCCTTCGCAAGCGAAACCGGCTCGAAATCTGCGCGGATCAGCCCTTTCGAGGGGGACGCTTTCTTAACCTCGGCAATCAAGCCGACCGGCCGCTTGCGGTCCTCCGTCAGCGCCCGTATAAATCCCCGGCACGGCTCCATCCCGCCGATGAGGCGCTCGCTGGAAGCCAAGTCGAAACCGGACGCCAGGTCGTCCACTTCTTTGCGTTTGGTTGCTACGATTTTATCCAGAAACATCCGTCAACTCTCCCGTCGTTTCAATCAGCTCCGCAAGCTTCGCCTGCGCTTTTCCCGTATCGATGATGTCGGCCGCAGCGGTGACGCCTTCGTTCAGCGAGGCTGCCGCTCCGCCGACAAACATACATGCCCCCGCGTTGGCCAGCACGATATCGCGGTAAGCTCCCCGTTCCTCCCCGGCAAAGATGCGCCGGATAATCGCCGCGTTCTCGGCCGCATCTCCGCCGACGATGGCGGAAAGCGGGCGCCGTGTCAGCCCAAGCCCCTCCGGCGCCATATCGTAAGTGTGGACAACGCCTCCCTGCAGCTCGGAAATTTGCGTCGGCGCCGAAATGCTGATTTCGTCCAGGCCGTCATGGCTGCTGACTACCATCGCGCGGGAAAGGCCGAGCTCCCCGAGCACCTCCGCCACCGTCCCGGTGCGCGTGCGGTCGTACAGCCCGAGCAGCTGGCGGTCGGCGCCGGCCGGGTTCGTCAGCGGGCCGAGCATGTTGAATATGGTGCGGACGCCGAGCTCACGCCGCGGACCCGCCGCATGCCTCAGCGACGGATGGTACAGCTGCGCGAACATAAAACAGATCCCGATACGCTCCAGGCACGCCGCCGCCTGTTCCGCGCTCAGCGAGATGCGGACGCCAAGCGCTTCCAGCACGTCCGCGCTGCCCGCCTTGCCGGACATCGCCCGGTTGCCGTGCTTGGCGACGCGCACCCCCGCCGCCGCCGCGATGATTGCGGAAGCGGTCGAGATGTTGAACTTGTGCACGCCGGAGCCGCCCGTGCCGCACGTGTCGAGCAGCCCGCGCTGCTCGGTGCGCACGCGGCCGGCGTGTTCGCGCATCGATTCGGCAAAGCCGGTGATCTCATCCTTCGTTTCGCCTTTCATTCGCAGAGCGGCGGCGACGGCGCCGATCTGCGCATCGGTCGCTTCCCCGTCCATGATGGTGCTCATAACGGCCCGGGCTTCTTCGCGCGACAAATGGTTGCCTTCCATCAGCTTGGCCAGCGCAGCCTGCATCGTCATTTTCGTTTCGACGGCCATGTCCGCTCACCCTTTCGCTTCCGCATAATAATCGATATTGATCAGGTTTTCACTCCGCTGAGGGGCGGCAAACGCCTGCTCCGCCGCGCGAATCGCCTTGAGCGAGCCTTTCGCCTTGTTGACGGTCTCCGTATATTCGCTCTCCGGCACGGAATCCCATACAATACCCGCGCCGGACTGAACATAAGCCCGTCCGTTCTTGAAAACGATCGTCCGGATCGTGATGCACGTATTGAGGCTTCCCGCGAAGCCTAGGTAACCGATTGCGCCGGCATATGCGCCGCGCGCTTCGTTCTCCAGCTCCGCGATAATTTCCATCGCCCGCAGCTTCGGCGCGCCGGATACGGTGCCGGCCGGCATGCAGGATACGAAAGCGTCGAAGAAATCTTTATCCTTCCGCAGCTTGCCGGATACGTTCGAGACGATATGCATGACATGGGAATACCGCTCGATATCCATATACGAATCGCATTTGACCGAGCCGAATTCCGCCACGCGGCCGATGTCGTTGCGGCCCAAGTCGACCAGCATCAGGTGTTCCGCCCGCTCCTTTTCGTCCGCGAGCAGCTCCTTCTCCAGCGCAGCGTCCTCCTCGGGCGTTTTGCCGCGGGGCCTTGTACCCGCGATCGGCCGCGTCTCGACGCGTTCGCCGTCCACCTTCACCAGCGCCTCGGGCGACGCGCCGACGATCACCTCTTCGTCCATTTTCAAATAATACATGTACGGCGAAGGGTTCATCGTCCGCAGGACGCGGTACACGTGGAGCGGATCGACGTCCGTCTCGATGCTGAACCGCTGCGACAGCACCACCTGAAAAATATCGCCGGAGCGGATATATTCCTTCGCCTTTTCCACGTTGCCGATAAACTGCTCCTTCGTCAGGTTGGAGCTGACGTCGCCCAGCTCCGGATCGGCCGGGATCGACTGCGTATTCATGAGCGAAAGCGGCAGCGGCTGCTGCAGCCGGCGGGTCGTCGCTTCGATTTTGCCGACGGTGCGGTTATAGACGTCCTCGATCTCCCGGTCTGTGGCGCCTTCCGGCACATGGACGTTGCCGATCACTTGAATATGCTGCTTGAAATGATCGAATACAATAATTTGATCGCAGAACATGAACTGCAGGTCGTCCATGCCCAAATCGTCGATCCGGTGCGCGGGGAGCTTCTCATAGTACTGCAGAAGATCGTAGCCGAAATACCCGATCGCTCCGCCGGTAAACGGGGGCAGCTCCGGAAGCGACGGGCTGCGAAACGAGCGAAGGCGCGCTTTCAGCAGCTCGAGCGGCTCACCGCTTTCCAATACGGTTGAATCGCCGTTCTGCTCGATGACCATCCGTCCTTTTTTGCCGCGCACGAGCATGAACGGGTCGGTACCGATAAACGAATACCGGGCCCATTTCACGCCGCCTTCCACGCTTTCCAGCAGAAACGCCCGTTGCTCCCGGTAAAAATGCTGGAACAGCCGGATCGGCGTTTCCGTATCCGCCATGACATGCCGCACGATCGGGATCAGGTTGTAGGACCCCGCCAGCCGGATGACCTGCTGCAGCTCGTGGTTCATTCGCAATCGCTCCTTTAAAAAGGTTTGGCGCTCAGCCGAGCCGCCTGCCGGTTCTTCCGGAAAATAAAAAAACTCCCGCCGAAGCAGGAGTGCGCATGTTCAAGATGAAATGCGAGGGGTCGAAAACGTCTCCCGTCAAACGAACAACCGCCTCCCCGCTGCACGGAATCGTCCGGCAGCAAAAACGAAGCGCTCTCGCCCGAATCGGACAATCGCCTTTACCTCTCTTCGCTCGTCTCGTCTCTTCTCATCTCGTCTCACGCTTGCACTGCTCTCGGCTCATAGCTCTGCTCAACTTCACTTTCAAGTATGCATTCACTATACACTGCCCGCGGGCAGCCGTCAACAGCTGATAATTGGTTAGGAATAATGCATAAGTACGCACTCGCTATACTAGTCAAGCATGACCCAGACGGACTTCAAACAGACAAAATCAAGCTTTGGCCAAATCCGGGCGCAGCGCCTGCGCTCTGCCCATATAAATATGCTCGATCTGCTGCTGCGTTTTTTCGGTATTGATCATGACCATAAGCCGAATGCATTTCTCCAGGCTGCCTTTTACCGGCACCTCAAGGGCGCACATGAGCGGCACAAGCTCCCACCCGGGCATCGTGCGGATCGCCCGGGCCGGAAACGTTGCATCCAGATCTCGGGTTACCGTGACGAACACGCTGCAAATATCGTCGGGAACGATTCCGTTCGCCGCTACGACGCGTTCCAGCAAATCGGTCGTCGCATTCAAAATCGGCTGTTCTTCATTCGCGTCCACCGTAATGGCGCCTCGTACACCTCGAACACTCATGAGAGGACCTCCTCAAGCTTCAGCTGCTCGACGATTTCGCGTACGAGCGCGGCCGAAACGGATTTGTTGATTGCCACTTTGCCGATCGCGACCGGCACGATAAACACCATCGTGCCTTCCTGAAATTTCTTGTCGTGCATCATCGCGTCCATAATCGCATCGGTATCGAGATGCGCCGGAAGCCGGACGGGCAGCCCGACGCTAGACAGCGCCAACTTCGTTACCGTATACACGTCCTCAGGCGCCCCAAGCCGGACGGCAAGCCGCGCCGCCCCGACCATCCCGATCGAGATCGCCTCGCCGTGCAGCAGCTCGCCGTAGCCGGCTACCGCTTCCAGCGCATGGCCGATCGTATGGCCGAGATTCAGAATGGCGCGCAGGTCGTTCTCTCGTTCATCCTGCGAGACGACGGCCGCTTTTACGCTGCAGCCTTTGTACAGGGCGTAGCCGAGCGCGTCCGGGTCAAGCGCCAGCAGCCGGTCCGCATGGTCCTGACACCAATCGACGAACGACGCATCCCAGATGAGCCCGTGTTTGACGACTTCGGCAAGGCCGGCGCTGACCTCGCGGCGGGGCAGCGTCTGCAGCGTATCCAGGTCGTACAGCACCAGCTCGGGCTGATGGAACGCGCCGATCATGTTTTTGGCAAGCGGATGATTGATCCCGACCTTGCCGCCGACGCTGCTGTCGTGTGCAAGAATGGTCGTCGGGATTTGCACGAATTTGATGCCTCTCATGTAGGAAGCCGCCGCATAACCGGCCAGATCGCCGACCACGCCGCCGCCAAGGGCGACGATCGCCGATTTGCGGTCCAGCCCCGCCTCAAGCGCTTTCGTCATTAACCGCTCGAAGACCGCAAGCGATTTCGAGCTTTCGCCGGGAGGCACGACGGCGGAGAAGGTCTGGAATCCTTCGCCGGCCAGCGCCTGTTCCAGCCTGGCGAGATGACGGGCGGCAACATGCTCGTCGGTGACGATGAGGAGCGGCGATTTTTTGCTTAGTCCGTGCTTCGCCAGCAGGCTTCCCGCTTGATCCAGCAGAGACTGGCCGATATAAATCGGATAAGAGCGTTTGCCCAGGTCGACGGTCAATTCGCGTACGCCCGCCATTAGTACCGCCTCACTTGCGCCAAATATTGGTCGTAATTGGCGCGAATTTCTTCCATGGAGTCTCCTCCGAATTTCTCCAGAAACGCCTTCGCCACTTCCCAGGCGACAACGTGCTCCATCACGACGCTCGCTGCGGGCACCGCGCAGCTGTCGGAGCGCTCGACCTGGGCCGTAAACGGCTCCTTCGTATCGATGTCGACGCTCTGCAGCGGCTTATACAGCGTCGGGATCGGCTTCATGACGCCGCGCACGACGATTGGCATTCCGTTTGTCATGCCACCCTCGAAGCCGCCCAGACGATTGCTGTTCCGGTAGTAGCCGCGGTCTTCCGCGTACATGATTTCGTCGTGCACCTGGGAGCCTTTCAGGATGCCCGCTTCGAAGCCGATGCCGATCTCGACGCCCTTGAAAGCGTTGATCGAAACGACCGCTTGGGCGATTCTTCCGTCCAGCTTGCGGTCGTATTGCACATGGCTGCCGAGGCCGACAGGCACGCCTTCGACGATGCATTCGACGATGCCGCCGATCGAATCGCCTTCCGCCTTGATCTGATCGATGTACGCCGTCATTTTCTCCTCCGTCGCCTTGTCGACGACGCGCACCGGGGACTCCTCGGTCAAGCGGATCAGCTCGTCGATCGGCAAATCGTTCGGCGGCGCCGCAATTTCGCCGATCCGGATCACCTGGCCGGCGACCTTGATGCCGAACGCGGCCAAAAACTGCCGGGCAACCGCTCCTACCGCCACCCGCGCGGCCGTTTCCCGCGCGCTCGAGCGTTCGAGCACGTTGCGCAGATCCGTCAGGTTATATTTCAAGCCGCCGTTCAAATCGGCATGCCCCGGCCGCGGCCGATGCACGCGCCGCTTTTCCTCGTCCCCGCCCTCAATCGGCTCAATGTTCATCACCGTCGTCCAATGCTTCCAATCGTTGTTGGCGACGACGATCGCGACCGGCGCGCCGGTCGTCCGGCCGTGGCGCACGCCGCCGACAATGTTTGCCGTATCCTTCTCGATCTGCATGCGGCGGCCCCGGCCGTGACCTTTCTGCCGGCGCTGCAGCTGGAAATTCAGCTCCTCGAAATCGAGCTGCATATTGCTCGGCAGCCCTTCGATAATCGCCGTAAGCTGCGGGCCGTGCGTTTCCCCTGCGGTTAAATAACGTAAACTCACCTAATAGCTCCTCCCTGAAAACCGAACGTCACTTTCGGGCGGAAACGGGGTTCCGATCGGCCCGATATCTTTGCTCATTATAGTATAGCCTTGCCGCTTTGACAAGGAATCGGAATCCTCGACAGACGTGTCCGACAAAACGCAAAAGCCGTCTGACGGCGTCACCGGGACGCGGACAGACGGCTTTTGTTCGGGGGACGGAAGCCGGATTCCGGCGCAGCGGCCGTCAGCCGCCCGCCGATTGCGGATTTCGCGGCGGCTGCGGATCCGCGGACAACCGCGGGTCGTTGATCAGCCCGCGCATATGTCCGACATCCAGTCCGAGTATTTGCGCGCATTCAAGCACGGTAATCGTACCCGAACGATAAGCCGCGATCACTTTACGCTTGTCCATGAAGCACCCTCCAAAACCGTTTGGATAGGCTTATTATAGGGGAAGTTGGAAAACGATATACGCCTTTTACGCCCGCCGGCGATAAAAGAACGTTTCGACCGATTCCAGCCCGAACTGCGAAGGCGAAAAAATTTGCTCCGTACTTCCGACGAACAGGATGCCGCCGGGACGGAGCGCCTGCGAAAATTTGCGGTACAGCTCGCGCTTGGCGTCTTCGGTAAAATAAATCATCACGTTGCGGCAAACGATCAAATCGAAGCCGCTGTCGAATTTGTCCTGCAAGAGATTCTGCTGTTGAAACGAAACGGCCCGTTTCAGCTTGTCGTCGACGGCGAAGCTGTCCGGCTCCCGCATTTGAATATAAGCATTCAAATACGTCTGCGGAACGTCGCGGACGGCACGATCGCGATAGATGCCCTGGGCCGCCTTCTGCAGCACGTTCCGGTCGATATCCGTCGCCAGAATCGACGTCCGCTCCAGCGCGCCGAGCTCCGAGGCGATCATGGCGAGCGTGTAAGGCTCTTCCCCGGTCGAGCAGGCCGCGCTCCACAGCTTAATCCGCCGGTGCGGATCAGCCTGCAGCATTTCCGGCAGGAACCGTTTCTCGACGGCTTCCCAGCGGCCGGGATTGCGCCAAAATTCGGACACGTTGATCGTCATCCGGTCCAGAAACTCGTTCATCAGCCCGCCATCCTTCTCCAGCGCATTCATATAAGCCGCAAACGAGCTGAAGCCGTGCTTCTGGCGCAGCGTCATCAGCCTGCGCTTCATCTGGACTTCTTTATACTGCGACAGGTCGATCTCCGTCTTTTCCTTGATGCGGTTTACAAACGCCGCAAAGTCCAAATCCTCCATCGCGGCTCATTAAATCCAGCGCTGAATGTGCTGCTCGTAATCGATCAGCTCGTCCGGCGCAAAATAAATGGCGATTTCGCGCTCAGCGCTTTCCGTCGAGTCCGAGCCGTGAATCACATTTAAATTCGTATGTACCGCAAAATCGGAGCGGATCGTGCCCGGGGCGGCCTCGAGCGCATTCGTCTTGCCGATCATCGCCCTCGTGAGCGCAATGACATTATCGCCCTGCCATACCATGGCCAGCACAGGCCCCGAAGTGATGAAATCGACGAGCGGCGGATAAAACGGTTTGCCGACATGCTCGGCGTAATGCCGCTCGGCCAGCTCCGGCGTCAGCTTCAAAAATTTGGCCGCGACGAGCTGAAGTCCTTTACGCTCGAAGCGCGACACGATTTCCCCGATTAATCCCCTTTGTACGCCGTCCGGCTTGATCATTAGAAACGTTCGTTCCACCGTCATTTCTCCTCCCAGCAAACAATGGCTTGTCAATAGTTTCGTTTTGCCACGAAATGCGCAATATCGATTAAATGCTTCTTCGCCGAAATGTTCGGCAGCCCGTCCAATGCGTCGATCGCCTTGTGCATGAAACGGGCGGCCAGGTCGTCGGCAAATGCGATGCCGACGCTGCTCCGGATCAGCTTGATCGCCGCCTTCGTATCGCCGCCGCCGTCCGATTCGCGGATTTTTCCGATCTCCGCCAGCAGCCGGTCGCGGATTCCGGTCTCCCGGAGCGCGAGCAGCACGGGAAGCGTAATGTTCCCCTGGCGGATGTCCGAGCCGGGCGGCTTGCCGATCTGCTTCTCCGTACCGAGCAAATCGAGCAGATCGTCGCGAATTTGGAACGACATCCCGATATTGTAGCCGAACCGGTACAGTTTGCTGCAGACGCTTTGCTCCGCGCCCGCGGCGATCGCCCCGAGCTGGCAGCTGACCGCGATCAGCAGCGCCGTTTTGCGCCGGATGCGCAGCATATAGTTCCGGATCGTCTGCTCGGTATTGAAAAAATCGCGGATCTGCTCCATCTCGCCGATGCACATCTGCACCATCGCCTTGGACAAAATCTGATGGATAAGCGGATTGCCGAGCCCGGTTGCGATCGTCAGCGCTTTCCCGTATATGTAATCCCCTGTATACATCGCAATCCGGTTGTCCCATTTTGATTTGACCGTCAGCTGGCCTCGGCGCGTATCGGCATTATCGATCACGTCATCGTGAACGAGCGAGGCCATATGAATCAGCTCGAGCGGCACGGCCACCCGCTGCAGCACGTCCAGCCGGTAATCCCCGAACTTGCCGGCCAGCAGCACGAACACGGGCCGAAGCCGCTTCCCCCCCGCTTTCAGCAGATGAGTGGACGTTTCGGTCAGCAGCTCGTGATCGGAGGTGACGCTATGCGCCAGCTGATTCTCGATGGCATCGAGGTCTCTTTTCATTTTTGCATAAATATCGAGTAGTTTCATTCGTTCACCTGTAGGGCAGTTTGGTCTTCGAAAAATTGCATGTCGACGTCGTGTTCGAGCAGTCCGAGCCGAAGCGCGTACCGAAAATAAAGCGAGAGCCCCGACTGCTCCTCCGGTCCGAAATCGTAATGGAGCTCGCGGAAATACCGGTTCCAGTATGCGGGCTCGCCGCCAAGTTCCCGGCAAGCTTTATCGACCAGCGGCTGCAGCGCCCGGATGCTCCTGCGCTTGCTTTCGGTGAATGCCCGCAGTACGGCGGACACCGCTTCCGGCTCGGCTTCGGCCGTCTCCCTGCGGACGGCGCACAGCGCGAACGTCATCCCGCAGCCGGTCCAGCTCCGCCACAGCTCGCCGAGATCGAGCACGGTTAGATCCCGGCTGGCCCACGAAGCCTGGATCGCCGTGTCGCCGATCAGAAGCGCCGCATCGGCCTGCTCCAGCATGTCGTCCAAGGAAGGCTCCATCGTCAGATAGGCCGGGCTCGCTTCAAAATATAGCGACATGATGATTTTCAGCAGATTGACCGACGTCGCCGACGTCGCCGTGAGCGCGATCGTGCCGCCGAGCACGTCCTCGATCGGTTTGCGCGTAAACAGCAGAATCGAATTGACGCGGCCTCTGGCGCTGACGGACAAATCCGGCAGCAGCAAATAGTGCTCCGCGTTCTGGGCGTACGCGAACGACGACATTGACGTGATGTCGAGTTCCCCCATCCTCATCGCCCGGTTGAGCGCGGACGGCACCTTCTGCTCGATGCGGAACCGCCCTTCGGGCAGCAGTTCTTCCGCATAATGATAAATCGGCCAGGCATTCGCGTAATCGATGCGTCCAATGGTGATCGGGCGATTCTTCCCCATGCCTCACATCTCCCTATCTCCACTCCAAATCAAATGCAGCTGCACTTTGCTTTTCTTTCCAGCATATCAAACGGCGCGCCCGTCATCAAATCATCCCGGCGATTACCACCGGTGCAGCACGACCAGATCGAACAGCGTAAAAATAAACATCACGCTGCTGACGGCGCTGTTCATCCGGAAAAAGGCGATATGCACGTGGCTCAGATCGTTCGGCTTCACGAGCCAATGCTCGTAGAACAGAATGCCCGCCGCGGCAATCGTGCCGATGAGATAACCCCAGCTCAAATCGGTCAGCCAGAAGAGCGTCAGAAATCCCGCGGAGGTCACCGCATGGAATGCCCGCGAGATCCACAGCGCCTTGGCGATGCCGAACCGCGCAGGGATCGAATGCACGCCTTCCTTTCGGTCGAATTCGAAGTCCTGCGTCGCATAGATGATGTCGAAGCCGGCCAGCCAGAACGCGACCGACACATACAGCAGCCAGGCCGGCAGATCGAACGCGCCGGTCACGGCGATCCAGCCGCCCAGCGGCGCCAGCCCGATCGTCAGTCCGAGCACGAGATGGCAGGCCCAGGTGAACCGTTTGGTGTAGGAATAGATGACGAGCATGAAGACGGCGACCGGCATCAGCTTGATGCAAATCGGGTTCAGCCGCCACGCCGCGTAAAGCAGCACGAGAAACGAGACGGCGATAAACAGGACCACTTCGCCGACCCCCAGCAGACCGGACGGAATCGCCCGGTTTCGGGTTCGCGGATTTTTTTTGTCGATCACGCGGTCGATCAGCCGGTTCAGTCCCATTGCCGCCGTACGTGCGCCGACCATCGCCAGCACGATCCAGCCGATCTCGCTCCAAGCCGGAAGCCGCTTCTCCATAACGACGGCGCCCAACAGGGCGCCCATGAATGCGAAAGGCAGTGCAAAAATCGTATGCTCGAATTTTATCATTTCCAAAAAAATTCCAATTTTGCGAATCATGCTCCGTCCGTTCCCTTCGTCCCGATGTGTAGCGCCGCGATGCCGCCGGTCAGCGGATAGGCCCGCACGTTACGGAGACCGATTTCCCGGTAGATATCCGCCAGCTTGTCCAAATCCGGGAACGCCTTCAGCGATTCCGGAAGCCACTTGTACTGCTCGTACCGCTTGGCCAGCAGCTTGCCGAGCATCGGCAGGATCCGCTCGAAATAAAAATAATAAACCGACTTGAACGGCTGCCAGACGGGCTTGGACAATTCCAGACAAACGACTTGCCCTCCCGGTTTGACCACCCGCTGCATTTCGCGCAGCACCTGGACCAGGTCCGGGACGTTCCGCAGCCCGAAGCCGATCGTCGCGTAGTCGAACCGGTTGTCCTCGAACGGCAGCTCCATCGCGTTGCCGTGTACGAGCGAAATCTGCCGGTCCAGCCCTTCGCGCCCGACCTTCTCCCGGCCGACCTCCAGCATATTGCGGCTGAAATCGAGGCCGACGATCTGCCCGCTGCCGCTCGCGCGGGCCAGCGCGACCGTCCAGTCGCAGGTGCCGCAGCACAGATCGATCGCGGTCGAGCCCGGCCGGACGGCCATCTTGTGCATCGTAAACGCGCGCCAGGCTTTATGCCGGCGGAAGCTGAGCAGATCGTTCATGAAATCGTATTTTGGCGCGATGCTTTCGAAGACGGCGTGAACGTGCTGCTCCTTGGAATTCGACCCGCTCGTCATGCCGTCACCTTCTCTCGCCCAAAGCCGGAGCGGCCGGCATGAGCGGCCGCAGGAACGATTCCCCGATCTGCATCAGCTCGCGCATCAGCTTATCCGATTCGATCCGCGACGCAATCGTCTGCACCTGCTGCACGGACTGCCTCAGCTTCTCCGCCAGCTGGCTGCGGATATCGTATTTGGCGAGCAGCGTCTGAATAAACGACGGCTCCTCCTGCCGCCGGGAAAGCTCTTGCTTCTCTTCATCCGAGCCCTCGCTCAGGATGTGCCAGTAACCCCAGCTGCCGCCGAACCTCTCCGGCGCTCCGGCGCGCGCAAGCTCGTCCGCAATAACCTCGCAGCGGCCGATGCCGTGCAGCAGCTCCGGCCAGATGCGGGACATTTTATCGTCCACAATGCCGCCGAACGCCCGAAACAGCTCCGTTTTCAGCTGCACGCAATGATTGATGTATTCCTCGGCCGTCACCTTCAGAAGCTTCATCCGCGTATACAAATTCATTTTCAGCCGGTTGACCTCGCATACGCCTTCGCTGATCCGGCGGATCATATCGACCTGCCCGGCCTGTGAAAGCAGCTGGTAAAACCGGCTGCTGTAATAATCGCCGGCCAGCACTTTAAGCTGACGGGCGCGCATTTCGCGCTCGCCTACGCGGCCGGAATCGGAGTCGATCAGATCGTGCGTATCCATACCGAGCTGTACAAGCGAGACAACAAGCGAATACAGCTCGCTATGCAGCATCGGGGTGCGTTGGTTGGCCAGAAAAGCGAAAAGCAGCCGAATCCGCGAATCCGGAAAAGCCGGCAGCTCGGTATGCTTTTGAATGACATCGTATTCGATGTATTTTTTGGCCATTTCGGGAATCCTGTACAGTTTCATTAGGTCAAGCCTCCGGACAGATCAGCGAGAATCGTGCTGTTCTATAATCTAAATTATTATAGCATTTTGTTTCCTGTTTCGCTACAAGCCGCTCGTTGTCCCGGGCACCGGCTCTCCGTCTCCTCCGGCTGCCGAGCCGAAACGGCGGATGACGTCGCCCGTAAGCGTCATGCGCAGCTTTGCCCGCCAGGCTGCATCGGCAACCGGATTGGCGTCGCCGACGCGGGAAAGATCGGCGGGAAGCCAGCCGTCCGTCCTGCGGACGTCTACAGCGGCCAGCAGCCTGTAGGAAGGCTGCACGGGCGCTCCCTGCTGCACAGCCATAGGTTCGACGATGCGGAGCAGCACGCGGCTCACGTTGTCGGTTTGCGCAAACGCCAGACTAAGCATACGCTGCACATCGCCCATCCACGCCGCCAGATCGTCCGGCATATTCTCCGCGGACAAATCGGCAGACAGCACGCCCTGCTTCCAGTCCACTTTTTTCAGCTTCAGCGAAAGCCGGAGCCCGATCATGGAATCGACCAGATTGTCCGAGCCGAGCCGCTTCACCGTCACAGGGCGAAAGACGGCCAGGTCTCGCCCGTCCTCCGCGGGCCGCCTGCCGGCATGCGGCAAAGCCGTCAGCAGGACGGTAACCGCCAGCGTCGCCGTCAAAGCAAGGAGAAGTCTTTTCCATACGGCCATGCGGAACCGCCTCCGAAGCGAGATTGTCCTTCCCCCTTATTTTATAAACAAAAAAGGCAGGCTATGCCTGCCTCTCGTCAATCTTCCGTATCGACGACGCCGTATTTTGTCAATACGGTAGCTTTGCCGCGGATTTTAATGGCCGACGTGTGGTCGGTAAACTGGGCGATCAGCACTTCGCCTTTATCAAGCTTCTCGGTATGGTGAAATTTCGTGTCCTGCCCGCGGGTCAGCCCGATCACCTGCACGCCGCCGGCTTTCGCTTTCACGACAATATAATCGCCCTGCAAATCGCTCATTATGATTCCTCCTCGGCCCGAAAGCCCGCTGAAAAATTTCCCCGATAAGCTCGCTGCCGGGGCGCCCGCAAAACACGATCTCCAACAAGAAAGCGATCCTTCGAGGCTTCATTCGATTGTTTTCCGGAACCGGAATGATCAGCGCCGGTTATGAAAAAACTGCCTCCGAAGCGAGATCCGCTTATGGATGGCAGTCTGGGCTGGTTATGTTATGGTCGGGTGTACCGGATTTGAACTGGCGACCTCTACCACCCCAAGGTAGCGCTCTACCAAGCTGAGCTAACACCCGACAATCTTGGCCCGGCACCCCCCGGTCAAAACCGATGGGCAACCGCGAACCGCAAAAATCAGTCTACTGGAATTTGATGCGGATGTCAATAGAGACGTCGCAGGAATTCGGCCCGCAAATGAAAAACGTCCGGATGCGGCAGCGCATCCGGACGCGGAACGGCGCGACAGGCGCCGCCTACTCTTAGTTGGAGCAAAGATCTTTAAGCGATTTGCCCGCTTTAAACGACGGGATCTTGCTCGCCGGAATATCGATTTCTTCACCCGTTTGCGGGTTGCGTCCTTTGCGAGCCTCGCGGTTTTTCACCTCGAAGTTGCCAAATCCGACCAGCTGAACCTTGTCTCCGCCCTGGAGCGCATCGGCAATCGCGTCGAATACGGCGTCAACCGCTTTCGATGCGTCTTTCTTGGACAGGTCGGTCAACTCGGCTACTTTTGCAATAAGTTCCGTTTTGTTCAATTCATTCACCTCCCCTGCAGAAAACTCTTAAAAGACATTCATTATCATTCTGTTTAACCGAAACCGGAAAAAATATACATGCGCAGCCTCGCAGACCAGGCGGCTGAACGTCGGCAGCGCCTAGACTTTGCGGCCTGCCGCGCGGCGCGAACAGATTTATAGTAATACAGAAGTCTATACAATTTCAAGAGGCAAGGCAAGTTTTCCCCCCTCAAGGCCGTAGACGGAACGCTTGAAGGCCAAGCAAAAGGAGGCGTGCGCAGTGCGCGCATGCCTCCTGTTTTTGGCCTATCGATCTGCTAGAGGATGATGGCGATCAGTCCGCCGGACCCTTCGTTAATAATGCGGCCGAGCGTTTCCTGCAGCTTGTAGCGGGCGTTGTCGGGCATCATGGCGATTTTCCCCTGGATGCCTTCGCGGACGATGGAATGGAGCGAGCGGCCGAACATATCGGAATCCCATACCTTGATCGGATCGTTCTCGAAATCCTGCATCAGGTAGCGCACGAGCTCCTCGCTCTGCTTCTCCGTACCGATGATCGGCGCGAATTCGGACTCGACGTCGACCCGGATCATATGGATCGACGGCGCCGTCGCCTTCAGCCGGACCCCGAAGCGGGAGCCTTGACGGATCAGCTCGGGCTCATCCAGCTGCATCTCGGCCAGCGTCGGCGCGGCGATGCCGTAGCCGGTCGTTTTGACCATTTCGAGCGCCTCCTGGAACCGGTCATATTCCCGCTTCGCATGGGCGAATTCCTGCATGAGCTGGAGCAGGTGGTCTTTGCCGCGGATTTCGACGCCGACCACTTCCATCAGGATTTGGTCGTACAGTTCGTCCGGGGCGTAGAGATCGATCTCCGCGACGCCCTGCCCCATGTTCATGCCGCTGAGGCCGGCGCGGGCGATAAAATCGTATTCCATAAACTGGCTGACGACGCGGTCGACATCCCGCAGTCTGCGAATATCCTTCACCGTATCGCGGACGGAATTCTCGTAATTGCTGCGCAGCCAGTGGTTCTCGCTGAGGACCATGACCCAGCTCGGCAGGTTGACGTTCACCTCGTGAACCGGGAACTCGTAGAGCACCTCGCGGAGAACGCCGGTTACGTCTTCCTCGCCCATCGTCGCCACGCTCATCGTCATGACCGGAATATCGTATTTGGCCTGCAGCTCGCCGCGGAGCTGGAGCGCTTCCTCGCTGCGCGGACGCGTAGAGTTGACGATGAGGACGAACGGCTTGCCGACCTCTTTCAGCTCGTTAATGACGCGCTCCTCGGCTTCCACGTAAGAGCTGCGGGGAATTTCCGCGATTGTACCGTCCGTCGTGACGACGACGCCGAGCGTCGAATGCTCCTGGATCACTTTGCGCGTGCCGATCTCGGCCGCTTCCTGAAACGGAATCGGTTCCTCGAACCAGGGCGTCGTAATCATGCGCGGGCCGTTCTCGTCTTCGTAGCCCTTCGCGCCGTCAACGGCGTAGCCGACGCAGTCAACCAGCCGGACGTTCACTTCGAGCCCTTCGGTCACCCGGAGCTGCACCGCCTGGTTCGGAACGAATTTCGGTTCCGTTGTCATAATCGTTTTGCCTGCCGCGCTTTGGGGCAGCTCGTCAATCGCTCGTACCCGATCGGCCTCGCTGGTGATGTTCGGCAGCACAACCGTCTCCATGAACCGCTTGATGAAGGTTGATTTGCCCGTGCGGACCGCACCGACGACGCCGAGGTAAATATCCCCGCCGGTTCGTTCGGCTATGTCCTTGAAAATGTCTACTTTCTCCACTGAATATCCCCTCCCAATCGAATTTCGCCAGCACATGGACGTACCGTTACTGCCGCGTTTCCTCCTGCCGAAGTAGTCGCCCGAGGTTCACCGCCATTCGCCGTATCCGAGTAAACCAGCGACGCAACTCGTACATGAATTTGGACTAGTAATAGCTTATTGCGCATCCGCCCCGATTATGACGGTGCCGGCAATGAAATCTTTCGAATTTCCGGCTGCCGGCCCGGGCCTTCCAAGATTGAGATATATGAGAGAACGCGCACGCCTATTCCTTCGGATGCGAAAAAAACCTCCCCGGGCATCACGCCCGGAAGAGGTTTTAAAGGTCGGAGGTTACTTCAGCATCGCCTGCGGCTCACCGTTTACGAGACGATAAACGGCCGATTTGACCGGAACGAAGTCCGATCCGTTCACAAGCAGCGTCCGCAAATCCTGCCCGGGCTCCGGCTTCGCGGCGCCCTGCTTGTTCAGCTGCTGCATAATATCGCTGCCGTAATCGAGATACACGTTTCCCTGTGCATCCATCATCGTGAGGAGCGGCTGTCCGGTAAACATGCTGTTCATGACCGGCTCCTTCAGCGGCTTCAGCTTCGAATAATCGATATACGTGAAATCCGGATATGCCCGCTGGCCGGCCGGCAGCTTCCCGCCATGCGCGCCGACGTAGGCCTTGACCGCGGCCTGGACATCGTTAATCTGCTGATAGAATACGAGATTCATCAGCTTCACGGTCGGATCTTTTTCTTCGTTAATAATCAGAAAATAGTAGCCGCCGCCGTTCTCGAAGGCGCTGGGCGGAATTTCCGATAAATAATTCATCTCCTGAAGCTTTTCGAAATCGACCCGATATTTCTCGTAAACCGGCGTATCCTCCGTGCTGTTCAAAATCGGCAACAGGCCCGTATCCTTCTGATATTGGTCGATTACCGCCTGCACGGTGAGAATCGCATCCTTCGGGGGCCGCTGGTTCTGTTCGAGCCTGTCCCGCGGATAAAGGCAGCCGGAGAGGAGCATACAAACAGCAAGCATCAGCGCCGCCGCGGCAGTCCGTTTGAACGTAATCATCGTTGATTTTTTCACTCCCGGTTTCCGTTTACCATAAATCATCGTCTTCCGCCTGCCGCTCCAGCTGGCGCCGGACCGCCGCCTTCAGCGGGTCCTCCGGCACCTCGACAACCGCATTCCCGGCAATCCGGGCCTGGCAGGCAAGCCGTGTCCCCTGCTTGTCAAGCCCGGCCAGCTTGCGCCGTTCCTGCTCGCTCAGGGGCGAGAGTCCGCCGCGGGACGGCGCCGTTACCTTGCACATGAGGCAGGACGCTTTGCCGTCGCAGCGGGTGCGGATCGGGACGCCGGCACGTCTGGCGGCATCCAGTACCGTTGTTCCGGGACGAACGGCGATGCGCTTGCCCGAAGGTAGAAACGTGATGTGCGGATTCATTCGGCTTCCTCTCTTTCAGGGTCCGACAGGTGCAGGCGGATGCGCCTGACCGACTCGGCCGACAGCGCATTGCGCGTTTCGATTTCCCGGAAAGCCGGCAGATGCTTCTCCGGCTCGGAGCGGATCGCCCTTGCGATCAGGCGGGTCCGGTCCGATCTCCCACGCAGCAAGTTAAACCACATCTCGTGCGCGAGCGGCACGAGCCCCACCGGGTAACGGCCGGCATGTACGACGATCCGCAGCGGATGCAGCACGCTTCTGACCTCAACGGCGTACCGGTCGGCCCCCGACGCGACGACAAAGCCGCCGACCAGCTCCACGTTCACGCCTTCGATACGGTAATGGCTCAGCACGGAGCGGTAAATGGCGCTGACGCTTTCGACCGGCTCGTCGACGGCATAAATCCGCAGCGCTTCGTGCAGGAGCGCCGCATCGGGCTTATCGGCGTAAAGGTCCAGATCGCGCGGCGGCTTTTCCAGGGCAAGCCCCCGGAGCCGTAGACCGGCGCTGCCCCCGACTAGCCACGAGGCTCCGGAGCCGGAGACCCGTTCGGCGATAACCGCAAGCGCCCGCTCAATCGGGTCGGTGTCGTTCATGTCGTGTACCACCTCCGGCCTAAAAATACGGACGATTGACCGCTTTAATCGGTCCCGCCCCCTGCTTCACGACCGCCTGGCACGCCAGCCTGTATCCCTGCTCCAGCTCCTCCGGCTCCAGCCGGTCCCATTCGGCGTCCGTCGCTTCTTCCAGTCCGCCGGCGCCTTCTTCGATCAAACAGCGGCACCGTGCGCAGGTGCCCCGCGTGCAGGCGAACCCCCAGTCGATGCCGTGCCCGACTGCCAAATCGAGCAGCGTCCGCCCCGGTTCCGGCTCGATAGTTTTCGTTTGCGTTCGTCCGGTCATTTCGATCATAATACAGCGTCCCTTTCCGTCTTGTGAATGTGCGCGTTATGTAATGGACAACAGCCCGAGCAGGCCTCCGATCAGAAGAAGCGCAAAGGCGACGAAGGAGGTTATGAAGCGCAGCAGCCCTTTGAGCTTCATACGAGCGAAGGTAATCAGCACGGCCGCTACGACCATGAGTCCGATGCCGACAAACGACACCCACATTTTTGTCATTGGATCCATACGACGTTAACTCCACCTTATCCCAAGGAAATATTCGTTCTATTATACCATTACCGGTATGGAGGCGGCTACTTTCCAGCTTGACCAAACGGTCCGTGACGTCAAAAAAAAGGACATCGGCGGGCGGGCGCCTGCCGACGATTGTCGGGGCGGCCCTGCCATCGATGTCCCCCAGAATTACTTCTTCAGCATCATCTTCATCAGCGCTTCCATGTTGCTCGTATTCATCCCGCTTTTCTTGACCGCTCCGACGATATCGTTAATCGTCTGCTCGGTTACCGGCACCTTTGCCATCGCCGATACCTGCTTGATCAGCTTGCGAAGCTCATCTTCGTTCTGCATCGTATGTTCGTTTACGCCGCTGGCCAGCTTTTTGACCGCATTTTCGGAAATCGGCTTCCCGGTTTTTTTGCTGACGGCGTTCAGGACATCTTTGGAAAGATTGTTTTTCCCGCTCATGCTTTCCCTCCCATAAGCATCGTAAGCGCCGGACAGCGCTCCTAGCATCATATGAGGGGAGGACGGGATTGGTGTAGGCTCCAGGAACCGGCAACCTCTTCCATTTCATGCGTGCGGATGCGGCCCATCAAATCTTCGACCGCTTTACGGGGCGGCTTATGATCGAACAGGACGTGATACAGCTGTTCCGTAATCGGCATGTCGACCTCATGCCTGGCCGCAAGCTCGCGCGCCGCGCTTGTCGTGCGGACGCCCTCCACGACCATGCCCATCTTGGCGAGCACCTCGCCGAGCGGCATGCCGCCCGCCAGCATCGACCCGGCCCGCCAGTTGCGGCTATGTTTGCTTGTGCAGGTGACGACAAGATCGCCGACGCCGGCAAGTCCGGCGAAGGTGAGCGGATTCGCCCCCATCGCCACGCCGAGACGGCTGATCTCGGTCAGACCGCGCGTCAGCAGCGCCGCCTTCGCATTGTCCCCGAAGCCGAGTCCGTCCGACAGACCGGCCCCCAGGGCGATGATGTTTTTGATCGCCCCCGCCACCTCGACGCCGACCACGTCCGGATTCGTATACACGCGAAAATGCGGTGCGATGAACCAATCCTGCGCAAGCTCGGCCGATTCCTGGCAGACCGATGCGACGACGACCGTCGTCGGCTGGCGGCGGACGACTTCCTCGGCATGGCTTGGCCCCGAAAGCACGACGAGCCGCCGAGGATCCGTATTCAGCTCTTCCTCCAGCACCGACGACATTCGTTTCAGCGTATCGGCTTCGAAGCCTTTCGTGGCATGAACGCAAAGCGTCTCGCTGCCGATGAAAGGCGCCGCCTGCCTCGCCACCTCCCGCATCGCCGCGGACGGGGCGACGAACACAACCAGCTCCGCTCCCGAGACGGCTTCTTCGATATCGCTTGTCGCGCGGATCGTATCGGGCAGCGCCGCATCCGGTATGAACCTGGCGTTCCGGTGTTCCCGATTGATTTCGCCGGCCTGGCCGGCGCTGCGGGCCCACAGCGTGACCTTGCAGTCGTTCATCGCAAGCACCGTCGCCAGCGCCGTGCCCCAGCTGCCGGCAACGAGTACGGCCGCCTTCCGTTTGTTCATGCTACCCCCTGCCTTTTTTTGCACCCAGCTTGTTTTCTGTGCCGTTCAGCAGCTTTACGATATTGGAACGATGCCGGATAAAGGCGAATACGCAAATGACCAGACTCGCCCACAGCAGCGCCATCGGTTTATGCTGCAGCCAGATAAATATCGGCGTCAGCAGCGCGAATGCCAGCGAGCCGAGCGAAACGTAGCGCGTAATGGCGATAATCGAAATCGTCAGCACGCCGGCGATCAGCGCCGGCACGAATGCCAGCGTCGCCACCGCTCCGACCGTTGTCGCAATGCCTTTGCCGCCCCGGAAGCCGAAATATACCGGCCAGTTATGCCCGGCAATCGCGGCCAGACCGCATAACACGGGGCCCCAGTCTCCGGTTGTCAGCCAATGGCCGATCCATACGGCGGCCACTCCCTTTCCGATATCGAGCAGAAAAACGAAGACCGCGGGCCCTTTGCCCAGAACCCGAAGCGTGTTGGTTGCGCCTGCGTTGCCGCTGCCGTAGCTGCGGATATCGATTCCTTTCACCCATTTGGCAATCAGGATGCTGAAGGATATCGAGCCTAACAAATAACTGAGCAATACCGCGATGACTGTATACGCCATGTTTACTCCCCCACTGGCCGAACATTCGCCCGACCTGCCCATGATAAAACGTTTCCGGAAGCTCCGTGACCGTTCCCGTTAATCCTCGTCGGATTTGCGGCGCGTGAAAATCCGAATCGGCGTCCCCGAGAAGTCGAAGGAGGCGCGGATTTTATTTTCCAAGTACCGCTCGTACGAGAAATGCATCAGCTCCGGATCATTGGCGAACAGGACGACCGTGGGCGGCTTGACCGCAACCTGCGTCACATAGTTGATCCGCAGCCGTTTCCCCTTGTCCGTCGGCGGCGGATTAAGCGCGATCGCATCGGAGACGACGTCGTTAAGCAGATGCGTTTGAATACGCATCGCGTGCTGCTCCGAGACATGCGTAACGACCGGCAGCAGCTTGTGCAGGCGCTGCTTCGTCTTGGCCGACAGGAAAACGATCGGCGCGTACGTCATAAACAGGAAATGATCGCGGATCTTCTGCGTAAACTGCTGCATCGTTTTGTCGTCCTTCTCCACGATGTCCCATTTGTTGACGACAAATACCGAAGCTTTGCCCGCTTCGTGCGCAAATCCGGCGATATGCTTGTCCTGCTCGATAATGCCTTCTTCGCCGTTAATCAGCACGAGCACGACGTCCGCCCGCTCAATCGCCTTCAGCGCGCGCATGACGCTGTATTTTTCCGTCGTTTCGTACACTTTGCCGCGCTTGCGCATACCCGCCGTATCGATCAGGACGAATTTCTGCCCGTCGTGTTCGAAAGGCGTATCGATCGCATCTCGGGTCGTTCCGGCGACATCGCTGACGATTACGCGCTCTTCCCCGAGCAGCGCATTCACAAGGGAAGATTTGCCGACGTTCGGCCGGCCGATCAGCGCAACGCGGATGACGTCCTCCTCGTACGGCTCTTCCTCCGGGTCGGGGAGCTTCTCGACGGCGGCGTCGAGAAGATCGCCGATGCCCGTGCCGTGAGACCCCGAGATCGGATAAGGCTCGCCGAAGCCCAGGTTATAAAATTCGTAAATATCGTCGTGACGGTTGAAATTATCGACTTTATTGACGGCTACCACGATCGGCTTTCTCGATCGCAGCAGCATTTGGGCCACTTCGTCATCCGCTTGCGTCAGACCGGATTTGGCGTCGACCATAAAAATGATCACATCCGCTTCTTCAACCGCCAGCTCGGCCTGCATCCGAACGGATTTCATGATTTCGTCTTCGCCGCTGATCTCGATGCCTCCGGTATCGACGATGCTGAACAGCCGGCCGTTCCACTCGCCCGATCCGTAAATCCGGTCGCGGGTCACGCCCGGCTTGTCTTCCACAATCGCTAACCGGTCGCCGATGACGCGGTTAAAGATCGTAGACTTCCCCACATTGGGCCTTCCTACGATGGCGATAATGGGCTTAGCCATAGTTTCACTCCTTAAACCGTTTACGGCATCTGCCGTAAATGGACGGTCTCAAAACCTCACGCCTTTCATCATAGCAAAAAACAACACGCTTGGCTAACATTTCATTCGCTTCGATGATCGACCAGAATATAGGAGCCGTTCTTCAAATCTTGTACCGAGGCGTCCAAAATTTTTTCCAGCAAAAAAGCGGTCGATTCCCGTTTTTTCGGGTCCGGTTCAATAAAAATCGGAGCGCCGCCGCCTACTGCATCCCGCTCCGTCGTTACGATAGCCACGATTTTAGCCATGCTGCCGCTCCTTTCCTTTGTTCACGCCGGCTTCCGTCGGCATGCGGACCGCCGCTTCGAGAATCGGCACCCGCCGGATGATTTCCAGCGCTTTCTCCGGCTGTCGCTCCTGCGGTAAAATAAAGACGGCCAGCCTCCCGTCCTTGATGTCCAGCTTGGCCAACGGAATGAGCGCCGGCTCCCCGTCGTCCCGGTAGACGCCGAGAATCGTGGACAAGTCGTAAAGGAGCGCCTGACGCTGGCCCAAGTTGCTGAGCGTCGCCTTGCCGTTCGGGTTGTACGGTGTCAAAATGATCCCGAGCCCCCGTTCGCCGATGATTTGCCGGTTCGAGGTCAACCCGACATTCATGATATAAATATCGCCGACATATAAATCGGGGCCGTCCACCCGGACCGGAGCACTCTCGGCCAGTGCGATATGGGAGATCGATTTGCCCGATTTCAGCGCCTTCACGATAAGCAGCAGCAAAATGCCGGCGGCCGCGCCGATCCAGTAATCCAGCGCGAGCGAGGTCAGCGCCGTCAGCAGCGCCGTCAGGATAACAAGGTAATTCCGTCCTTCAAATACCATTGCAATCCCTTCGATATAAGTCGCTCCGCGGGGAACGAGCTCCAGACTGTCGATCTTCTCCAGCGTGTCCCGCTCCATCTTTCGGACATCGCGAAACTGCTGCGCCGCCAGCGTCAAAAACGTAATGGCGGTGTAGTTTTTCTCGTACAGCGCCGGCACCGCAACCGCCCCGAGCGCCGCGGCGATGACACCGAGCGAAATGTGAATTATCCGGCCGTGCGGATAGGTAGGGTACTGCCTGTAATCGGTACGGAGCATGATCAGTCTGGCCGCAATACCGAAGCCGAGTCCGAGCAAAATGCCGTATAAAATATGATGCGGCTCGCCGATATTGTAATGGTTCCACATATTACGAGTTCCCTCCCCGTTGTTTCAGACGGCTGCCGTTGACTCGCTCGGACGCCTGCCGAAGCAAAAGCCTTGCGCAGCCGGTAAGCCGGGCGGCAAGCGCTGCCAGCGCGAGCCCGTCCCACCAGGCGGGACCGCCGATTTCGGCGGCGGGCTGCGACAGTCCGGGCTGCAGCAGCCCGGACAGCGGGGCCGCCGCCGCCGCCGCTGCGGCAATCGCATAGTGCAGCCGCGCTTTATCCGACAACAGCCCGGCGGCCGCACCCGCAAGCAGCGGGCCGTCCCATTCGGGACGGATCAGGACGAACACCGGATCCGCCGCATACATGCACCGGATCCACACCCATAATAACCCCGCCAAGCCGGAGCAAGCAGCAAGAAGCGCCGTTTCGCCCCCATTGCCCCGGGTGAGGACGTACGCCATCAGGCAGACGAGCAGAAGCGCCGCACTGCCGCTGATTCGAATGCCGCTGCCAATCGGCCACTCATAAGCGTGCAGCCATACGGCGGCAGCGAGCAGCAGCAGCAAGACTGGGGCGGGCGGAGCCGCGTCGTTACGTTCCCGCCAGCCCGTTATATACAAAATGCCTCCGATCAGCCCAAGCCAAAGCGCCGTATATCCGTCATTCACTTCTCTCACCTCTTGATGCCTGTATTATGCGCCTTCCATTCCCGGGCTAATCGGCTGCGGGGGCTGGACAAAACATACAAGGCGGCCTTTCTCGCCCAAAGCTGCCGTCGCCCGCCCGAAAAAAAAAGCCGTCCGTCCGGCTCGATGGCCGAACAGACGGCTTTCCCTCACCGTTCGCAGCGGAACGGTTATTTCAATTTACTCAGCTTGTCGCCGAAACGTTCGCCAAGCGTAAAGCTCATGCTTTCGTTGCTCAGGCTGACGTTCGGGTTGTTCAACTCCACCTTCGGCTCGCGCGAGCGCGAAGGACGCTCGGAACGAGGCGCCTGCTCCGGCGCTTCTTCCGTTTCCTTGATGCTGAGGCTAACGCGCTTCTCGGACGGATTGAAATCGAGCACCTTCGCTTTTACTTCCTGCCCTTCCTTCACCACTTCATACGGTGTGGCCACATGACGGTGAGCGAGCTGGGAAATATGAACGAGGCCTTCGACGCCGGGTGCGATTTCCACAAATACGCCAAAGCTGACAATCCGGCGAACCGTACCCGTTACGATATCCCCGGTATTGAATTTGCCGTTAGCAAGCTCCCATGGCCCCGGCTGCGCAGCCTTGATGCTCAGGCTGATTTTGCCTGCGGCCGGATCGACCTTGAGCACCTTCACGCGCACGCTTTGACCTTCGGAGACGACGTCCCTCGGATGCGCGACATGCTGCCAAGACAATTCGGATACGTGCACGAGCCCGTCGATGCCGCCGATATCGACAAAAGCGCCGAACGGCGTGAGACGCTGCACCGTGCCGTCAATTTCCTGCCCGACCTGAAGCGAGCTCATGATCTGCTGCTTGTTCTGCTCGAACTCTTCGTCAAGCACTTCTTTCTGGGACAGGATCACTTTGTTGTTCTCGCGGTCGATTTCCTTCACTTTTACGCGCAGCTTGCGGCCTTTGTAGTCGCTGAAATCCTCGACGAAATGGCGCTCGACCATCGAAGCGGGAATAAAGCCGCGCACGCCCACATCGGCGACGAGACCGCCCTTAACGACGTCGGCTACCGTCACCTCGAACGTTTCACGCTCGTCGAAAAGGCGCTGCAGCTCATCCCAGGCGTTCTCGCTGTCGATAGCGCGTTTGGAGAGCACGAGCCGCTCCTTCTCGTCATCGATGCTGACCACTTTCAGTTCAATTTCTTGACCGACCTGTACCGCATCGGCAGCGCTGTCTAGCTGAACCGAGGAAAGCTCACGAAGCGGAATGACGCCGTCATATTTATATCCAAGGCTTACAAAAGCTTGGTTATCTTCGATTTTGACGATCGTACCTTTCACCGTGTCGCCTTTTTTCAAGGACACAAAATTGTCCATTGCTTCTTGGCTGATCGTTTCGGATTCCTGAACTTTCGTTTCTTCTGACATTTGCAATAACCTCCTCAATTCATACCCCAACTTTATTTAAACGTGCCGGCCGGCAAATGAAACACCGAGCGCGGCTCCCGTCTAAAACATGATTATCGGCCGCGGTCTTCGCGAACCATCTCGCGAATACGGGTCATAATCGTTTCGGTCAGTTTATCGAGCACATTGGAAGAAGAATCCTGAATAAATGCGGATAAATCGATTGGCTGACCGTATCGGATTACGACCTTGCTGAAAAGCCGGTAGTTGCCGGTAATCGCTACCGGAATCACCGTCGCCCCGCTGCGCAGGGCGATCATCGCTGCGCCTTTCTTGCCCGCGCCGGAAGGCGCTCTTCGCGACCCCTCCGGAAAAATGCCCATCACCCCGCCGTCCCGCATCAGCGCGATCGCCGTGCGGATCGTATCCTTGCTTACCCCGCCCCGCTTGACAGGGAAGGCGCCGAGCGCCCGGATGAACGGGCCGAAGAGCGGAACGTTAAACAGCTCCTGCTTCGCCATGTAGTGCACTTTGCGGTTCACCATCACCCCGACGGTCGTCGGATCCAGGTTGCTCGTATGGTTCGAGCATAAAATGACGGGGCCGGCTGCGGGAATATTGTCGAGGCCCTGCGCTTCGAACCGGAACAGGACCGCATACAGAACGCGAAGGAGGCTGCGGCAGACGTTATATAACATAGTTTACTTCGCCTCCGCCAATTTGGTTCGGCTAAAGTCCAGAATTCGCTGCACGACTTGTTCGATCGTCAGCCCGGAGCTGTCGAGCAGGATCGCGTCGCTTGCCCGGACAAGGGGCGAATGCTCGCGCTGCTCGTCGCTGCGGTCGCGGTCGGCAATTTCCTGTTCGAGCTGCTCGATCGGGATTTTCTGATCGTCCGGCAGCTCCTCGAACCTCCGGAGCGCTCTCACCCGTGCGCTCGCCGTCAAGAAGATCTTGAGCTCCGCACCCGGCAATACATGCGTTCCGATATCGCGCCCGTCCATGACGATGCCTTTCTCGACGGCATAATGCCGCTGCAGCTCGACAAGCCTGCGCCTTACCGGTTCATGGGAGGCGACCTCCGAAACGCGAAGCGTCACTTCGCGCGAACGGATTTCGGCCGTAACGTCTTCCCCGTTCAGCAGCACCGTCTGCCCTTCCGGTCCCGGCTTCAGCCGGATTTCCAGTCCGGCGACAAGCTTGCTCAGCTTGTCCCCTTCATCCGGTCCGATATTCGAACGGTTAGCGGCGAGCGTGACCGCGCGGTACATGGCGCCGGTATCGATATAGATGTAGCCGAGACGTCCGGCAACCATGCGCGCCACCGTGCTCTTCCCGGCCCCTGCGGGGCCGTCGATCGCAACGTTGATGCGGCCGCCGTCGCGTTCCCCTTGCATGCTCAAACTGTGCTAACCCTCCCCAGGAAGCCGATAGCGGCTGTAACCCCACCGTAGTCATCAAGAAAAAAGCAGGCTCTGCCTGCGATTGTGAAAATTATACCACAGCGGGATAGGAGATGCAAAGAAAGCGAGCCCGCTAAAAAGGGATTCCCTCGAGCCTGTCCACTCCCGTTATCCATATTCTGACTTCCGGGATTTGCAGGGCCAGCTGGCTGACGGCAACGGCGATCAGCAGCGCGATTACGATCTTTCTCAGCAAATTCGCCACTTCGTCGGACAGCTGCTCCGGCTTTTTCCGGGGCTTGGACAGGAAAAGCTTCCCTCCAAGTTTGGAAAACATTCGCAGCATCGGCAAATCGCCTCCTTCGCTTTATTCTGCGGATAGTGTGATCCGTCGCATTTTCCTTTATACGCGAAAGAAGGAATATTCAGGAAGTTTAGCCCGTCACTGCTTGCGGATATCGAGCTGGCGTTCGAAGCAGAAGCGGATAATTTTCTGCCTTTCGCCATCCGTCACTTCGGTAAATTTGGCCATCACCTGATTTTTGCCGTTTTCGAGCCCCTTGATGCGCACGATCTCCGCCTTGAATTGAGCATGTTCGAGCGAGCCGTTACGGTAAGGAATGAGCAGCCAGCCGTCCAGCTCAATTCCCTGTCTGACGGGCCACTTCGGGTCCGCGAGAAAGGAAACGCCGCCCCCTCCGACATCGTCGGTCATGCAGACGAAACGGACGTGCGGCGGAATTCGGATAGCGAGCTCCAGCTCCGCTCCGACGCGCAAAAAATTTCGCCGCTGCGCCTTCGTAATGGAAGCCGGATCAGGCTTCCGGATGCGAATCAGCCGCACGACGTCATCCTTGAAGCCGGTGACGTGCGAGTTAAAATAATGCTTGATGCCGTCCTGCGTCATATAGAAAGCCGAAAGCTCATCTCCCAAATAGAGTCGTTTAAATTTTCCGTTCCGTTCCATGATCGGCACGTCGATCAAGAGATGGCCGTCTTCTTCGTCGGCAACGCGCGATTTATACTCGACGGCCGCTTCCGCCTGGTCGGGCGAAGCGACTTGTATGTACAGAAACTGGTTTACTTTAGGCAGCATGACCCGGTTTTCCCTCCTCTTTTCCACGATTATAGCACGATGTGTCGATATTTGGTGGAAAAGCAGGGAAAAGAAAAGGGCGAAGGTTAGGTCCTTCGCCCCAAGCGCGTCCTTCAGCCCGGCATCTGCTCGACCGCTTCCTCGGCTCCCGTCAGCGCATTGATATAAATGCGGTACATGGTGCCGTTTATCCTGCCGTTATATTCGTAGCACAGCACTTCTTGGCCGACGTCGTTTTTGATCAGCGCCTTACGCTGCGTCCTCACCTCGAAGCGCGGATTCAGCTTCTTGCGCGCCTGCGCCTCGCTAAGCTTCGGCTTCGGCAGCGTCCGCTTGTGGTGCTCGTAAGCGTAATCCGTCGCCGTCAGTCCGAGGGCCTCGCCGTTATCCAGCGCAATTTTTACCGTCAGCTTGTCGGGATAAATGTAAACCCCGTCCTGCGTGCCGACGAACGTGAATACCGCCGCCGCATCGTATTGATCGTAATTGATCGGTTTCATGCCGGAATACCCGTGCGCTTCCAGGAACGACGACGCGGCCTTCTGCGCTTCGCCGATTCCGATGGACGTTTCCGCCGGCGTACGCGGATTCGTATACGATACGAGCTTGCCGCCCTTTTGCGTATAATCGAGCTCGATCGGGTTATCCGGATTGCCTGTTTCCACGGTTGCCGTAAACGAAGAAAACTCCGTTGCGTGCCCGTTCTCCGCTACCCGGATGCGGCTTGTGTCGTCCAGGTTCAAAAACGCCGCCGCTTTTCGTTTAATCTCCTCCGGCGTTGCCATGCTGCCGCTCAGCATGCGCACCGACCGCTTCTCGTACATGCTGGCGACCGACGGACCCCAGTTGATTTCCGGGTACTCGCTCACTTTTTTGTCCACCGTTTTGAAGCCGTCGATAATCGTATTGTCCCGGCCGGTTTTCTCCGAAGCGATTGCGATCTCGACGTCCATCCAGCGCAAATTGTTCGCGATGACCTTGTCCTGCACGCTCTGCAGCTGCTTTGTCAGATCGTCCGACCTGGCGTAAAGCGTCTCCAGCGTTTTGTACTCGTCCTTCGTGAGCGGCTCGGCCGTCAAATCGCGCACCGATGTTTTGTACGCGAAGTTCGAAATATGCGACAGAAAATCCTCCGTCTTGTTGAACGGAAGCAGCGTCAGCGGCAGCTGGTTGATTTCGTTCTGCGCCTGGCTGGTCAGGCGCCATACGTTCACGAGCCCTTTGCGATGATACCCCTGCGAGCCGGTATGTACCGCAAGCGTATTGCCGAGCTCGCGGTGAAGCTGGTTCATATGGTAGCTCAGATCGTGAAACGCCCGCTGATACTGGTTTTCGGCTTTGATCAGGATGGAGTTTTTCTCCTGGTGCTCCTGGTAGCCCCAATAGATCGAACCGATAAAAAGCAACGTCATCACCGGAAACAATACGGCGCTTAATCGCTGGTACATGACAAAAGCTCCTTTCGTGTGCAAAACCTGGTGTTAGTTTGGTTTGCCCGAAGGAGCTTTATGCATGTTTTTCAAGTTGGCCCGGCGCCGGGGACGCATGCGGAAGGCGGCCTTTACAGGCTCAGCTCCTCCACCTCGAAGTCCTCCGTATTGTTGCATAAACATTGCTTAAACCCGGTATCGATCCGGTCCTTGTCCCTCCTGCCGCGCAGCACGAATTTTTCTCCGCACTGGTTGCACCGGATCGTCACTTTGACACGTGCCGAAATCGTCGTTCCCTCCCCGCTTCGAAAGCGTTAAGCTGACAGCCGTTTTACCCCTATTATGGACGGAAACGCTACAGCTTAACCTCTTCCTCGCGCGCATGCAGCCGGAACGGAGAGCGCGAATTCGCGCGTTGAATCGTTCGCATGCCTTTCACCCACAAAAAAGCCATCAGCGGCACGATGAACCATACCCAGTACGCTCCGCCGGAGCCCGTTATCCAGTCGTAAACCCCGTGCTCGAGAACCGGAAGCGACAGCGCGAGCAGCAGAAAGCTGCGCTTTTTGCCGCCCTTCGCGGCAAATTTGGCTTTGCCGACGTAATAACCCATCGTCACCCCGAACAGCGCATGGCCGGAAACGGGCAGAAGAGCCCGGACGAGCAGCGAACCGAACGAAACGGGCTGAAAAAAGGCGTACAGCACGTTTTCCGCCGTAGCGAAGCCGAGCGATATCGCCGTGGCGTAGACGATGCCGTCGTACGGCTCGTCGAATTCGGTATGATTCAGGATGAAATGGTACAGCAAGAACCATTTCAGTCCCTCTTCGACGCCGGCGGAAATGCCAAACGCGAAAACTAGCGGCTGCTCCCCCCACCAAAGCGAAAGCCCGCGTTGAATAATGACGGTCGGCAGTACGACGAGCACGCCGAGCAGGAATAATTTGACGACCATATGCACCGGCTCGGACTCGTAGCGGTCTTTCAAGTAAAAATAGGTAAGCAGCGCAATTCCGGGCGCCAGTGCGGCTGCCAATATGGAAAATAACAGCATTCCCGTTCCACCTCCCCTGGCGGGCTGCAGCAGCCGGATCCGGCCGCCCTGCCCGCGGCGGGCGCTAGATCCAGCCGCGCAGCCGCGCGGCTTCGGCCATTTTCCGAACGCCGACCATATAAGCCGCAAGTCGCATATCGACATTGCGTCTCCGGTGCAGCTCATACACCTGATTAAATCCGCGGACCATCATTTCCCGCAGCTTCGTATCGACTTCCTGTTCGGACCAGTAATAGCCCTGATTGTTTTGCACCCATTCAAAATAAGATACTATAACGCCCCCGCCGCTGGCAAGCACGTCGGGCACGAGCAGGATGCCCCGGTCGGTCACGATTTTCGTCGCTTCCAGCGTGGTCGGGCCGTTCGCCGCTTCGACGATGATTTTCGCCTTAATATCGGCGGCGTTTTCGGACGTGATTTGGTTCTCGATCGCCGCCGGCACCAGAATGTCGCAATCGAGCTTCAGCAGCTCGTCATTGGTGATCGTATCCCGGAACAAGTTCGTCACCGTACCGAAGGAATCACGGCGTTCCATCAAATATTCGACGTCGAGCCCATCCTCATTATACAACGCCCCGTTCACATCCGAAATACCGATCACCTTGGCGCCTGCCTGGTGCATAAAATGAGCCAGATAACTACCCGCGTTGCCGAAGCCTTGAATGACGACGCGCGCATTCTGGATCGGGATGTTTTTCCGATTCAGCGCCTCGTCGACCATGATGGCGACACCGCGCGCGGTGGCGCTTTCCCGGCCGAGCGATCCCCCGAGCACAAGCGGCTTGCCCGTGATGAACGCGGGCGAATCGAACTCGCGGATCCGGCTGTACTCATCCATCATCCACGCCATAATCTGCGCGTTCGTCATGACGTCTGGCGCAGGGATGTCCTTGGTCGGTCCGACAATCTGGCTGATCGCGCGCACATAGCCGCGGCTCAGCCGTTCCAGCTCCCGGAAGGACATTTTGCGCGGATCGCAGATGATTCCGCCTTTTCCGCCGCCGTAAGGCAGGTCGGCAATGCCGCACTTGAGGCTCATCCAGATCGACAGCGCCTTCACCTCGTTTTCGTTCACATCCGGGTGAAAACGTACGCCTCCTTTGGTAGGGCCGACCGCATCGTTATGCTGAGCCCGGTATCCGACGAAAATGCGCGTCTTTCCGTCGTCCATCCGCACGGGGAAGCGGACAGTCAGCACCCGCATCGGCTCTTTCAGAAGCTCGATCATATCGTCGCCATAGCCTAACTTGCGCAGCGCATCTTCGATGACAATTTGCGTCGACGTCAGCACGTCGTTGTTTCCCGTTCCGTTCACGGAACCGTCACCACCTTTACAATGTCTAATATGGGCGGCAGCTTCACCGTCTATGCGAATGCGGAAAAGAACCGAAAAAAAAATAAAAAGCATCAGGCAAAAGGGCGAAAGCCCAGCTGCTGATGCGTGTATAAGCGCTCCGTTCAAAAATAAGTGCAAATTTCCGCAACGGCCTGCGCAGGAATGACCACTTTTCCGTATTCGTCGAGCACGGCCGTCGTCACCGAGGCCGCATCGCCGAATTCGGCGAGCAGCGCAATCATGGCGTGGTAACGAGGCTGCTCCATGCCTTCGGCTTCGAAGGCCAGCATATATTTGCCGTTGTAGGAGTATAGCCGCCCGTCACTGGTCAGGCCCGAATCATGAAGCCGCCGGCTGACGGCGATTACGTCTTCGATGTCTTTGAATGCATATAATACGACGTCGCTCTGTTCCAGCGTCACTTCAAGCTCATATACGTCTTCCTCGTTCTCGTCCTCGTCATGAGTACGATCATCGGGCCGCACGTTCACTTTGCCGCGGGTGACGATGACGACCATGCCCTGGGCCGGCAATGCGAAAACCTCGACCGCGAGCGGTCCGCTGGCATCGAAGCCGAGCTCGTTGTAGGCTTGGTCCATCATCTCGCTGAACAGCTCATGCACCTTCGGAATTTCGCGCCACATATCTTCCTTCTGGATCCCACGTTCCAGCAGGTCGTCGAACGTCAGAAAAATTCGTATTTTGTCTTGATTGAGTCGTTCGATTTTCATGATAGGATCCTCCTTCTCGAGAGCATCTTTCTGCTTCGTTGATGCGGAGCAAAACTTGTACCTCGAAAGCGCATATTAAGGCTGTATCTGTTATACACAGCGTATGACGCTGCGGCCGTTTGGTGAATAAATCGCGCTATGCAACTATGTTATCATGTATGTCCCCGGAATGCACGAAAAAATGCCCGTTCCAACGCATAAAAAAGAATCGTTTGCACCGCCATTATTACATACGTAAACGGACGGCCAAACGATTCTTTTTTTTGAACCGGAACCGGTCTGGAAAGGATTAATGCGTGCCCGCTTCCGACATGATTTCATTCGCCTGCTTCTTCACGGCGGGATCGCTGTTCACCAGCTTCTCGATCTGTCCCCAGGCTTCGCCGGATTGATGTGCGGCATGATGTCCCGCGCTTGCCGCGGCATCGCCGAATTTGCGGTTCATTACCGCGCCGACCGCAGAGCCCTTCATGCCCGACCACGCTTCATTCGCCGCCGAGCTTGCCAAAGCGAACATGCCCGGGCGCCGCTTCGCCATATAAGCGGCCGCAGCGATTCCTACGATGCCGCCGACCAGAAAACCGGACCATCTCATTGCTCCATCCTCCTTTGTATGATGAAATCAATGTTATTGTGGCCGTCTGTACGAGCGGTCATCCGGTCATAAAAAAAGGAAAAGGAGCGGCCTGCTCCCAAGTGTACGAAGGTTTCGAATTGCGAGAGACCTTAACCCCGGCAATGTGTTGGCGAGCGATCCGGCTAGGCCCTCACCGGTCAACAGCCGAGCCCTTGCCTGTGGTCAGGGTAAACAGATGAAGCTCGGCCGGCGTCCCGAACCGGATCGGCATCCCCGACGTGCCGAAGCCGCAGCTGACAAACATCCGGAACGTCTCGCCGCCGGGCTGTTTAAACGGCCGGAACCAGCCGCAGCGAAAATTCATGACGGAGAATCGCCGGACGAGCGGCCCGAGCAGCGGAAGCACGACCTGCCCGCCATGCGTGTCGCCGCATAAAGCAAGGTCGATTCTCATGTCCGGCGAAATTCGGGTGGCGATAATCGGGTCGTGCGCCAGCAGCAGTGTGAACGACGGGCCGCCGCCTTCCGGCTCTTCGAGCGCCAGCGGCAGCCGGTCCCGCTCCGTTCTCGGATCGTCCACGCCTGCGAGCCGGATGCGGCTGCCGCCTTTCTCGAGCACGACCGATTCGTTCGACAGCACGCGCACCCGTTCCTCTTCCAGCATGACCTCGAGCGGGCGGATATCCATCCTGTGATCGTTATTGCCGTATACCAGATAGATCGGGGCGATCCGGCGCAGCTTGCGGATGTTCGTCCGGCTCCGCGCAAGCGGCACGCCCTTCTCGCGCAAATCGCCGCCCACCAGCACCAGTTCGGCGCCGCCCGTGTCGGCGCACCGAGCAATAACCGCATCCGGGATCACGCGGCGGTGCACATCGCTTATAAACAGTACCCGGGTGCCGTCAAACCCGCCGGGCAGCCGTTCGTGCGCTACCGTTTGAACGTCCAGCCGGTAACGGAACGAAGCCGCGACCATATATCCCGCGAACAGCGCGGCCGCAGCCGCTGCAGCCGCCAATACCCATAAAACCATATCGCACCGAACTCCTTCCGCGATGTAAAACTGAAGAGCCTTCAAGAGCCGCGGGAGTCAAGCGGCTGCGGATCAAAGCGCGGTGTAGCGGCGCCCCCACAGGAACAGGGAAACCAGCAGCAGCAGAAACATGCCGATCAAAATCCGGTAAAACCATTTGGTCATGGTTTCTTTGTTGGAAGGATGCTTCAGCCGCCGCGAAGGCAGCGGCCGATCCGGACCGGCGGCGACCCGGACCGCCGCCGGCCCTCTGCCGGTCGGCGTTCCCGTCGAACGCCTGGAGCCGAATTTTTCCATTCTGCTCATGTCTTCCTCCGAAAGCGGATGATGAGTCCCATTACCGTATCGATGATGAAATGGGCGGCAATCGGCGCCCATAGCGTGCCGGTATGGATATATATCCAGCCCAGCGCGTAGCTGATCGAAAACACGAGCCCCGTCGGGATCCAATGGCGCAAATAGCGGACATGAATCGCCGCAAACAAAATACTCGTCCAGTAAGGACCGATATTGTGCTGAACGGCGCCGCGAAACAGCGTCTCCTCGCAGACGGCGACGATCAGCGACAACAGCACGATATGCCACACCGGCCTTTTCTTGAATAACCGTTCGTTGACGCCTCCGTCGTCTCCGACTTCTTCAGGCACGAACATGGACACCAGGTAATCGACAAGGAGCACCAGCGCGGCCAGGCCCGCGCCCCATAGCAGAAACGAGCTTCCGGCCGGCCATTCGAAGAGCAGCAACGGGTTGCGGCGCTGGAATAATAGCCAAATAAGGCCGATAATAAATGTGCCTGCCTGCGTGGCGTATAAATTGATGAGCAGCAGACGGTCGTCGATTTGGTCGATCGTGACCTTGCGAAAGCGAATGTTGCGCAGATCGATTTTTTTCATAGGTCCAACCGCCTGTCGTGAAGGTGATTTCTTTTTCGACCAATTTCTCCTATACTAGTAGGACAATCGATCTATAACGAAACGAAAAAGCTGCCCTCGGGTAGCTTGAAAGTCACATCTTTACCGGCTGATAACCGGACATAAAGGGGATACATATGGACAAACGTTTGACACGCACCGAAATGTTCGCAAGCCTCGGATTTCTGTTTACGCTCGTCCTCGCCGTCGGAAGCTTTTTTTACGGCATGAAAATCGGCTCGGACAAGACCGAAGCGAAATTTATCGAGCAGACCAAGCATTTAAGTTCAGGCAGCAGCGCGATTGTGCCCGCTTATCAGCAGCAGGATCTGGTTTCCTTCTATCATACCGTATTTTTGCCTTATCGTGAATTTCAATCCGAATGGACCTCAACGCTGCGCAAGCTCGTCTCGAAGCAGCTCGCGGCCCCCTCCTCCGCGCTGAAGGAGCTGGCAGGAACAGCCGTGCAAAAATACGGCGAAGCAAGCAACGCAGCCGTGCCGAAGACGTCTCCGCTCCTTGAGCAGGCTCAGCTCCAGCTAATGAAGGCGCTGAAGCTGATGGGCGATGCGGCCCAACGCAGCGCCGGCAGCGCGGACGGCCAATCGGGGCCTGACGTCGCGAAGCAGCTGGAGAAGGACGCGTTCTACCACGAAGGGGTCAAGCAGGCGAACGCCGGACAGCTGAGCTATTACGGCGCCATGTTGAAATGGGCCAGTTCCGTGGACTCCGATATTCCCCCCGATTACAACAGCACCGAGCTGATTGAAGTTTCGCAGTGGAAGAAGCTTCCGCTAGCTGTCAAAAACGTGATTATGGCCGCTCAGCTGAACGCACGAGCGGTGCTTGCCCCCTTTTATCCGCAGGATTTGACGGCGCGCGTCGATGCGTTTATCGATTCCGGTCAGGACGGCCGCATGAAAATCCAGACGGTTCAAGCTATCGCCGATCTGCTGATCGGTACGGACGCCGTCCGCGCCGGTGATTTTCGCAGCAGCCAGGCCGCGCTTTACGGCAAGGAAGTACTGCCGATGCTTCCGTTTTTCTCCGAAGGGTAACTCAGTCGTATTCGAACCCGGCATGCGAGGCAACGGCGGCCATTCCGCCCAATACGTTTTGGAGACCGCCGAAGCCTCTTTCGTGTAAATAACGGCATACGGCCTCGCTTCGGACGCCGTGGGCACATATAATGTACAGCGGTTTGTCGCGCGGCAGCTCATCGATTCGCCCGGGAATCGTATTCATCGGCATCAGCGTCGTTTGCTCCAGATGGTAATAATCCCATTCCGGCTGCTCCCGCACGTCGATTACCTGGTCTGCGGACAGCCCGCCCTCCCGCATCCGGCGGACGAATTCCAGCGGCTCCACGTCCGTCCATCGCTTCATTTACATTCCCTCCAAATTCCAGGTAGGATCCCGCGCCTCATCATAACGAAAATTTCACATTTCGGCAAGTTTCGGCATTGCAATTGCCGGCTTACCTGCTATAAAATAAGAAAAGCTTTTGTTGTGCGGTTTTTGCCGTCCTTGCGGTCATTCGACAAGCATGTGCGGCGGCTTGCGGCGCAAGCGATCAAACTCTCGTCCGGCTGACCGGGAAGCGTCGGCTTCGGCGGGGGTTTTTCGCTTCTATTTCATTTTTTCAGGAGGCATTTCGACATGTTCAAAGTTCTAGTCTCAGACCCGATCAGCGACCTCGGCATTCAAAAGCTGGCAGATGCCGAGGATGTCGCCGTCGATAAAAAGCCCGGACTCAGCGAGGACGAACTGATTGCGATTATCGGCGAATACGACGCCCTGCTCGTGCGCAGCCAGACGCGCGTAACGCCGCGTATTATGGAAGCCGGCAAGCAGCTGAAGGTAATCGGCCGCGCCGGCGTCGGCGTCGACAATATCGATCTGGATGCCGCGACGCAGCGCGGTATTATCGTCATCAACGCGCCGGACGGAAATACGATTACGACCTGCGAGCACACGTTTGCGATGATGATGGCCGTCGCCCGCCACATTCCGCAGGCGTATCATAAAACCGTCGGCGGGGAATGGGACCGGAAATCGTTCCTCGGCGTCGAGCTTCGGAGCAAAATCCTCGGCGTGCTCGGCATGGGCCGGATCGGCAGCGAGGTCGCCAAACGCGCGAAGGCGTTCGGCATGGAAATTTGGGGCTACGATCCGTTCCTGACGGAAGAACGCGCCGAGAAGCTGGGCGTCCGCCTCTCCACCGTCGACGATATCGTGCGCAACGCCGACTTTATGACGGTTCATACGCCGCTGACGCCGGAAACGCGCCATATGATTTCCCGCCCGCAGTTCGAAGTGATGAAGAAAGGGATGCGCATCGTGAACTGCGCACGCGGCGGCATCATCGACGAAGCCGCTCTCGTTGAAGCGATCGGTCAGGGCATCGTGGCCGGGGCGGCATTCGACGTATTCGAAGTGGAGCCGCCGGCGGCGGATCATCCGTTTCTGAACAATCCGAAAATCATCGTGACGCCGCATCTCGGCGCATCCACCGTCGAAGCCCAGGAAAACGTCGCGATCGACGTCTCCGAGCAGGTGCTGAATATTTTGCGCGGCAAGCCGTTTATCAATGCCGTCAATATGCCGCCGATTCCGGCGAACGTGCTGAGCGTCCTGCAGCCGTATTTCAGCCTTGGCGAGAAGTTGGGCAGCTTTGCCGCCCAGCTGACCGAAGGCGCCGTGGAGGATATCATCATCAACTACGCCGGCGAGCTGGCCGACGTCGATACGCAGCCGCTCACCCGCTATATCGTGCGCGGCGTGCTGGCGCACCACCTCGGCATCGAGCAGGTGAACGTGGTCAACTCCATGCATCTGGCCAAGGAGCGGAGCGTCAATATCGTCGTGCAGACGTCGCGCGCGGCCCGCGATTTTACGAATCTCGTCTCGGTTACGCTCCGTTCGAAGAAGGAAGAGCGTCTCGTCGCCGGCACGCTGCTGACAGGCTACGGGCACCGGATCGTGCAGATCGACAAATTCCCGGTCGACGTCGCGCCGGAGGGCAATCTGATTCTCGTCTCGCATAACGACAAGCCGGGCATCATCGGGCGCGTCGGTACGCTGCTCGGCAGCAACGACGTCAATATCGCGACGATGCAGGTCGGCCGTCAGCTGGCCGGCGGCGCCGCTATCATGGTGCTTTCGGTCGACAAGCCGGCGACAAAGGAACAGCTCGCCGAGCTGACGAAGCTGCCCGACCTGAACAACGCCAAAGAAATCGTATTGGTTTAAAAACGAAATTGGGCTCCTTTTGTAAGACAAGAAGCGCTTCCGCGAACGGAGCGCTTCTTTTTTCGTTTATTTACGGCGCGTTGTTTCACGACCAACAAGATTTATCGGCCTGCTTCAACAAATCCGGCTAAGATTCGTTCCGGCACCGGAAAATTGAAATCGCCGGTTAATGCTCCGGGACACGGGCAGCTTAGGCACTGAACTTTCCGGAAGTCGACGATGCACCGTTGATCGAAACATCCGCCTCGGATAGCTGCTCCAGACTTTTTCCTTTCGTTTCCACCCCAAGCTTCCAAGTGGTGATACCCATTATGGCGTACATGATTGCAATCATTGAAAGCAGTCCAGTCGCCTTGCCGATTTCAAAAATGTATCCCGCCAAATACGGGATGAGACTTGCGCTTACAAGCGCAACGACAACCGAGGCTCCCGTTCCGAACGCCCGGATTCGTGTCGGATAAATTTCCGGCGCATACAGCCACGTTGTCGTGTTAAGGAGCATAAACATGAGCTGCAGGATCGAACCGAGCAGAAGGATCATAAACGTCGACTGCGACAAACCGAACAGCAGGGCGATCGCAAAAGCGATCAAGGATCCCCAGCCGAGCACCATTTTCCGGCCAAGCTTGGCGGCGAAATACGAAGACAGAATCGCTCCGACCAGCCCTCCAGTATTAATGACCATGGAATAGAACAGGCTGTTTACGATCGTAAAGCCTTGTTCCACGAGGACGGACGGCATAAAAACCGTGATTGCCACCTGCGCGCCGAACGTAAGCGCGGATATGATCCACAGCCCCACCGTCCGTTTCGCCAGGCCTGCCGAGAAAATATCGCGAAACCGGACTTTTTCCTTCTCGTACGTACCGGCGACGCTGTCAAAAAATTTCTTGATCCGCAGTTTCTTCGCTTTCAGCGTGTTTTGCTCAAAAATCGACAGCACACGGTTCAACTCGTCCACTTTGCCTCTGGACATCAGGTACCGCGGCGACTCCGGAATATATTTGCGATAGATCCAGAGCAAAACGGCCGGTGCCGCCAAAATGCCGAGCAGCCACCTCCACGTCACTTCATCCCCGCCCAAAAATGCTGAAAAAGGCCCCAAAATGAGATAAGCAATCGCCGCCGAAAGGAATATGCCGAGCCCGCCGGCTGCAACATTGACAATGGCGACGGACGAGCCGCGGTTCTTGGTCGGAACGAATTCGCTGACAATCGTAATTCCCGTGTTCAGCTCACCGCCCAGTCCCAGCCCGACGATAAAACGTCCGAGGAGCAAAATTTCCAGATTAGGCGCAAACGCGGCGATAAGAGCGCCGAACGTATACAGCCCCAAATTGTACATGTACGTAATCCGGCGCCCGATCAGATCGCCTAATATGCCTGCAATCAAGGAGCCTACCGCCATACCGCCAAATGTTAAGGTCGTCAGCAATCCGACCTCGGTCTTCGATAGCCCCCACTGCTGCGTCAGAAGCGGCGCGGCGTATCCGATATTATACTGTTCGATCGCATCGAATACGGCACCGAGTGCGATCAGAAAAATGAGCCATTTATGCACCGACCGGAATTGGATCCTGTCAATGATGCTGCCGAGCGTTTCGAACTGCTGTTTCAAGCTGTTCAAATGCTGTCACCCCGCGCCTCTAATTTGTAATATCGCATTTAAGTCAATATCGGGGAAGTGCGTGGAACGAATTGACCGCGAACGTCCAAGTCCATCATACGGCCATCGCGTATGACCGGCCTCCCGCCGACGACGACATCGCGCGGCTTTCCCGATACCATTAGTCCTTCGAATGGGGTATAATTGGTTTGCATGTGCAATGCACCGGAGGTGATCGCGTATCGAGGGTCCGGGTCAAAGACTACGATATCCGCATCACTTCCGACTTTAATCACCCCTTTTCTCGGATAGAGCCCCATCAGCTTCGATGCCTTCGTTGAAACCAAGTCCACGAAACGGTTCATGCCGATTTTACCCTTGGCCACACCTTCCGAATAGAGCACCGTTCCCCTCGTCTCGATGCCGGGCACGCCGTTCGGCGCCTTCGGAAAGAAATCTTTATATTTCCGTTTTTGCTCGGTATCGTAGCAGCAGTGGTCGCTGTTGATCACGTCAACCGTACCGTCGCACACCATTTCCCACAATCCGTCTTGTTCCTCCTGCTCGCGGATCGGCGGACTGCAAATGTAATTTTCGCCGTTATCGTCGCTGTACCGATCCTGTGTCAGGGCCAAGTAATGCGGGCAAACCTCGGCAAATACCGGGAGTCTCCTCTTCGCCGCGTTCATAAGCGGTCTCGCGCTTTTCGTGCTCATGTGCACGAACAGGGACGGCGTCCCCGTGTGCTCGATCAGCGTCATCAGTGCGGCCATCTCCTCGACCTCGGCAATTGCAGGACGACTTAAAGCGTGATACGCCGGAGTCGTATTTTGCTCCGCTATGAATCTGCCAATGCTGGCATCGATAATGTCCGCGTTCTCGGCGTGAAATTTAGCCAGACCGCCATGGCGGCTCATAATGTTCAATACTTCCAAAATGACGCCTTTATCGACCATGACCGCGTCTTTATAGACCGTGAACATTTTAATCGACGAAATGCCGCCGGTAACAAGCTCCCGAACGTCCCGGAACGACCGGGCGTCCCCTCTCGTAATGCAGCCGTGGAACGAATAATCGATTATGGTGCGGCCTTTGGCTTCCTCAAGCCGCCTGGTGACGGCATCCAGCGGAGATTCATCGCCGTAAGGAATCGCGAATTCAACCATCGTCGTCGTTCCGCCGTAAACGGCCGCGACGGATGCACCGTAGAAATCGTCCTTCCCTTGAAACTCTCCCAGTTTCGTGTTGACATGGACATGGGAATCGATCATGCCCGGCAGCACGTATTTTCCTTTTGCATCGATCGTATCTGCTGCCTCGGGCATATAGTCCGCCATACCGATGGCAACGATGACGCCGTCCTTGATACCGATGTCGGCGTGCTGCGTCATGTCTGCGTTTACGATCGCTCCGTTACGAATGACAAGATCGAGCATAGCACTCTCCTTTCACCTTTCCGTAAGGTTGGAATTTTCGGATATTCCGGCTGCTTTCAAATATCTCCGCTAGCACATCACCTCCTTCATCCAAAGAAAAATCGCAAAAGTTTGTTACAGCAAAAACAATTCTTCCAGATGTTTAATATGGTGAATCATCAATTTACGCGCTTTTTCCAGATCGCGCTCCCTGATCGCATCGATAATTTCCTGATGCTCTTCGATTTGATGAATGCGCGTCTCCCGGGAATGGAGCACTTTTTTGTTCAAGTTGATCGCGAGCGGATGAATCTCGGGCTGAAGAAGCTGCTCGGCGATTTTGAACATCACCTCATTATTCGCGGCAGCGGCCAATTCGCTGTGGAAACGGCTGCCCTGACGGAAATATTCCTCGAAATTGTCATCGAGACATTCCCGCATCCGGTCGACGGACTCTTGTAAGGAGGCGATTTGCTCGGTCGTGGCGCGCTGAACCGCCAAATCGACAATGAGCGATTCGATCAGCTGCCGGGCTTCCATCAGCTCGACCGTACTGACGTCTTTCATTTCTTCCAATTTTAATTCAAGGTCTTTTGCATGCGTTTTAACATAGGAACCGTCGCCGACCTTAACCTCAAGAATGCCCAATATTTCAAGCACCGCGAGCGCTTCCCGGACGGACGGGCGGCTAACCTGCAGCTTTTCGGCGATTTCCTTCTCCGACGGAAGCTTTTCTCCCGGCTTGAACGTCCCTTTTAAAATCAGCTGGTTAATCTGCTCGGCAATTTTGACATAAAGCTTTCCGGGTTTCTTTATACTTTGGAACATGATTATGAACACCTTTCGCGGTTAGTCTGCACATGTACCGCCTATAATCTGCCAACTTGCCTGCCTGCCTGACAGGTAAGCTAGTATTATTATCGAGCCCAATTCACAATATGTCAATATAGATAACATAAATTCGTTGTGGTCGTAAATAAATAACATATACATAACATACGGGTAAGTCTAATCGGATTAGATGGCTTAAAACAAAAAAGTCAACCGTCGCGTAACGGTTGACTCGTAGTTGAATCGAAAATCCATTACTAGCAGCTAGCATTTGCCCGAAGGCTCCTGCTACCCTGCTAAGACAGGAAGCAGCAGCGTAAAGGTCGTGCCCGTTCCGATGACGCTTTCCGCCCGGATACGGCCGTGATGGGCTTCGACGATGCTTTTGACGATCGCAAGGCCAAGGCCGGTACCTCCCGACGTCGCAGCGCGCGTACGCGCCTTGTCCGCTTTATAGAACCGTTCGAATATATAGGGGAGATCCTCGGCCGGTATGCCCTGCCCTTCATCCTGCACCTTCAGCTCTATGAACGGCCTGCGGTCCAACGTCACGGCTCGGCCCGAAATCTTGATTTGCGCACCTTCCGGCGTATGGCGCAGCGCATTGTCCAGCAGGTTGGTCAGCACCTGCTCCAGCCGGTCCTCGTCGGCGGCCTCCAGCACGAGCGGCTTCTGCGCCAGCTCGCATTCCAGACGGATGCCGCGTTCCTTCGCATAAACGAGAAACTTGCGATGCACTCTTCTAAGCAGCGCTTCCAGATCGGTGCGGACGAATTTCATCTCGAAATGGCCGGCTTCCATCCTCGCCAAATCGAGCAGGTCCTTGACGAGACGTCCCATGCGGAGCGATTCGTCGAGAATGACCTGCGCGATCTCCCGCCGCTCCTCCGGCGATGCCGCGATATCGTCGATCAGCGCCTCGCTGTAGCCCTGGAGCATGGACAGCGGAGTGCGGATTTCATGCGAGACGTTCGCGACAAAATCGCGCCTCAGCTTCTCGAGCCGTTCTTCCTCGGTGACGTCGCGCATGACGGCGACAGCTCCGCGCACGGCATCGTTCGACTTGAGCGGCGCCATCACGACGGACCAGACCCCGCTTTGCACATGCACCTTGCCCGCCATATCTTTGCCTTCGCGAAGCACCTTGCGGTACTGCTCGAACAAAGGGGCCGGAACCTGGCTGAGCGGCCGTCTGCGCCCGCTGTCCGCATCGTCTCCTCCCCAGTCGACCCCGTTCCATCCGTCGATCAGCTGCTGTCCGTTCGGATTGGCCAGCAGCACACGGCCCTCCGCGTCGAACGTCACGACGGCATCGCTCATGCTTCGCAGAATGCTCGCCAGATGGTCTCGCTCGTTGTTCAGCGCCCGGATCAACGAATCGAGCTCGGTCGCCATATGATTGAAGGTATTCGCAAGATCCCCGATTTCGTCGTTCGAACGGATCGGGACCCGCGTCCGGTATTCACCCTGCGCAATCAAATCCGCGGCCTTCTTCAGCTGAAGGAGCGGCTGCGTAATTTTCGTCGACAGGAAAAAGGCAAAAAACGTCGAAAGCAAAAAACCGATAATCGCGGTATAAACGAACAGCATTTTCACCTGATGCGCGTTATTGCTGCCTTGTTCGGTGAATGACATATCGATATACTGCAGCAGGAACATCCCGAGAATAAGCAGCACGGTGGCGACGAGCAAAATGATCGTCATCCACAGCTTTCCGACGACGCTACGCCAGAGCAGCATCTTACTTCGGTACCTCGAGCTTGTAGCCGACGCCCCACACGGTCGTGATCATCGCAGCCGCGTCAGGCGATACCTTGTTCAGCTTCTCGCGCAGCCTCTTCACATGGGTGTCGACGGTCCGCAAATCGCCGAAAAATTCGTAGTTCCATACATCCTTTAGCAGCTCTTCACGGGAAAATACTTTGTCCGGCGAAATCGCCAAATAATGCAGCAGCTCGTATTCTTTCGGGGTCAGGCTGACCTCCTGGCCGCCGGCCATGACCCGGTGCGCATCGTGCTCGATGACGAGGTGCGGGAACACGATATTGTTGCTCGTCATCGCATCCTTCGACAGGAAGGCGGTTGCCGACGAACGGCGCAAAATCGCCTTGACCCGATAGATAACCTCGCGCGGGCTGAACGGCTTCACGACATAGTCGTCAGCCCCCACCTCGAAGCCCTGCACCCGGTTCATTTCCTCGCCTTTCGCCGTCAGCATGATGACCGGCGTCGCCTTGACCTGCCGCAGGCGGGAACAAACCTCGACCCCGTCGATTCCGGGGAGCATCACGTCGAGCAGAATCAAATCGAAATCGCTGGCCGTCGCCATCCGAAGCGCCGTCTCGCCGTCCTCGGCTTCCTCAATCGCGTAGCCTTCCTTCTCCAAATACATTTTCAGCAGTCTGCGAATGCGCTCCTCGTCATCGACGACAAGAATACGGTGCAGCGTTTCGGACATGCGGACCAGACCCCTTTCCAATAATAGTTAATCCACGCCTGCGTAGGAATGCAGGCCAACCAGCACCAGGTTGACGCCGATTAACGTGAACATGACGACAACGAAGCCGATGACGCCGAGCCAGGCCGATTTCGAGCCGTGCCACCCTCTCGACAGCCTGAGATGCAGATAGGCGGTATAATAAAGCCACGTGATGAGCGCCCACACTTCCTTCGGATCCCATCCCCAAAAGCGGGACCAAGCTTCGTACGCCCAGATCATCGCAAACACGAGTGCGCCCAGCGTGAAGATCGGATAGCCGATCGCGATGGCGCGGTAACTGATTTCATCCAGATCGTCCGGATCGATGCTGTTCATCACCGGATTGATAATCGCGCCGATTGGCCGGCGCAGCGCGAGGCGGATCAGCCCGTACAGGATGCCGCCCGCGATCACCGACCAGACGAGCGTGTTCAGCTTTTTGGCCGCATTGACGCCTTTCATCCAATAGGGTGTTTCCAATAGGCCATCCTTTATACCGATGAACGAATCGATTTTCTCCACGCGGCTGTTGTACGGTTTGAAAATCGGCGGCATCGTATATTCCACCGTATTCGTCGTGTTATTTTCGATGCCGTTCGTATCGATCGAAACGGTCTCCTGCACGAAAGTCGCTTCGTAGCCGGCGGCGCGGAAAGCGAAGACCGAGCCGAGGAAGCCGATCATCACCACGACGATAAAGAGCAGAAATTCGACCCAGCGCTGCGCGCGGCGGGCACGGGGTCCCGATTCCTTGAAGCTGACGGTGCGCAGCAAATACATGAATGCCGTGGCGAAGCCGACGGCGAAAAACGCTTCGCCCAGCGCGGCCGTCGTCACGTGGATGCGCAGCCAATACGAATCGAGCGCCGGGATGAGCGGCTGCACCTCCTGCGGAAATACCGAGGCGTACGCGACTATGATGACGGTGAGCGGCAGCGTAAACAGGCCGATCAGCGGTTTGCGGTAGATCGCGTAGACGATGACGAAGGCGAACATGATCGCCATGGCCAGAAACGTCATGAATTCGTACATATTGCTGGTCGGTATATGGCCGCCGCCGATCCACCGCGTAACGAAGAAGGTGACATGCGACAGGAAACCGAGCAGCGAGGTTACGAACGCGATTCGACCCCACCGGCGAAGATGCTTCTCCGGATCGCGGTTGCTGAATTTTTGTCCTGCAACGGCGACGGCGTAGAACAAAAATCCGAAGCAGTACAGGAAGAAGGCAACCAGAAACATGTTGCTGCTGAAATTAAGTAAGGAATTCACGCTTTGTTCCCTCCGTTATCGAGCGACTTCGGCTCGACGCTGATGCCCGCGCCGCCGAGCGCGGCCGCAACTTCGGCACGCATGCCGTAATTGTTTTTGTTCGTATGCGCTCCGAGCGTTATCCGCCGCCCGTCAACCCGGACCCAGATCCGGCGGTGGAACCAGTAAGCACCGATAAACAAACCGAACAGGCTGATTCCCGCTCCGAACCAGATGAAGGGCATCGCCCGGTCCGAGCGGATATCGAGTGACGAGATCGCGCCGGCGAACGTCACGTTCTGCATCGAACCGACCTTGATCTCGAATTTATTGGCGATTGCGCCGTTAATCGCATCCTGGCTAAAGTTCACTTTATCGATCTCGCGCGGGAAGTACATATACGGGACGCCCTGCGGGTCGATGCCGGGTCCTTTAATCAGAAAGATGAAGGCCGGAGCATTCGGCTCGGACGATTTCGTCGTCGGCTGACCGTTCGCATCAAGCGCAAAATCCATATAGTTCTGCTTCAGCTCGAGCGTATACGGTCCAACCTTGATCGTGCGCGGCGCGTTCTTCATGGGCAGGTCGAACGGTCCGTAGGTTTTTCCCGTCGTTTTGTCGATCAGCACGGGCTTGACCGCTTTCAGCTTGGGCGTATCGTCGAAGCTGAACTGATACGCCTTCAGGCCTTTGTACGACAGCGGATCGTTTACCTGGATGTTATGCCGGGCGACCTCGACCAGCGTCGGCTTCACCGACGGATCACCGCAATTCGCCGTGCATTGGTATAGCGCCGCCTGAGTCTCGTACAACTTGGCGCGCTGCGTCCCTTTCAGATCCTTCGGAAGCTCGGCGTCCGTATAATATTGCACGGTAAACTTTACGTTCTTGATGTAATAATTCGTATCCGGAATCTGCATCGCTTCGCCTTCCGGAATCGACATGTATTCATCCTTGGTCCATCCCGGAATCGTGCGCAGCAGCACGGAAAGCAGAAACACGATCAGCCCGATATGATTGATGTACGGCCCCCAGCGGCTGAAGCGGTTTTTTTCGGCAAACAGCGCCGTCCCCTCCGTATGCACGCGGTAGCGCTTGCGACGGAGCTGGGCGGCCAGCTTCTCCGTAAACGCCTCCGGCTCCCCGTCGATCGTGCCTTCGTAGACCGTCCGCTGTCTCGTCAAAAACAGAAAATGCTTGCGGATTTGCTGCTTGTTCAGCGCCCGGTACAGCGGCAGTACGCGGTCCAGGCTGCAAATGACGAGCGAGGTGGCGATCATGACCAGCAGGGCGATAAACCACCACGATTGGTACGTATGCGACAGGCCGAGCTTGTAATACCATTCGCCGATCCAGCCGTACCGGTCCTTGTAATACGTAGTTGGATCAAACGAAACGAACGCGTTTTCCTGTTTAAAGATCGTGCCGACGATGGACGCCAGCAGCGTAATGACGATCAGCCGGACGGCAATCTTAACCGAAGAGAAGAATTTCCACACCTGGTCAAGCACGTTCGGATTGCTTTTCTGCGAGCGGCGGGCGACGCCGTCGTATCTCATCTCAAGCGGGCCTTCGCTCTCCGCCACTTCCTGATCGAGCGGATTGCCGCAGTTTTCGCAGAGCACGGTGCCGACCGGATTCTGATGGCCGCATTCGCATTTCGTGTTTTCAAAAGAGAGCAAAATGAGACCTCCTAGCGTTTTCCGGAGGAAAACGCAACTTCGTAAGCATAAGCCGAGCGTTTTCCGGAGGAAAACGCAGCTTCGTAAGCATCGTAATGTCCTATGCAGCGGCGGCCAACCGAAGCCTCAAGTCTTGAGCAGCCTGGAAAGCCGCGCGTCAAGATCTTTCTGCTGCATTGGACCGATAAAAATGTCTTCAATTTTACCGTCCGGATTGATAAAAAACGTCGTCGGATACGATCGCAGCCCGTATTCGCGCTCCACCGTCCGGTCTTCGTCTTTCAAAATGTCGTAGCTGACCTTATAATTTTGGACAAAATTCGAAATCGTTAAATCGTCCTCGCCCAAATTGATGCCGACGATCTCGAACTGCTTCCCGTCCTGGGCGGCATATTTGCTCTGCAGATCGGGCGTCTCGTATACGCACCCCGGGCAGAAGGTCCCCCAGAAATTAATGATGAGCGGCTTTCCTTTATAATCGGACAGCCTGTGCGTTTTCCCGTCCATGCCGAGCAGCGCGAAATCCGGCGGCTTGGAGCCGATTTTCGGCAGCCCGCCGGAGCCGTTGTCCGAAAAAACGGCATTCCCGATCGCATAACCGCCCAGCAGGACGACCGCGAGAAAAATGACGATCTGTATCGTTCTGCGGTATGATTTCATGCGTATTTCACCGCCTCGTGCAGGTTTGGAGCATCGTTTCCATTATAACGAAAAACAGGACGGCAGATAGGCTGCCGCCGCTCCCTATTTTTGAATTTTATGTGTCTTGGCGGCCGCCGCCAGCAGGTCCCTGATTTCCTGCTCGGTCAGGTGGCGGTATTTGCCCCGCTGAAGCTGCTGCAGGTTCAGATCGCCGAATTTGATGCGCTTGAGGCGAACGACCGGGTGCGAAATCGCATCGAACATGCGGCGCACCTGCCGGTTCCGCCCTTCGTAAATCGTAATCGAAATCGTCGCCTGTTTTTTGTCCGGATCGACGTCGTGATATTCCACCTCGGCAGGCGCCGTCATGCCGTCCTCCAGCTTGATGCCCTTTTGCAGCTTTTCGAGCGCGCTGCCGTGAGGCACGCCTTTCACCGTGGCCAAATACGTTTTCGGCACGTGATGGCTCGGATGCGTGAGCAAATTGGCGAATTCGCCGTCGTTCGTCAGCAGCAGCAGCCCTTCCGTATCGTAATCGAGCCGGCCGACGGGATATACCCGTTCCTTGATCCCGGGCAGGAAATCGGATACGATTTTCCGACCCTGCGGGTCCTTTGCGCTCGTAATGACGCCTTTCGGCTTGTTGAGCATCAGGTACAGCTTGCGTTCACCTTGAATCCGTTTCCCGCGGACGGTTATGACATCGGTTCCCGGGTCCGCTTTCGCCCCCAGTGTCGTAACCGTTTCCCCGTTTACCTGAACTTGTCCGGACAAAATAAGCTCTTCGCATTTGCGGCGCGAAGCGACCCCGGCCCCCGCCAATATTTTTTGCAGACGTTCCAATGCTTTCACCTCATCCCTCATCATACCTTAAATACAGATGCGAAGAAAGTCGAACCCGCATACGCGCCGGTGTGCCTGCTTCGCACGAATCCGTCCGTCTTCGCACGCGCAAAAAAACCGGCGGTCCCGCAAGTCTGCGGAACGCCGGTATGTACGTCAGGAACCGAATACGAATAAGCAAACGATAATAGCGGCGATAAAACCGACCAGATCGGAAAACAAGCCGACTTTCAGGGCATAACGGCTTTTGCGGATACCGACGGCGCCGAAATAAACGGTCAGCACGTACAGCGTCGTATCCGTACTGCCCTGGATCGTCGAAGCGATGCGGCCGATCATCGAATCCGGGCCATACGTCTTGATCAGCTCCGCGGTAAACGCGAGCGAGCCCGCTCCCGTCAGCGGCCGCAGCAGTCCGAGCGGCAGCACTTCGCCGGGGACGCCCAGCCGGTGCATCAGCGGCTCGATGAGCGAAACGATCATATCCATCGCTCCCGAGGCGCGGAACATGCTGATCGCCACCAGCATCCCGACCAGGTGGGGAATAATGTTGATCGCCGTGCCGAAGCCGTCCTTGGCTCCTTCGAGGAACGACTCGTACACCGGCACTTTGCGAAACGCCGCATAGAGCGGAATAAACACGATCATAAACGGGATGGTCCAGGCCGATATCAGCGTAATCCATTCATACAACAGCCTCACCCTTTCCGCCCGGGTCGCTCCTGCCGCTGCCCGGCGGAGCCTGAAGCGGCCGGACGGCGCCCGGTCCGCCGGACCCCGGGCTTCTCCACGCGGGCGGCCCGGAGCGCAGCCGGTACCAGCGGTCGGCGGCGATCGCCGCCGCCGTCGCAATCGCCGTCGCGATCAGGGTCGTGCCGACGATTTCCGCGGGGTGCGCCGAGCCGTACGTCATGCGGATGGCGATGAGCGTCGTCGGCACAAGCGTGACGCTCGACGTATTGAGCGCCAGCAGCGTGCACATGGCGGCCGACGCGGTTTCCTTGTCCGGATTAAGCTTTTGCAGCTCCTGCATCGCTTTGATGCCCATCGGCGTTGCCGCGTTTCCCAGCCCGAGGATATTGGCGCTCATATTGCTCATGATATAGCCGAGGGCGGGATGTCCCTTAGGCACATCCGGAAACAACAGGCGTACAGCCGGCTGCAGCAGCACGGCCAGCTTGCGCAGCAGCCCGGCATCCTCGCCGATCCGCATCAGCCCGAGCCAAAAAACCATCACGCTGATCAGCCCGAAGCTGACCGTAACGCCGTTCTTGGCCCCTTCAAAAGCCGCCTCTGTCAGCGCCTCCATCCGGCCGTTGACGATGGCTGCCACGAAGCTGGCGGCGATAAAAAACAGCCAGATCCAGTTTACCATCCCGCCGCCCCCTTCCCTCCGAAAAGCGACAACAACGTCAATCTTAGAGCTCCCATGAACGAATCGTGCCAGATTCGCGGCGGCACCGCTCCGGACGTCGTCTCCGGCGTCCAGGACGGCCGGTCCGGCGCCTTGAGCCGGACATCCCCGCGGTCATAAACGGGAGTCGCGCCGATCCGGTCGTCGCCGATAAACCACTGAATCGTTCCGCGCTCGCCGAGCCTGTATGCCGTAGAAGCGGCCGCGGTGAGGACCAGCTTGGAGCGCAGCTGCTCCTTTTCCCCTTCGGCGAACGGATAGAGGAAGGTACGGCCTACCGCCAGCGGATACCCGTTTACCGGCTGGCCTTGATGCGCCACTTCGCTAAGCGGGTAATGCGCAAACCCCCAGTCGAGCAGCTTCTGATGATCCGTCCAGTCATCTCCGTCGTCCAGCGTGACCACGGCAAGCTGCTGTCCGTCCCGCGTCGCCGAGCTGACCAGGCAGCGGTGAGCGAGCTTCGTGTAGCCGGTCTTGACGCCGTCGGCGCCGTCGTAGAGCGACAGCATTTTGTTTTTGTTCCGCCATTTATAATCCCACTCGTCGTTCGGGTTGGGCGCCGTTTTCACCTTCGTTTTGACGATCTCCTTGAAAACCGGATTTTTGAGCGCGTACGCGGTCAGCTTGGCCATATCGTCGGCTGTGGAATAATGATCGTCGTCGTCCAGTCCGGAAGGGTTCATAAAATGGGTATGGGTCAGCCCCAGCATGCGCGCTTTCTCGTTCATCAGGTAAACGAAGCCTTCCTCCGAGCCGCCGACATGCTCCGCAATGGCGGTTGCGGCGTCGTTGCCGGAACGGAGCATGAGCCCGTACAGCAGGTTTTGCAGGCTCATCTGCTCGCCTTTTTGCAAGTAGATGGAGGAGCCTTCTTTTCCGGCCGCGCGGACGCTCGTCTTGACGATATCCGAAAGCTTGCCGTGCTCGATTGCGACAATAGCCGTCATGATTTTCGTCAGGCTGGCGATACGCATCCGTTTGTCGCCGTTAGCGCTGTACAACAGACGCCCGGATACCACATCGATCAGCGCCGCGGCTTGAGCGTGCGTACTGACCGGCTCCGGTGCGGCCGCGGCGGCAGGAGGCACGGCTGTCAAGGCCGACCAAGCCAGGACGAGCACCGCCAAAAAGCATAACGTTTTTCGGCTGAGGGTCATTTCGGGGACCTCCTGAGATTTTTGTGAAGCTTGGCTTCTTTGCGTGAAATTCGTAACAAAAATCGCTTCGGAAGCATTCGCTTAATTTTTGTGAAGCTTGGCTCTTCTTTGCGTGAACTTCGCAGCAAAAATCGCTTCGGAAGCATGCATGCACGTACACCATCCGCTCCATAAAAAGACGGTTTGTACAAGTATATGAACGCTAGCGGTTTATATGTCCTGTCCCATTCCCAAGCCGGCAAAACGGCCGCAGAAAAAAGAAACTGCCCCGATTCGGGACAGCTTCGGCCTTCATGCGGCCGTCAAACGAGCCAAACGTTTGGGCCTCTGCCCTGATGAGCCGCCGGCTATACGAAGTTGGTGTCCGGCTGATTGATCATCACGGACGGATCGGTGCTGGTCTGCGTTCCGCTGCGTTTGAATATCGCCTGAATTTTCTCCACAACCTGAGGCGCGGATTCGATCATGCGCTCCATCAAATGCGTCTGGCTGTCAAGCGGCACGACCCGGACGCCGTACGTGCCGACCACGAGAAAGGCGATCGGCGTAATCGATACGCCGCCGCCGCTGCCGCCGCCGAACGGCATCGCCACGGATGCGTTCTGCGCGTCCATGTGGGCATTGCCGTCGGCGCGGTAATCGCTGCCGCCTGCCACGAAGCCGAACCCGACTTTGGAAATCGGCATAATGACACTTCCGTCAGGCGTTTGGACAGGATCGCCGACGATCGTGTTTACGTCAACCATTTCTTTAATATTTTCCATTGCGGTTTGCATCAAGCCTTGAATCGGATGATCGTTCACGAGTGGACTCCTCCTTTTGATCCTTGGCCGGCATTCTCCGCTTCGTCTGCGGGACCGGCAATGCATAAGCTTCATCATACAAGCATGGCTTTCGGGTGTAGCTTTCCCCCGCCCCGCGGCCATTATGTAGGTTACGCGCGCATTAAAATACGCTGCCAGCCAAACAGGCCCTGCTTCAGGCCGAGCGCTTTCTTCATCCTGACCATGAAAGCAATACCGGCAAAAATCGCGTAGCCGAGCCCGATTTTGAGCGTTACCGCGCCTTCGATCGAAAAGCTGGTTTTGCCGTAGTCAGGCTCGACCGACAATTCGGGCTCGGTCATCATCCGCATAAACTGCGACGCTGCGCCCACCGCCGTCGTTTTAACCGACCAGACCATACCTGTTGCCATCGCCGTCCACACCGCATCGTCGGTCCCGACAACCGTCCGCCACCGGCACTCCGTCAGCCGTACATGCGCGAGCGTTTTTTTCGCCCAATCGAGCAGACTATTTTTATGCTTCAGCAGCGGCTTCAACTTTTCGAACGACTGGATAAACGTATCCAGATTAAAGCTGGCTTGCGTGGAACCCGAATCGCTGCCGCCCAAATTTTCCGCCGTCTGCTCCCGCTTGAAAGTTAGTCCGGCCTCTTTCAACCGCATGACCGGCAGCTCCCAGTGATAGTGAATCAGCCCCAGCAGCGCCTTTACGGTAAGCTCCGCGTGATCGTCGTCGCCCTCCCGCTTCACGCTGCCGCGAATGACCATCGGCGACATCCAGCAAACGAAAACGAGCAAAAAAAAGAGACCTGCCAGAGCAATCCAGCCGTACCGGTATCCGAGCATGTGGTTTCCACCGTCTTCCTGTCATTTGTCGGATATAGTATGGCCTTGCGGGCAAATCTCATTCATGTTGGCGCTGCTACGGCTCTTCGCCGTTCGCCGCCGAAACAGGCAGCTCATCGATTGTCATCTGGCGCCCTTCGAGCTTCTCGAACAGCAGCTGCGTCTGCTCGTCCAGCGCATCGTCGTCAAACGCCGCAGGCTCCGGCAGAGCGTCCAGACCGGGCAGGCCGAAATAGTCGAGAAACGATTTGGTCGTGCCGTACAAAATCGGCCTGCCGATCGCTTCGGCTCGTCCGACTTCCTCGATCAGATCTTTCGAAACAAGCGATTGCAGCGCACGGTCGCATTTGACGCCGCGTATTTCTTCGATTTCGACGCGCGTGATCGGCTGGCGGTAGGCCACGATCGACAACGTTTCCAGCGCCGCCTGCGACAAGCTTGAACGGGTCGGCGTATACGCCATCCGTTCAAAATATTCGGCATGCTCCGGATTCGTTGTCAGCCGGTAAGCGCCGGCGACCAACGACAGCTGAATGCCGCGGCCCTGCCGCTTCATCTCCTGCTGCAGATCGCCGGCGATATCGGCGGCCGCCGCGGCGTCCAGCTGCAAAATATCCGCCAGCTGCTTGACGGTCAGCCCCTCGTCGCCGGCCATAAACAGCAAGCCTTCAATAATTGTCTTCAGCTTCGAGTACTCCACTTTCCGCCGCTTCTCCTCTCCAATGAATCACAATATCGTCGAACAGCTGATGCTGAAAACAGCGAATGTGCTTCATTTTCATCAGCTCCAGCAGCGCCAGAAACGTGACGACTATTTCGTGCCGGCTTATCTCGCCCTGAACGAGCCTCGAGAACCGGACGGTCTCATGCTCCCGGAGCACGCTTACGATGTCGCGGATGCGGTCTTTAACGGAAATTTCGTCGCGGTGCACTGTTGCGACCGCATTGCGGCGCGATGCTTTGCGAAGCGCCTTCTGGAAGGCGCGAATCAAATCGCCGACGTGCAGGCCTTTAACGGGGTTTTGCGGAACGGACCGCATATACGGCGTTAAATCCTCCGGCTCCTTCGTATACACGAGGCTTCGCTCGTATTCCTGATCCCGAAGCTGCTCCGCGATTTGCTTGAACTTCCGGTATTCGATCAGTCTCGCGATCAGCTCGTCCTGCGGATCGAGCCCGTCGTCCTCCCACATGTCGTAGTCGTCCTCGATTACCGGCGGCTTCGGAAGCAGCTGTTTGCTTTTAATGGATAAAAGCGTTGCCGCCATGACGAGAAATTCGCTTGTAATTTCCAGCTCCAGCTCCTGCATCGCATTCAGATAGTCCATGTATTGGTCGGTAATCTCGCTGATGGACACCTCGTGAATATCAATTTCCGCTTTGTCGATCAGATGAAGGAGAAGGTCGAGCGGACCTTCAAACGTTTCCAGCTTGTACGTAACCGTCATGGCGTCTAAGCCTCCCAATAATAAACGACGATGTTAGCCTTGCAGCGCTTTGGTCAGATTCGCCATCTCGATGGCGGTTACCGCAGCATCCCATCCTTTATTGCCCGCTTTCGTGCCGGCACGCTCGACCGCTTGTTCGATCGAATCGGTCGTCAGCACACCGAAAATCGTCGGGACGCCGGTTTTCAAGCTGACCGCGGAGACCCCTTTGGCCGCTTCGTTGCACACATAGTCGAAATGAGGCGTCGATCCGCGGATGACGGCACCGAGCGTGATGACGGCGTCGTATTTGCCGCTTTCCGCCATTTTTTGCGCGATCAGCGGAATTTCGAAGGCGCCGGGCACCCAGGCGACGTCGACGTCGCCGTCATCCGCGCCGTGGCGCTTCAGCGCGTCCAGCGCGCCGCTCAGCAGCTTCCCGGAAATAAATTCATTGAACCGTCCGACGACGATTCCATAGCGTTGTCCTTGCGATACCAGATGTCCTTCATATACATGCGGCATAATACGTTTCATCCTCTCGAGTCAATATGATTGGCATAGCTGCACTTTGTTTCGCGCAGGGGCGTAGACGCCGCGGCACCGGATCTTGAAGCCCGGATTCGCAGCGGAATACGGATCCCGATTTTACAAATTCAGCATGTGACCGAGCTTCGACCGCTTGGTCTTCAAATAGTTTTCGTTGCTTTCGTTCGCTTCCATTTGAATGGGCACCCGTTCGACGACCTCGAGCCCGTAGCCTTCCAGGCCGCGGATTTTGCGCGGATTGTTCGTCAGGAGCCGCATTTTGCGTACGCCGAGGTCTTTCAATATTTGCGCCCCAATGCCGTAGTCGCGTAAATCGGGCGGGAAGCCTAGCTTAATATTCGCGTCGACGGTATCCAATCCCTGCTCCTGCAGCGCGTACGCCTTCAGTTTATTGATCAGCCCGATGCCGCGGCCTTCCTGGCGCATATAGAGCAGCACGCCGCTGCCCGCCTCTTCGATCTGCCGCATCGCCGCGGCGAACTGCGGCCCGCAGTCGCAGCGGTGCGAATGAAACACGTCGCCGGTCAGGCATTCGGAATGAACGCGCACGAGCACCGGGCGGTCGGGATCGATTTGGCCTTTCACAAGGGCGACATGCTCTTTGTTGTCCACCTCGTTCGTGTAAGCGACGGCTTTGAAAAGACCAAAATCGGTCGGGAGCTTCACTTCGACGACCCGCTCGACCAGCTTTTCTTTCTCGTTCCGGTAACGGATCAGCTCCTGGATGGAGATGAGCTTTAGCCCGTGTTTTTTCTTGAATTCGACCAAATCGTCAAGTCGCGCCATCGTGCCGTCCTCTTTGATGATTTCGCAAATAACCGCCGCCGGGCTTGAGCCGCACATTTTCGCCAAATCGATTGCCGCTTCCGTATGGCCTGCCCGCCGCAGCACACCGCCCTTCTTCCCGATTAATGGAAAGATGTGGCCGGGACGGCGAAAATCGCCGGGTGCCGTCTTCGGATCGATCAGCGCCTTCACCGTCAGGGAACGTTCGGCGGCGGAAATGCCCGTCGTGGTCGATATATGATCGACCGATACGGTGAACGCCGTACCGTGGTAGTCGGTGTTATGCTGGACCATCGGCGGCAGCTCGAGCGCCTCTGCACGCTCCTGCGTAATCGGAACGCAAACCAGCCCCCGCGCTTCAGTGATCATGAAATTGATGACATCCGGCGTCGCTTTGTCGGCCAATGCGATCAAATCGCCTTCGTTCTCGCGATCTTCATCGTCGACAACGATGACCGGCCTGCCGAGCATCAGGTCATAAATCGCGTCTTCGATCGCGTCGAGCGGGCTTTGCCCCCGGCCGTCCGCGGCCGGATCATAATGATTGGTCATGCCGATTTCCCTCCTTCGTTCAATGTTGTTCAGTTTTCAAATTTTATGTCCCGGCGGATATTACATAAATCCGTGATCCGCCAAAAATGACTCCGTGAGGCCGCCCGCTTCCATGCGGGCTCCGGCATCTGCCCGTTTACCGAAATGAAGCAGATGGTCAACGTACTTGCCCAGCACGTCGCATTCGATATTCACCACGCTGCCCGGCTGCCTGAACTGCAGCGCCGTTTCGCGCAGCGTATGCGGAATGATGGAAACCGAGAACGACGCCTTGTCGGCCTCGACCACCGTCAGGCTGATGCCGTCCAGCGTAATGGAGCCCTGCGGGATGACATAACGCATCAAGGATGAATCGTTCGGGCGAATCGTGAAGACGACGGCATTCGCATCCGCCGTTCGCGAGACGACCTCGCCCGTGCCGTCGACGTGCCCCTGCACGATATGCCCGCCGAAACGGCCCCCCGCCTGCATGGCACGTTCGAGATTGACCCGTTCGCCGGGGCGCAAATCCTTCAAATTCGTATGTCGGTACGTCTGCGGCATGACGTCGACGGTAAATGTTGATCCGGCCAGCTCCGTCACCGTCAAGCAGACGCCGCCGACGGAGATGCTGTCCCCGATCGCCGCGTCCTCCAGCACCTTCGAGGCTTCGATCGTCAGCATCATCGCCTCTCCCTGCCGGTAAGAACGCTTCAGCGAGCCGACTTCTTCGATCAGTCCGGTAAACATCCTCCGACCCCTCCTTATCTGTCATTGTTGGCTTTATTCCGCCGAACGAACCGTAACGGAACTAAGGCTTGCGGCGGCCGTAATCCGGGTATCCCGCAATGCAGACGTCCCGTCCGACCGTTTCGACCGTGACTTCGCGCAGCTCCAACGCTTCGCTCATTTTCTCGTATCCGTCGAACGTGAACGCCTCCGGCGCACCCGGTCCGCCGATCAGCTTCGCCGCGACGAAAAGGACGATTTTGTCGATCAGCCCGGCTTCGAGCATCGCGCCGTTTAACTTGCCGCCGCCTTCAAGCAGGATCGAACCGATTTCCATTTTCCCGAGCGTTCGCATCGCTTCAGTCAGATCGACCTTCGGCCCGGTACCGCACGGGATAACGGCTGCCCCTGCCTTCTCCAGCGCCTGTCGTTTCGTTGCATCCGCCCGTTCGGTCGTCAATACGATCGCCGGCGCGCCTGCCCCGTCCAGCAGCCTCGCGTCCGGCGGCAGCCGCAGCTGCGAGTCGACGACGATGCGGACCGGATGGACCGCCGGCACGGACAGCCGGGTTGTCAGCTCAGGATCGTCCGCCAATACGGTATCGACGCCAACCATAACCGCCATGTGACGATGGCGCATCGTATGAACGCGTTCGCGCGATTCGGGCCCGCTGACGTAGCGGCTGTCGCCGGTTTTGGCGGCGATTTTGCCGTCGAGCGTCATCGCTGTCTTGGCCGTTACGAAGGGCAGCCCCGTCGTAATGTATTTGTTGAACGCTTCGTTCATACGCCGCGATTCGTCCCCGAGGAGCCCGACTTCGACTTCGATTCCCGCTTCCCGCAGCCTTCTGACGCCGCTGCCCGCCACCTTCGGATTCGGGTCCTCGCAGGCGACGACGACGCGAGCCGCTTTCGCCTCGATAATCCGTTCGCAGCAGGGCGGCGTTTTGCCGAAGTGGCTGCATGGCTCAAGCGTCACATAGACGGTCGCTCCCTCCGCTTCGGCTCCGGCCATGGCGAGCGCGTGCACCTCCGCATGGCCCTCGCCGCGCTTCAGATGAGCGCCGAGTCCGACGATGCGCCCGTTCTTTACGACAACGCAGCCGACGACCGGATTGATACCGGTCTGGCCCGCTGCTTTGCCGGCCATGTCCAACGCAAGCTTCATATACGATTCATCGTTCAAAATGTCCGTCGAAATAAAAAATCACCCCTTCGGCGAGCTGCCTTTGGGGTGATGGCGCTTGTTCAGCAAAGAATGGACAACTTGAAGACGCATCTAAACAAACCCGCCTCTTTGTGAAAAATCGAACAAAGCAGGCAAGCCGGAATAAATGGAATCCGCAAGCGTCTCCTTCTCCCATCCAGACTATACTGTCGGTCCCGGATTTGCACCAGGTCCACCGTTCCGCTTGTCGGTCTGCTTATCATACGCTCGGCCGAAAGCGGCCCGGGTCACGGACTGACGGCTTCAAAGCCGGCATGTGTAGTCACAAAGCCGACACTTGAAGAGCCGATCACCGCCGGTTGGGAATTTCACCCGACCCCGAAGGAAAGCCGCAAATACTTGATTGAAATAGTACCACCGGAAAATGAAAAATGCAAGGTTTTTTCATACAGAGCGCACCGTCATGCCGCCGCAAACAAAAAACTGCCGGGTCGGATAACCGGGCAGTTTATTTAAGTATCGCGTCCTAATGATCCAGGATGCCGTTTCGCCGCATCGCATTCGGAGCATAACCGTCCGAAACGACGCGGATATTTTTAATTTCCTTCAAGTGGGCCCTTGATACCGGCGCGCTAGGCGCATCCTTACCTACAGGTTCTTTCTCAAAATACAGCCTGTATCGTTGCTCGTCATAAAATTCTACCTTGTCCATCTGAACCATATAGCATCGATCAACTTTTACAAACCCCTGCGAAGTCAGGAATCGCTCCTGTTCCTCCGGACTCTTGATGTAATAGTAAATATCGTCATGCGTCTGAAGAAATCTGTCGCCGTTATGCGTGCCCACGTAGAGGACATCGTTCAGATCGATTTCAACGATTTCGAAATCGGTTTTACTGTGACGCTTCACTACGTGAAGTGGACGGCGCATGAACTACACTCCTTTTTTTCTGAGCTCTGCCGGAATGGCCGGTTTGTTAAACCACGTATAAGAACCCATAAGTACAAATACGGAAGCAACTCCGACAAATACGGCTGCCAACCCTTTATAGGCATACTTCTTCATTCGCTTTCACCTCCTTCCTTGAATGGAAGCATTGCGGCTTGTACAATAAAACAAATCGCAAGGATGCTGGAAACGAACAAAAAATTGGATGCCACGAATAGTGCGGCGATGAGCTTGAGCAGCGGATAATACTTTTCGGAAATTCTGGCATATTTGTCATAATTAGCCGGGGAAAATATTAAAACCATTATAAGCGATATCGCTGTAAAAATATAGATGGTAACGGATCCAAAATGAAAATGAGGCATGGCGGACATGGCGATCGTCGAAACGACGATACAGAGGGAACCCGATTTCAAATGGTAGCCGCCCGTCAAAAAACGGATCACCGCAAATACGACCAGCGTGAGCAGGGTTGCGGTAAATTTGCCGGTTACCGCGCCGATAATGAGCGACAAGGCAATAATCGAAACCGAATTGCCGATGATGTTAAGCGCGTATACGATAATGTCGACAGAAGGAGCTTCCACGCCGTTCGCGATCATCCGGTGATGGAGATTACCCGCAAGTTTACGCAGCATCCTCGTTATCCTTTCTTAAAGAGAAAAATAAAAAAATCGGAAGCGTAAGCAAAAAAACGACGGTGGAGACGACATCGACATAATTGCCGAAGTTATTGCGAAACAAAAGCGTCATGACGACGGAAGCTACAACACTGACGGCAATTATGGTGATCAGGATGGAATTCGTACCTCGAATCTCCACATTCTGGCGGCGTTCCGCCGGCACGTAATCGAATCCCCAGTTCATGGTGTAAACCAGCCGGGCGATCCCGATATAAAAAATAAAGGACAGCAGTTGCAGCGAAGCGGTCACGATTTCGTTATGTTTGATTTCGGCGATCGATAAGCCGAGCATATACGTAATCCCCGCGCAGATGGCCCCGATCACGAAAGAAGCGGATATTCCGGCGAAGTTCATCAGAAAAGAATGAAACAGCGGTACCCGAAACAAAATCCATAACACGAGCGCAAATAAAAAAAACTGAATATAGGTCGATAATTCCCCGATTTCGGGTATTTTTCGCGTAAAATAGGAAACCTGGCTCATAAGAAGCGTCACGAGAAAAACGTTCACAAGCATTCGTTTATCCAGTCTGAATCGAAATAAAGTAAACATAAAAATAAATAATCCCGTATATTCGATTATCGATGCAACAACAAACAAAACATAATTCATTCCCCTTTTTCTCCCCTGCCTGATGTAAAAGCGCATCGCCAGAAAACCGGATTTCTCCCGTTCCTCAACTGATCGACCGATTTCTGATTGTAGAAGTCCCAACATAATCAATATACGATTTTATTGGCGGGTCAACAAGATTTTTGTTCGATATTGACATGAAATGGTCGGCAAAGGACTAGCTTACTTATAGGACATGTTTCTTTTGGAATACTTCGACATTAAATCCATTATTCCTTTAGAAAAAATTCCCAGTTAACAAAACGACAAAACCCGTTTCTGCCTGAACAGAAACGGGTCGGAATAGGACTTGAGGCTTAAACCTCGACCACTTCCACTTTGCTCATTTTATCGCGGCCCTGGAAGGCGTCGACATGCTCCATCCCCTTGACCACCTTGCCGAAAACGGTATGCTGGCCGTCGAGGTGCGGCTGCGGCTGGTAGCAGATGTAAAACTGGCTGCCGCCCGTATTGCGTCCTGCATGCGCCATCGCAAGCGTTCCGCGTTCGTGCTTGTTTGGGTTGATTTCGCAGTTGATCGTATAACCCGGACCGCCGGTACCGTTGCCGTTCGGACATCCCCCTTGAGCGACGAAGCCGGGAATGACGCGGTGAAACGTCAGACCGTCGTAAAAGCCCGAGCTGGCCAGCTTCTCGAAATTCGCCACTGTATTGGGCGCATCCTGATCGAACAGGTCAAGGACGACCTCCGCCCCGTTTTCCATCGTAATTTTCGCTTGTTTCGCCATTATGGATCTTCCTTTCCGAATGGTTTGCGGGAAGCGGACGCGCCGAATGCCCGGCGTATGCTTCTCTCTCCCGCTTCCGACTAAACATTGCCATTATAACACGTCGTTTCGTCCCGACAAAGGCTCGTCCCCCGCAAACGGGCCAAATCGCCGGTCTGCAGGGGACGAGTCGGATGGATGCCAACACCGGCATGAGCCGGTTTATTTAGCGGCGGAAGCCTGTTTCAGACGCTCGGGAATGAGATCGTTGCCGACGATATCGTCGAGCGATTCCCGTTTCACCGCGACGTCAGCTTGGCCGTCCTTGACGAAGACGACCGCCGGACGGCGGATGCGGTTATAGTTGCTGGCCATGGCATAGTTGTACGCGCCGGTACAAAACACGGCAAGCAGATCGCCGCTGCTCGACTTCGGCAGCTGCAGATCCCAGATGAGCATATCCCCGCTCTCGCAGCATTTGCCCGCGACGGACACGGTTTCTTCCGGAGCTTCGCCTGCGCGGTTGGCGATAACCGCCTCGTATTTCGATTCGTAGAGCGCCGGACGCGGATTGTCGGTCATCCCGCCGTCGACGGCAATATATTTGCGGACGCCCGGAATATCCTTGCTTGTCCCGATCGTGTACAGCGTCGTCCCCGCATCGCCGACCATGCTCCTGCCGGGCTCGACCCAAATTTCGGGCAGCGGATACTGTGCCGCGGTAAAGTTGGAGATGACCGAATCGGTGATCGCCTTCACGTACTGCGAGATCGGCAGAGGCGTATCGCCTTCGACGTAACGAATACCGAAACCGCCGCCAAGGTTGACGACTTTAAACGTGATGTTCAGCTCGCTCCGCACTTTCACGGCAAAACCGGCCACTTTGTCAACCGCCATCTTGAAGCCCTCGACCTCGAAAATTTGCGAGCCGATATGGGAATGGACGCCGAGCAGCTCCAGGTTCGGCAGAGCCGCAGCTTCCTCGATCGCCCGGTAGGCGGCGCCGTTGCCGAGGTCGAAGCCGAATTTCGAGTCCTGCTGCCCGGTCGAAATGTAATCGTGGGTATGCGCTTCGACGCCAGGCGTAATGCGCAGCAAAATGCTGACCTTGCGCCCCTTCTCGCCGGCCAGCGCGTTCAGCAGCCGGAGCTCGACGAAATTATCGACGACAAAGCAGCCGATTTCGGCGTCAAGCGCCATGTTGATCTCGTCCGGCGTCTTGTTGTTGCCGTGGAAATGAATGCGGCCGGCCGGGAATCCGGCCTTCAGCGCGGTGTACAGCTCGCCGTCGGATACGACGTCGAGCGACAGCCCCTCCTGCTCGGCGATGGCGCACATCGCCATGACGCTGAACGCTTTGCTGGCGTAAGCCACCTGAAATTTCAGCCCCGATGCGCGGAACGCCTCGACATATTCGCTGGCCCGCTGGCGAACCAGCGCTTCGTCGACAATATAAAGCGGCGTGCCGAATTGTTTCGCCAAATCGGTCGTGTCGCAGCCGCCGATTTCCAGATGCCCTTGCGCGTTGATTTTCCCCGTACCGTGAAGATACATGTTTTCCCCTCCGTGTTCTCCGAATGCTCCCATGAATCGTTTGCATCAATTAGCATCAGTATAACGCATTCGGTTCACTGCGCCAAATGGATTAATTCGCATTTCATTTGCATTTTTGACAGAAGCGTTGTCTACTTGTTCGTTTTCGGCATTTTATTCCGCTGCTGCGGCTTCAGGTCGTTCGGGCGCGTCCGGTTGTACAGCACAGGCTTGCGGACGATGATTCCCAGCAGCGCCCGCCAATCGAACGGGATCAGCGGCCACATATACGGGTGGTTAAAGGAACGCTCCATCACCAGCAGGATGAAAACGATCGTCGAAACGAGCATAAAGCCGGGCACGTGCAGCGTCGCCACTGCAATAATCAGCAGGAGCCGGACGATCCGGTTGGCCAGGCCGAGCTCATAGCTGGGCGTCGCGAACATCCCGATCGCCGCCACCGCCATGTACAGGATGACCTCGTTGACAAACAAGCCCGTTTTGACGGCGATATCCCCGATCAGAATAGCCGCGATGATGGACATCGCGGTCGACAGCGGCGCCGGTGTATGAACCGCGGCAAGCCGCATCAGATCAACGCCGAGTTCCGCGAATATGAATTGGGCGACCATCGGGAGCCGGCTCGTTTTTTGCACGCCGATAAACTCCAGAAACGGAGGCTTCAGGTCCGGCTGGACGGAGAAAAGAAACCACATCGGCAGCAGAAACAGCGAGGCGAAGATGCCGAAATACCTCACCCATCTTAAGTAAGTGCCGATAAAAGGCGTCTGCCGGTTTTCCTCCGCGTGCTGAACGAGATCGAAAAAGGTGGCCGGTAATATCATGACGCTCGGCGTGGTATCCACAAACACGGCTACGTGGCCTTCGAGCAGATTGACGGCGACGGTATCCGGCCGCTCCGAATAGCGGACGAGCGGATACGGATTCCAGCCCCGCTTCACCGTCGCCTCCTCCAGCTGCTTGTCGGCCAGCGGCAGCCCGTCGAGCTCAATCATTTTGATTTTATCGCGAATCGATTCGACCAGCCGCTTATCGGCGATGTCGTCGATATAAGCGATGCACACGTCCGTCTGCGTCCGTTCGCCGAGCCGCAAAATTTCATAGCGCAGACGCTTGTCCCGCAGCCGGCGCCGCACCAGCGTCACGTTGACGAGCATCGTCTCCACGAAACCGTCGCGGGAGCCGCGCACAACCCGCTCGAGCGACGGCTCCTCCGGATTGCGGCCGGGAAACACTCTTGCGTCGATCAGAAGCAGCGTCCGTTCGCCATCGATGTAAAAGGCGCTCGAACCGGCCAGCACGTTCGTAAGCACGTTGTTCCAGTCCGATTCTTTGACGATTTGAATGGCCGGCACGTACAGGTTGAGAAACGACTCCAGCGCATCGGCGGACAAATCGCCGGGGTCCAGGTACGTCAGTCTTTTCAGCACCTCGGTCAGGATCGTATCCTTGGCGAAGCCGTTGATGAACACCATCGCCGTCCGCTTCTCGCCGAACGTCATCTCGCGAACGACGACGTCGAAGCTTCTTTTATATCCCAGCTCCTCCTCCAGCTTCGCGATGAAATCGTCCAGGCTGCCGGGGATGGGCTCTTTATTCTGATCCTTATCCTTATCCTTATCCTTATCCTGTTCTCGCTCCCGCTCCCGAGCCGGAACCGGCTTCTTTTTTCGGCGCCCGGCAATTGGAATTTCTTCAAACGGCTGCTCCTCTTCTTCGTCGGTCGCATCCGCGGAATGCGCAGCGGGCCGCATTTCAGCCGGCGCTTCCGCGGAGGACGTTTCCGGCGGATGTTCGCGTTCCGACTCGGCCGGTGCGGCTGCGGATGACGTTTCCGACGGATGTTCGTGTTCCGACACAGCCGGCGCGGCTGCGATCTCCATCTCGTTGTCATCTTGTCCGTGACGGGTTCGAATCCATTCGCCGATCATTTTGGGACGTTTCATTTCCGTCTTGTCGGGTTGTTGTTCGCGGTCGTTCATGGCTGCGCTCCCCCCTCAGTGGTCCATCCATTGGTAATAAAGCCAATCAAACAGCGAACCTGCGACCTTGCCCAGCACCATGGCCATCAGCAGGCCGGCGATAAACCGGCTCAGTCCCATTCTTTTCGCCAGGATCGGCAGTACGTTCATCACCTCGGTTAGCGCCGCGGCCAGCATGCCGACAAAAATCCCGTCGAACGAGCCGATAAACGCAAGCGCGGCGGCATCCGGCAGCCGCAGCCGCCAATCCAGAAAATCGGCCAACGACCAGAAAACGCCGCCGGCAATAATCGCCGTTTCGTACCAGATCGATTTGCGGTAGGCGCGGCCGATTTGCGCGAGCCGCGGCACCAGATCGAGCACGATCAGCAACGCCACCAGGCCGCTGCCGACCGCAAGCCCGCCGCCGACGCCCAGGAGAGCGACGAACGCATTTGCGGCGATGTCATGCATGCCCGTCACCGGCTCCGATTTCCGGCTTTTCACTTGTATTCGTTCCGTGCTTTTCCGCTCCGGCATCGTTTTTCCGCCGCATCTCGTCGGCGATGACGTATGCATTTACGTTTTCCTCATACATATACAGCTCGACCTCGAGCGGATTCGGCTCCTCGTTGAACCGCTTGCGGAACAAATGATTGAAGAACAGAACCATCCCGAAGCCGATGCCGAAGGAATAGGGGATCTGGAACCATAACGGATGCTCGGCTGGGCGGCCCGTCACCAGCTCGGTGATCCGGCTGTGCACCTCTTTCATGCTGACATCCGTATGGAAGTTCATAATGGCCAGGCCCGAGCCGAAAAAAAGCAGCAGCCACGAAGCGATCAGCACCACGATCCGGGGCTTCTGCTCTTTTTCCGCCACCATCACCAGCACCTGCGGGTCGCCGAAGGACTCGACGAGCGCCTCCGGCTCGGTTTCACGGATCGCCCGCACGATTTGCAGCAGGTCGATCACGACGCGGTTGCCGTCCCGTTCGCGGTGGCGGTGCAGCACGAGCGCGTTCAGCTTACGCTCCAGGCCGGCATCGGACGCAAACAGTCTCGCCGCCTGGCTTAGCGTCACCGCTTGACCCGGCTTGATGCCGATTCGTTTGCGCAGACGCAAATAGACGATCTTCGATTCGGCGGCATTCACGCGCATGCACCTCCTCCGTTTACCGTCAGCGCTGCCGGTCGATTCCCTTTTAGTATGATTCCTGGGCGGAAAGGTATACAAAGGCTTTCGACCTCTCCCAAACCCTCTCCTCCAGAGCTTTCGACCTCTCCCAAACCCTCTCCTCCAGGAGAGGGCCCCAAGGGCTCCGCCCTCTGGACACCCGAAATGGGCGTACCTTCTCCGCGGCCGGCCTTGATGCTCCTTTCGAGTGAACCCCGCTTTTGTCCGCTTTCGCGAACAAAGCTCCACTTTGGGAGCTCCGTCCGTTGCGTTTTGCCTCCGTCTCTGTGACCGCCCCTCCGAGTATTGTGCCCGCTCTTGTCCGCTTTCGCGGACAAAGCTTTGCTTTTGGCGGTCATTGCGGAGATCTTTCGACCTCTCCCAAACCCTCTCCTCCAGGAGATGGCCCCAAGGGCTCCGCCCTCTGGACACCCGAAATGGGCGTGCCTTCTCCGCGGCCGGCCTTGATGCTCCTTTCGAGTGAACCCCGCTTTTGTCCGCTTTCGCGAACAAAGCTCCACTTTGGGAGCTCCGTCCGCTGCGTTTTGCCTCCGTCTCTGTGACCGCCGCTTCGAGAATTTTGCCCGCTCTTGTCCGCTTTCGCGGACAAAGCTTTGCTTTTGGCGGTCATTGCGGAGAGCTTTCGACCTCTCCCAAACCCTCTCCTCCAGGAGAGGGCCCCAAGGGCTCCGCCCTCTGGACACCCGAAATGGGCGTGCCTTCTCCGCGGCCGGCCTTGATGCTCCTTTCGAGTGAACCCGCTTTTGTCCGCATTCGCGAACAAAGCTCCACTTTGGGAGCTCCGTCCGCTGCGTTTGCCTCCGTCTCTGTGACCGCCCCTCCGAGTATTGTGCCCGCTCTTGTCCGCTTTCGCGGACAAAGCTTTGCTTTTGGCGGTCTCTGCAGCTTTCTTATTGCGATCGACAAAATCGCATGGGGATAAAATGCGTTTTTTCCATAACAAGGATTTTAATGCGAAAAACGCTCCGCTTCACTCGAGAGTCGCACACTCCCCGGTTGCGGCTGTTTCCTTCCGAAAACAGCAAAACGGCCTGCAAGGTTTATCCTTGACAGGCCGTTTTGGGGGAGACGTCCTACTGGGCGATCTGGTCCCGAATCGATTGCAGTATTTTTTTCTCGAGGCGCGATACCTGCACCTGTGAAATGCCGAGCCGAGCGGCAACCTCCGACTGCGTCTGGTCGCGGTAATAGCGCAGGTAGACGATGAGACGCTCGCGTTCCGACAATCCGCCGATCGCTTCGTTCAGCGCCAGCTTGTCGAACCAGCGCTCCTGGGAATCGTCGGCGATCTGGTCCATCAGCGTGATCGGGTCGCCGTCGTTTTCGAATACCGTCTCGTGAATCGACGTCGGCGGCTTGTTCGCCTCCTGGGCGAATACGACGTCCTCCGGGGTGATGCCGAGCTTGTCGGCTACCTCTTTGATCGTCGGCAGCCGCCCGAGCACCTTGGACAGCTCGTCCTTGGTTTTGCGCACCTTGTTGGCCGTCTCCTTCAGCGAGCGGCTGACCTTGAGCGTACCGTCGTCCCTCAGAAACCGCTGGATTTCTCCGATAATCATCGGCACCGCGTACGTCGAAAATTTGACGTCGTACGACAGGTCGAACTTATCGACCGATTTCAGCAGCCCGATGCATCCGATTTGAAACAAATCCTCCGGTTCGTACCCGCGGCCCATAAACCGCTGCACGACGGACCAGACAAGCCGGATATTGCACTGCACTAACGTGTCGCGCGCCACCGTATCGCCGGATTGGCTGAGCGCGATGAGCCGCTTCACCTCGGAATCGTCCAAAAACGGTTGCGCCGTTTGTTTCAAATCGACTTCCATGCGGTCAACCCCTATGCGCCTAATTGAACAGCGCCTTTTTCGATTCGATTCGCTTCGTCATCGCAATGGATGTACCCTTGCCGGGCTCGCTGTACACTTCGAAGCCGTCCATGAAATTTTCCATGATCGTAAAGCCCATCCCCGAGCGCTCCAGCTCCGGCTTGGACGTGTAAAGCGGCTGGCGCGCCAGCTCCAGATCTTCGATCCCGTCGCCGTTATCCTTGACGACAATCCGCACCACGCCGCCGCTGATCGACGCCTCGACCGTCACTTTGCCGGTTTCGTTACCGTCGTAGCCGTGGATGATCGCATTGGTGACCGCCTCGGAGACGGCCGTCTTCAAATCGTTCAGCTCCTCCATCGTCGGATCGAGCTGCGAGACGAAAGCAGCCACAGCGACGCGCGCGAACGCCTCGTTTTCCGAACGGGCGGAAAAGGTCAGCGTCATCTCATTCGTTCCGCTCATGAAACGACCTCCAGACTTGTGAGCGCTAACCGCTCGTTTTCGTGAATCGGCAATATTTTGAACAGCCCCGAAAGCTCGAACAGCCGGTATACGGCCGGATTGACGTCGCATACAACCATTTTGCCGCCCTTCGCCTTCAGCTGCTTGTACCGGCCGAGTATGACGCCGAGACCGGAGCTGTCCATAAACTGGAGGTCCTTCAAGCTCAGAATGACATGATCGCTGTTGCCCCGCAAAATCGCTTCCTCCATCTTGAAGCGGACGGAATCCGCCGTATGATGGTCCAGCTCGCCGCGCAGCCTGACGATCAGCACGTTCCGGTGATGCGATAGTTCAACCTGCAAACTCATGACCTCGTTCACTCCTTTGCGTGCACTTAAGAGGATCAGCTTGGTGTTGAACAAGCATTTCTACGGAACGGCCTTCGTTTCCTGCCGGGCGACAAAACTAGAAGCAGAGCGCTATGAGCTGACAAAAAGCGCTAAAGCGCGCCGTTCTGTTTATTCGGCGGGCAAGCGGGGCTTTGCCGGCATACGGTCCGTTCATGAAAGACCGCCCGGCGCAGCCCGTCCGCAACGAAGCGAAATGTAAGCCGGCTTTACGAGAACAGGCTTCCGCAGGTCCGTTTGAACAGCTTCCACCAGCCGGCCCGAGCCACCGACTGCGGAGCGTCCACGGCGAATTCGGTCAGCGGCTTGTCCCCTTGATAGACGATCATTTTGCCGATCGGCATATTGACCGTCACCGGCGCTTTGAGCGAATTCAGCTGCAGCTCATAGCGGATATCCTTGACCGGCGTGCCTTTTTTCAGCAGCACGCTGTACGGGTGCTTCGCCGTCAGCTTGAGCTCCGGCACGACGCCTTTCTCGACTTTGACGGTACCCATTACATCGCCTTTTTTGAAAATGGTATGGTTCATATACTGCGCGAACGAATAGTCGAGCATCCGCGAAACCTCGGCGTTGCGCGTTTTGGTGTTCGGCTCGCCCATAACGACGGCAATGACGCGAAGGCCGTCGCGCAGCGCGGTTGCCGTCAGGCAAAATTTCGCCTCGCTCGTAAAGCCCGTTTTCAGGCCGTCGGCGCCGCTGTAGAAGCGGACGAGCTTGTTCGTGTTGACGAGCCAGAACGGCTTCTCGCTCGATTTGCGCAGGTAATCCTGGTACATCCCGGTATACTTCGTAATCTCCGGATGCTTGAGCAGCTCGCGGGACATGACCGCGATGTCGTAAGCGGACGAGTAATGATTTTCAGCCGGAAGCCCGTTCGCATTCGCGAAATGGGTATTTTTCAGCCCGAGCTCGGCGGCGCGCTTGTTCATCATGTCGACAAACGACGACTCGGTGCCGGCGATTTTCTCCGCCATGGCGACCGAAGCATCGTTCCCCGATGCCAGCGCGATGCCCTTCAGCATCTCGTCGACCGTCATCTCTTCGCCCGGTTCGAGAAAGATTTGCGACCCGCCCATCGATGCCGCATATTCGCTTGTCAGCACCTTGTCGGACAGCTTGAGCCGGCCTTCGTCGAGCGCCTCCATTACGAGCAGCATCGTCATCACCTTCGTAATGCTGGCCGGCGGAAGCTTCTCATGGCTGTTTTTCTCGTAAATGATCGTCCCGCTGTCCGCATCCATCAGAATGGCCGAGCGCGCGGACTGCGCCAGGTCGTTCTGCCCGGGAGACGGCGCCGGTGCCGGTTCCTTGGCGTAAGCGGCGGCTGGCCCGCCGAATATCATCGCGGATATGCAGCTGATCAGGAGCAGCTGTTTGCAGTTGCGGTTCATTGTTGTCGTTCTCCCTCCAAAATGATGCCTGAGCGGCGCTCGCGCATCCGCCGGTTCGGCTAAATTCTCCTCATCAGTGTGGACCGTTAATGGCTAAATTATTCCAGCCGATGCATAATTCGCCGGATGAGCGGGAGGCTGCGGCAAGCCTCCGGACCTGATATAATGAATCTGTTTCCCTTGGACTTAAAATCCTGGCGGCGCGGCGGGAGACGCACACTACCGATTCATCCGTCCGCTCGGTAGAGGTTCGCAATCTCCCTCTCAAAAAAACTACGAAACGTAAGGAGACAGACACATGACGACAGGCAGAAAAAAAGAAGATTTGGACCGGCTTACGCTGCTCGGCAGCCAGGGGACGGCGTATACGTTCACCTACGATCCCGGCGTGCTCGAGACGTTCGACAACAAGCATCCGTACCGCGATTATTTCGTCAAATTCAATTGCCCGGAATTTACAAGCCTGTGCCCGATGACCGGGCAGCCCGATTTTGGAACGATGTACATTAGCTACATTCCGGATGTCAAAATGGTGGAGAGCAAGTCGCTGAAGCTGTATTTGTTCAGCTTTCGCAATCATGGGGATTTTCACGAGGACTGCGTCAATATCATCATGAACGACCTGATTGGACTCTTGGCACCCCGCTATATCGAGGTTTGGGGCAAATTTACGCCGCGCGGGGGCATTTCGATCGATCCGTACTGCAATTACGGCAAGCCGGACACGAAATACGGGCGCATGGCCGAGCAGCGGCTGCTGCAGCACGATCTGTATCCCGAAAAGGTCGATAACCGTTAACCGGACGGATTATTCGGGTAATTAAAGCCAAACAGGGCCTCCTGCAGCCGCCGTACTTCGGCGAGTTCAGGGGCCCTTTTTTTCACGGGTCGGGTAACGTTTCTCTTCTCCTCCCATTATACACCATCTGAGCCGGATAAAAACAGACTGGTCTTTTCCGGCTGGCGCTCTATAATGGAAAGCGTTAACATGAACGTTCAAGGGGAGGCGGCCTAACATGAAAGTGGAAGCGGCGCGAGATGCGGCGAAATCGTGGGTGGCGGAGAATGCTTGCAGGACCGAGGGATTTGTCGGGGCCTACTTCAGCGGCTCGACTGTCGACATGGACGGCAATGCGGAGCTGCCGTCCGATTCCGATGTCGATGTAATCGTCGTCCTCGACCGGGACGAGGCGCCGATGAAGCCGGGAAAATTCCGCTACGAGGGCGTTTTACTTGAGGCGACCTACTTATCCGCAAACGATCTGGCCTCGCCGGAAAAGGTGCTGGCCGACTATCATTTGGCCGGGGGCTTTCGCAGGGATACGCTCATCGCCGATCCGTCCGGCCGGCTCAAGGAGCTGCAAACCGCCGTGTCGCGCCATTTTGCCGACAGCAAATGGGTGCGGCGCCGATGCGGGCATGCGCGCAGCCGCATCGAGCAAGGGCTGCGCGGGCTCGACGTCAATGCGCCACTGCCCGACCGGGCGATGGCGTGGCTGTTTCCGACAGGCGTGACGACGCATGTCCTGCTCGCCGCCGCGACGCGCAATCCGACCGTCCGGCTCCGCTACCTTGCCGCGCGCAAGACGCTTGAACGGTACGGGCAGTCCGGCATGTATCCGGAGCTGCTGGAGCTGCTGGGCTGCGCGCAGCTCTCCGAGGGACGCGTAGCCCAGCATTTGAGCCGGTTGGAGCAGACCTTCGATGCCGCGGCCGGTGCGGCGAAGACGCCGTTTTTCTTCAGCTCCGACATTACCGCCGCGGCGAGACCGGTCGCCATCGACGGCATCCGCATGCGGATCGCGGCCGGCGACTACCGTGAAGCGGTGTTTTGGATCGCCGCGACGTTCGCGCGCTGCCACAAAATATTGGCCGCGGACGACCCCGCACAGGACCGGGCGCTTCTTCCGGCCTTCGAGGAGCTGCTGGACGACCTCGGCGTCGCAACCGACCGCGAGCTTCACCGGCGCGCCGATGCCGTCCTCCGTTACCTCCCGAAGCTGTGGGCTTGCGCCGAGGCGATTATAGCGGCCAATCCGGAAATACGCGTGTCCGAATAACGCCTGGAAGCAGCGAACGCTAGGAAGAAATGGCTTCCGGCGTTTTGGTCAGGCGGCAAGGACGAATTTCTTTCCCAAGAACAAACAGGAAGGTCCTATCGACGAAGCAGCAATCGGCAAAGCCCGGATGCTCCGGAGCTTTGCCGACCGACGGCCGAACAGCTGAACTGGACTTCAAACGAAACGCTGCGTTCCTTCCGCCGTCACGACTGACAGCAGCAGCGGCCCCGGCTCCGGCGGTTCGCCGCCCAACTCGCAGGCTTCGAGCACCATCGCCGCGATGCTGCGCGTCTCTGCGTCTTCCCGGCGCGCGTGAAGCAGCGCGATTTCGTCGCCGGATTCCACCCTGCCGCCAAGTTTGACTTTCAGCGTTAAGCCAACCGCATAATCGATCGCCGCATCTTTCGTCTCGCGTCCGGCGCCGAGCTGCATCGCAGCCAGCCCCAAGCGCTCGGCGTCGATCCGGCGGATATACCCGCTGCGCTCGGCCCTAACCGGAACGACGGCCGGCGCCTGCGGCAGCAGTTCCTCCGGCCGGTCCGCCACCGCCGGATCGCCGCCCTGAGCGGCGACGAAACGGCGAAACTTCTCCAACGCTTCCCCGGAAGCCAGCCGCTCTCGGACCGATGCTTCGGCATCCTCCAGCCGCTCCGCTTTGCCGCCCAGCAGCACCATATACGCGGCGAGCTTAACGCACAGCTCCGTCAAATCGGCGGGCCCTCGGCCTTTCAGTGTTTCAATCGCCTCCGCAACCTCCACCGCATTACCGATCGCAAAGCCAAGCGGCTGATCCATGTCGCTGATGAGCGCAGCCGTCCGCCGGCCGACCTGCGTACCGATCTCGACCATCGCCTTGGCCAGCCGCTCGGAATCGTCCAGCGTCTTCATGAACGCACCACTGCCCGTCTTCACGTCAAGCACGATCGCATCCGCGCCGGCGGCGATTTTCTTGCTCATGACCGAGCTGGCGATGAGTGGAATCGATTCCACAGTAGCCGTTACGTCGCGGAGCGCATAGAGCTTCTTGTCGGCAGGCGTCACATTGCCGCTCTGCCCGATGACGGCAAGCCCGATCTCGTTCACCTGGCGGAAAAAACGATCCGGCTCCAGCTCCGTTTGGAAGTCCGGGATCGATTCGAGCTTGTCGATCGTACCGCCCGTATGTCCGAGCCCGCGGCCCGACATTTTTGCGACGGGAACGCCGCACGCTGCGACAAGCGGTGCGACAATTAACGTCGTTTTGTCGCCGACGCCTCCGGTCGAATGCTTGTCGACTTTGACGCCTTGAATCGGCGATAAATCGACCTGATCCCCCGAACGCGCCATGGCGAGTGTCAAGGAAGCGGTCTCCTCCGCCGTCATGCCGGTAAAATAAACGGCCATCGCCCATGCCGACATTTGATAGTCCGGGATGCCGCCCCGGCAGTAACCGTCTACAAGAAAGGACAGCTCATCGTCCGTCAGCTGTCCGCCGTTTCTTTTCTTCTGTATGAGATCGACCGTCCGCATGTGAATGCCTCCGTCTGTATTCGCTAGTAAGGTGCGGTGTTATTTTCGCCCCGCAAGCGATTCGCGCTTTTCCGTCTGCACTTTCACGATGAGCTGGTCGAGCGACTGGCTCAGCTGCAGCACATCCCGGTGCAGAAACGTATTTTCCCGCATCGCCGTCGACACGAGCTGACCGCGCAGGCTCTCCAGCCGGCAAGATGTAAGGTTGTCCATTTCCTATCCCCACTTCAAAATTTCTGTTCGATTCCACAGACATTATATGACGAATCGCCGGACAAAGATTGTCACAATCGGTCGAGACCTTTGTTACAATTATGTTACAAAAAACGAGCCTAAAGCAGCGTTGCCAGAGCGGTCACCAGTCCCAAGAAGCGGGATTTGACACGTTCCGTCGTTTCGATGACCTCCTGATGGGATAAAGGCTGGTCCAAAATACCCGACGCCATGTTGCTGATACAGGAGATGCCCAGCACCTCGATGCCGGAGTGCCGCGCCGCGATTACTTCCGCTACCGTCGACATCCCGACGGCGTCCGCGCCAAGCGTGCGCATCATGCGGATTTCCGCCGGCGTTTCGTAAGACGGGCCGAGCACGCCGATATAGACGCCCTCGCGGAGCTCGAAGCCCATCTTCCGCGCCGTTTCGCGGGCCAGCTCGCGCAGCCGGCGGCTGTACGCTTCGGACATGTCCGGGAACCGGGCGCCGAGCTCGCCGTCATTCGGTCCGACAAGCGGATTGCGCCCCGTCAAATTGATATGATCGCTGATCAGCATCAGATCGCCGGGCTCGTAGCCCGTATTGATGCCGCCCGCAGCGTTCGTGACGACGAGCGTGCGGACGCCGAGCGCTTTCATGACGCGCACCGGAAAGCTGGTCAGCTCGGGCCCATAGCCTTCATACATATGAAAGCGGCCGCGCATGAGGACGGACGGGCGTCCCGACAGGGTACCGATCATCAGCTCGCCGGCATGGCCTTCCACGGTCGAAATCGGAAAATGGGGAATCTCCCGATACGGGATGGTTACCGCGTTCTCCATATGGTCGCCGAGAATGCCGAGCCCCGATCCCATAATCAGCCCGATTTCGGGCCGCAGCGAGGAGCGCTGCAAAATATAGTCCGCCGCTTCGCGAATATGCGGCGCTTTGAGTTCATTCATCCGGTAAACCTCCCCATGCTATCTTCTTTGAAAAATTGCCTGAAGCTACTGCAGCTCGCCCAAAAACGACGTGCCGTGGTCCGGAGCCTTCACGCCGAAATTGTCGGCAATCGTGGCCGCGACGTCGGCGAAGGTCGAACGGACGCCAAGATTTCCAGAACGCTTAAGTGCAGGCCCGTACACGAGCAGCGGCACGTATTCCCGCGTATGGTCGGTGCCCGGGTGCGTCGGGTCGTTGCCGTGGTCGGCGGTCACGATCAGCAGATCGCGTTCCGTGAGGCGTCCGGCCAGCTCCGGAACGGCGCGGTCGAATTCCTCGAGCGCACCGGCATAGCCTTGCGGGTCCCGGCGGTGGCCGTATAGCGAATCGAAGTCGACCAGATTCGTAAACAGCAGCCCCTTGAAAGAGCGGCCAAGCGCTTCGCTCGTTTTGGCGATGCCGTCGGCGTTGCTTTTGGTCGGCAGCGCTTCCGTAATCCCTTCGCCGCTGAAAATATCGTTGATTTTGCCGACCGCAATGACGTCGAAGCCGTTCTCCTTCAAGGAACTCAGCACCGTCGGCTGCGGCGGCTTGACCGCGTAATCGTGACGGTTCGGCGTGCGGACGAAGTTGCCCGGCTTGCCGGTATACGGCCTGGCGATCACGCGTCCGACCGCGTAACGGTCGTCAAGCGTCAGCTCGCGGGCGATTTTGCAGGCTTCGTACAGCTCCTCGAGCGGAATGGCTTCTTCGTGGGCCGCAATTTGAAATACGCTGTCGGCCGAAGTATAGACGATCCATTTTCCCGTCCGCTGCTGCTCCTCGCCGAGCTCGGCGATAATTTCCGTGCCGCTGGCCGGTTTGTTGCCGAGCACGCCGCGGCCCGTACGGCTTTCGAACGCGTCCAGCAGCTCGCGCGGAAATCCGTCCGGAAAGGTGCGGAACGGAACCGTCACCTTCAGCCCGGCCAGCTCCCAGTGTCCGGTCATCGTGTCCTTCCCGACGGACACTTCCGCCATTTTGCCATAATAAGCGGACGGGCCGCTTTCGGGCTGCCAGCCTCCGAGCCGTTCGATCCGGTCGAGTCCCCAGCCGCGCAGATGCGGCAGCGACAGCGACGGAACACGGTTCAAGATGTGGCCGATCGTATGCGATCCGGCATCGCCGAACGACGCCGCGTCGGGCAGCTCGCCGATGCCGACGCTGTCGAGGACGATCAGCGCGATGCGCTGGAATTTCATAAAGCGCTCCCTCCCGGACGGTCTCGTTATTTTACTTTCGCTCTCGGATGAGCGCCGTTGTAAACGTCTTTAATGCGCGTCTTGGCCACCTGCGCATACACCTGCGTCGTTGAAATATCGGCATGGCCGAGCATCTCCTGCACGGAGCGGAGATCGGCGCCGTTCTCGAGCAAATGGGCGGCAAAGGAATGTCGGAGCGTGTGCGGCGTAATGTCAAGGGTAATGCCCGCTTCCGCCGCGTATTTTTTTACGATTTTCCAGAAGCCCTGCCGCGTCATCCGGGTTCCGAGCTGATTCAGAAAAAGCGCGTTCTCCGCATCGCCGCCGCGCAGCAGCCTTCCCCGCACGGAATCGGCGTAAGCCGTCAGCGCCTCGCAGGCGACCGCCCCCATCGGGACGACGCGCTCGCGCCCCGCGGCTCCGCCGCAGCGGATAAATCCGAGCGAAATGTTCACGTCGGGCAAATCGAGCGCCACCAGCTCGGAAACACGGATGCCCGTCGCATAGAGCAGCTCGAGCATCGCCTTGTCGCGAATGCCGCCGGCCGTAGCTTCCGGCGCGGAAAGAAGCCGCTCGACATCGCCGACCGACAAAATGGTCGGCAGCTTCCTTACGGGTTTCGGCGTATCCAGCTCCAGCGTCGGATCATGGCCGACAATCCGCTCGCGGAGCAAATAATGAAAAAACGACCGGATTGAAACCGCATGGCGGATAACCGTCGCGTTGGCGCGGCCCTGCTGCTTCAGCCCGAGCATATAACGCGAGACGTGATGCTTCTGAATGTCGCCCGGTCCTTGAAGGCCCTGTTCCGCGGCAAACGCAAGAAAGCCTTCCAGATCGCGCTCATACGAACCGAGCGTGCTGTGCGAAAGCCGCTTTTCATCCTGAAGGTAACGCATAAAGGCTTCTAAATGGGCTCTCATCGCTGGGTCGTTCCTTTCCCCGGTTTCGTCCTCCTATATTCCACACGGATGCCGGGTTTTCCTGCCCGTTCCTGTCGAAAACAGGCGGCAGACGGGAAAGGTCACTCGCCGTACCAGTAAAACAGCCGCAGCCGGTCCACAATCGATTCGCTTCCGGTGCCGCCCAGCCCCGGCTGAAACACTTTGAGGGCCTGCCCCTGCGGGACGCGGTACGGATCATCCGGAGCGATCCATGCCGCGATATACCGGCAGCTGCCGTACGTGACGAAGGTGAGAAGGACCAGCAGGACGATGAATATGAGCCGCCTGACCATTTTGCGCACCGAAACGACCATAGCCGGAGGCCTCCTTCCTGGGATGAACGAAAATGCGGGTAGTTGTCCCGCTGTAACCACCATATGAAAGGAGACGCCGATTCATGATTGGCCGGTCGGCCGCAGCCTTCAGTTCAACTGGTCGAAGGGGGTGCTGTCGAGCAGCTGGTCGAGCGGAATATAGGGCCGGCCGACCGCCTGGGCGACCTGGGGATGCGTGATCCGGCCTTTGTACGTATTGACGCCCTTGCGCAGCGATTCATTGCGGCGAACCGCCTTTTCGAGCCCGTCGGTCGCCAGCTCGAACGCATACGGCAGCGTGACGTTCGTCAGCGCCAGCGTCGACGTTCGGGGCACGGCGCCCGGCATGTTGGCGACAGCATAATGAATGACGCCATGCTTCTCGTATACCGGGTCCTTATGTGTCGTCACGCGGTCGATCGTCTCGATCGTACCGCCCTGGTCGACGGCCACGTCCACGATGACGGCCCCTTTTTTCATTGTTTTCACCATTTCCTCCGTGACGAGGTGCGGCGCCCTCGCCCCCGGAATCAGAACCGCGCCGATCAGCAGATCGGCTTTCCGGACGGCGCTGGCGATATTGTACGGGTTCGACATCAGCGTCCGCACGCGGCCCCCGAATATATCGTCGATATAGCGCATCCGGTCCGCGCTTTTCTCCAAAATGACGACGTCCGCCCCCATGCCGAGCGCAATTTTTGCGGCATTCGTCCCGACGATGCCGCCGCCCAGTATGATCACCTCAGCCGGCGGGACGCCCGGCACGCCGCCGAGCAAAATGCCGCGGCCGCCATAGAAGGCTTCCAGAAACTGCGCTCCGACCTGGACGGCCATCCGGCCGGCCACCTCGCTCATCGGGGTCAGCAGCGGCAGACTTCCTCCTAGCAGCTGGATCGTTTCATACGCAACGCCGGATACTCCGCTGTCTGCAAGTGCGCCTGCCAGCTGAGGTGCGGCCGCCAGATGCAAATACGTAAACAGCAGCAGCTTCTCCCGGAAATAGCCGAATTCCTCCGGCAGCGGCTCCTTTACTTTCATGATCATGTCGGCCTTCGCCCACACTTCCGCCGCCGCTGCGGCAATTCCGGCGCCTTCGGCGGTATAAGCGTCGTCCGTAAAACCGCTTCCCTCGCCGGCCCCTGTTTCCACGACCACATCGTGCCCGGCCGCGATCAGCATGCCGGCTCCGGCCGGGGTGAGCGCGACCCGGTATTCGCTCGGTTTGACTTCTTTCGGAACCCCGATGATCATCCGCATAACCTCCTTCATTCCTACATATGCAGCCGCGGGACGGCTTGACAGTCCCGCCCCGCCTACCCTTCTTACCGATACGTTCTCCCCCGCTGGCATAAATTATGTGCCGGGGCGACGGCCGCCCATGCGGCTGGATGTCAGCCCCCATACACTGAATGAAAAGTCTGCCCTGAGGGTTGTGAGCTTGTACGATTAATTGTTTTCGAAGCGGGATTTTCTTCACAATACGCAGCCGTTGCTTTCGATGCAAGTTTTGCTTCACAAAACTTTGAGGAGGGCCGAATGTGCAAAACGTCGAACGATTGCTGGTCAGCTGCGCACGCCCGTCCGGTTCCGGGGCAACTCGGAAAATGATCGGCTTCAAGAGCCGATCTTCCTTTAAGCGCTGCGCCCGCGAGCTGTCCAAACGGGGGCTCGGGCCGGTCAAATTGATTCGCGGAGGCTTTATCCTTTGCTGCAATTTGAGCCGGTCCGAGGCGAGCCGGTTCAATCAGCTGCTCCATCATCCCGACATCCGGTTCGTCGAGCCGGATTTTAAAATCCGCGCCCATGCCCGGCCTGCACCGTTTGGTAAAGCCGAAGCATCGGATGCCGCCATCAAACGGGGAAAGCGTACGCGCCCTTTTTTGCGGCGAGGGCGAATCGGGCCGCTCCCGCTGCGCGGCCGGGCACATGAAAGCGCCGAAGGGACGACATGGAACGTCAGCCGCGTGCAGGCGCCGAAGGTATGGAAGAGGACGAAGGGCGATGGCGTTCCGGTCGCCATCATCGATACCGGCATTGCGCCGCATCCCGACCTGCACATTGCCGGAGGCGTCAATACGATCGGCGGAAGATCCTATACGGACGATAACGGTCACGGGACGCATGTCGCCGGCATCGCCGCCGCCCTCGGTACGAACGGCATGATCCCCGGCGTCGCGCCCAAGGTAAAGCTGTTTGCGGTTAAAGCGCTCGATGCGGCGGGCGAGGGGTACATTTCGAGCATCATTGACGGCATCGACTGGTGCATTCGCAACGGGATGAAGGTGATCAATATGAGCTTCGGCCTCTCCGGCGCCACAAGCTCCGCTCTGCGCCAGTCGATCCAGCGCGCCCGCCGAAAAGGAATCGTGGTCATCGCATCCGCGGGAAACGGCGGCATCTTCAGCGGAGGGATCGACGAGCCGGCAAGCTTTCCGGAGACGATCGCCGTTGCCGCGTCGACCATTCAGAACCAGATTGCTTCTTTCAGCAGCCGGGGCAAAGGCATTGACGTTGCCGCACCCGGCACGGCAATCAAATCGACCTGGCCGGGCGGCGGCTACAAGACGCTGTCGGGCACGAGCATGGCGTCCCCGCATGTCGCCGGCGGAGCGGCGCTGCTGCTCGCGATCAATCCGAAGCTGCGGCCGTACCAGATTTCGCGAAAGCTTCGCAATACCGCGCTGAAGCTGTCCGGCTTCTCCTCGCGGTCGCAGGGGGCCGGCCTGATCCGGCTTGCCCGTGCCGCCAAAGTCTCCCGCTCCGGCTCGGGCGCGGCCCGCAGACGCCGGTCCAAATAAAAAACTCCCTCGCGTATGCGCCCAGCTCATTCGTGCCTCGAATGAAGGGCGCCTATCGGGGAGTTACTGTTCGTTCTTTTCCCGGCATCGCCTGCAAATGCCTTGAAAATCCAGACGATGGTCGATGACCATAAAGCCGTATTCCCGCTCAAGTCTTTCCTCAAGCGGTCCGAGCCAATCTTCCTTGATCTCCTCCATCGAGCCGCATTGGACGCAAATTAGATGATGATGATGATGCTTGCTGTTATCCGCGCGCAAATCGTACCTGGCAACCCCGTCGCCGAAGTTCATTTTCTCCACGACATGCAGTTCGCTGAGCAGCTCGAGCGTGCGGTAGACCGTCGCAAGACCGATCTCCGGCGCCTTGTCCTTGACGAGCATGAACACGTCCTCCGCGCTCAAATGGTCTTCCTCGTTCTCCAGAAGCACGCGCACCGTCGCTTCGCGCTGCGGGGTCAGCTTGTACCCTTGAGACTGAAGCTGCTGCTTGATTTTCTCGATCCGGGACTCCATGGTTTCCCCCCTCGCACCTGCACCCTGCGCCTTATGCCGGAAACGTTTGCTTTCATTATAGGGGCACATTGCGAGGAAAGTCAAACTTTTTTAGAATGATTACAATCCGCTTTCAAGCCCCGTAAATCAGCGGCGCAGCCCACTTCAGAAGCACCGGTGAAGCGTATGTTTCGACAAGCGCAGCCCCCGTGGCGATGAGCAGCATGAGCAGGGCGGTCGACGTATGAGCCGCAAGCGGACCGCTTAATGTTCCGTACCGGTTCAACAGCCGGCTGCGGATGACGTACAGCGAGAAGGATAAGGCCGAGACGCTCGCAATCAGAAGCGCCGGGACAACAATCAGATTCTGCGGAGCGACGGAAGCAAGCGAAAACAGAAGTCCTCTCCACGCATGCTCGTTCACGAGCGTCGCGACGGCAAAGCCGACGAGCACGCCTTTGAAAAAATCGAGCGCCAGCACCAGCGGCATGCCGACGACCGTTACGCCAAGCACCCAAATGAGAAGCAGCCATTTCGCATAAAAAGCGGCCCGTCCGGCAAAATCGCCGCCGCCCGCACCAGGCGCATCCGCCAGCGCCCGTTTCGCAAGCAGCTGCACGTTTTCCGCGAGCTCCCGCTGCTGATCCATCGTCAGCGCGTTGACCAGGAGCGCTCCGAACACAAGTCCGACGACAAAAATAACCGTTACGAATATTAGCAGCGTCAATTCCTTTCTAAGCAGCGGCAGCCCTGCCTGCGAACGCATGATCACACGCCTCCCATCCTTGGTAAAGTGTATGTCCATGCGCCGAACGCTATGCCCGCTGCCGCTTATGCCGGGCGGCGTTCCTCCGCTTTACCGGCTTATCCTGCCGTAAGTGCCGCCCCCGCCCGCAGCCAGCCGGACCCTGCCGCTTCTTGCCTCCGCAATCGTTCTCGCCGCCGCAGCTCCGGCAGCAGCGGCGATTTCATCCTCCGGCGCATCGTGCAGCACGGCCATTTCCGTGCCGAAACGGGCAAGCAGCTTCTCCAGCGTCCGTTTGCCGACGCCCGGAATAAATTCAAGCGGCACCTGATAGCGGTACGGAGGCCGGTCAGGCGCAACCGCCGGCTCAGAGCGGCCGGCCGCACGGCCGAGCTCATCAATTCGGTCCATGACCCCGCGGACGATCTTCGGACTGCCGCACATCGGGCACCGTTCCATCGCCGCTTCCTCCCCGGCCAGCGATCCGCAGCCGAGACAGTATGTCCGGTGGTACTTGCCCAGCGCGGGATTGAGTCCATAGTTGGCGGCTATTCGCCGTCCTTCCCTGCCGGTCAGCGCCAGCTTCAGCTCCGCGAAGGACGGTTCGCCAAGCAGCAGCTCGTTGTATTCCCGCCCGATTTTGGCCAGCGAATGCGCGTCGGAATTCGTGACGAACGGCAGCTCGTCGAGGTCCGGAACGAGTCCCGCCATCAGGCTGTCGGAGCTGAGGCCCAGCTCCACGGCGTCGATCAGCGCCGGATCGAGCGTATCGCCCAGCCGGTCCGAGCAGCTGCCGAACAAGCTTTTATGCGGGGTGAAAATATGCGCGGGGATGAATAGGCCACCGCGTTCCTTCGCTTCCTCCTGCAGCCGGCGCGAGGAGACGTAAATGCGCTGCGAGCTGAGCCGCACATTCCGCATATGCCGGCTCATCCAATCCGTGAACGCGCGCATGGCGTCAAACGTCGGCAAATAAATGAGATGATGCGCCGGACCGAACCCTTCGTCGCGCGTTTCGATTTCCGCCCCGAGCAGCAGCGTCGTATTCCGGTAACGGATGCCGCCGCCCGGTACTTCCGTCATTTCGCCGGTTTCCAGGAGGTCCGCGATATCCTCCTGCACGGCCGGCGAATGGCAGTCGATCACGCCGAGCAGACCGATGCCCTTGCGCTCCGCCGCTTCGCGGGCGATTTCGCGAAACGTCAAATCGCGGCTGGCGCTAATTTTAACCGGCTCGCCCTTTTCCGTCCGGCCGATATGGAGGTGCAGGTCGGCGAAAATGCGGCGCAGCGACTTCCAGTCCTCCATGACTAAAATTGTCCCGTCAGGCGGTAAAGGTGCCAGGCATAAACCGCGAGCATCGTTTTCGCGTCACTGATCCGTTCCTCGCGGATATACTGCTGCGCCTGCTCGAAGGTGATCGCCTCCACCGCCAAAAATTCGTCCTCGTCCGGCCTGCTTTCCCCCTTGACCAGCTCCTCCGCGGCATACAGATACAGCTTCTCGTCGGCAAACCCGGGCGACGTATAAAAAGCGCTTATCGGACGCAGACGGCCCGCACGATAGCCGGTCTCCTCCTCCAGCTCGCGGGCCGCCGCTTCCATCGGATCCTCTCCGGGATCCAGCTTGCCAGCAGGAATCTCGATCTGGAATTTCTCCATCGGCTTGCGGTACTGCTCCACCACCAGCATTTTGTCCTCGATCAGCGCCAGGACGGCTGCCGCGCCGGGATGGCGCACGATTTCCCGGGTCGCGGTTCTCCCGCCCGGCAGCCGCACCGTATCAACCTGCAGCGAAATGATTTTCCCCTCATAAATCGGCTGCGTGCCGATCGTCTTTTCCTGATAGTCGCCGGTTTTTTCGAGCATGTCCGTTCCTCTCCTTCGTGTCCGGATTCTCATGGAAGGGGGACCTCGTCATAACTTGTCCGCCCGCCGCATACGAATCATTATAGCAAACCGGAACGCCGGCCGTCCGGTTTTTGAATGGATGCATGAAAAGGAGATGCGTGGAAAATGAAGCAATATATCGCAGCCAACCAGATGACGCTTGTCGGCAAAGCCTGGGAAATCCGCCACCGGCTGAAAACGATTGCGAAGCAAAACTGCCGCAAGAGCTTCAAGTCCTCGGGCACGCTCGGCGATTACCTCGGGCAGCTCAGCCCTCGCGAACGTTAAAAAACCGTCCCTATAAACCAAACCATCTTCATGGCTTTCAGGGACGGCGAATGCCCGCTATAGCAGCGTCCTTTTCTCGCCTCGGATACGAATAAGGAGCCGTTATTTGCTGCTGTTAACCCGCGCCGCGAAATCAGTCACCACTTTCGTAAATAGCTGCGGGCTTTCGACATGGCTCATATGTCCGCCTTTTTCAAAGATATAAAGCTGCGAGCCCGGAATGTTCTCCTCCATTTCCGCCGCCCAGCGCGGGCCGCAGTTGAAATCATGCTCGCCGGCCAGAATGAGCGCCGGAGTCTGGATCGCAGTCAAAACGTCCCTGATATCCCACATATGCGGCTTCCGATTCGGATCGACGGTAAAATCCAGACCGGCTTTCCACTCCTCCACTTCTTCCGGAAGGCTCCAATAATTACCGAAGAAGGCGGGTAACAACCGGCGCAAAACGAGTAAGGTCGATTCCCGGTCCTGCGCTGCGCCAGTTATTAAGTCCATCCACGCCTGCTTCGCATCCTGAGCTTCCTGGCGATCGGGCCAGCGCTGGGCATAAAGCTCGATTTGCCGAACCTGCTCCATCCCAAGATCCGGTCCCATACATGGAGCGCCGCTGTAGACGATCAGCCCTCCGAGCTCATCCGGGTAATCGAGCGCATATTGAAGTCCGACGAAGCCTCCATGCGAATGTCCCATGAAGTAGGGCTTTCGAGCTCCGATGTGCTCTGCAACTTTATGCGCGTAATAGGCGTACCTCGTCATAGCGTAATCTCCGTCCGGCAGCATGCCCGAATTCCCCGTGCCTACGGGCTCGATATAGACAACCGTCATGGATTGTTCAAGCAGCGACATACGCATATAATTCCAATGAAAACCGGGGCCGCCAGGATGGACCAGACAAACCGGCCCGCTGCCGGCGATATGAAAGCATTGTTCCACTCCGTCAACCGAAACCTTATACGTGTCTGGCACAAACGCGTCGTTGAAATCTTGAAGGGATGAATGGGAGAAAGATGATGTCATATACGATTGCCTTCTTTCGATGTTTATATATTTTGAAGTCGAATAGAACGATTCGGGACCGGGGGGGAAATTAAAGACCGGGATAAGTAATGTAGTATTTTTTTGAGACCTCAATCAGCTTTTCGATCACTTCGGGCGTAGGCGGCTCGATGTTCGCTTCCATCCCTTCCACGTAAGGAACGCCCAATTCCCGCACAAAAGTATCAAATCCCGCCGGGTAAGCCGTAACCAGGAAACGGGCTTTCGGAGACTTTACCTTAAAGGTATGCGGAATACCGCGAGGAGCGAAAACATAATCGCCGCTTTTCACCGACAACTTCTCCGAGCCGATCGTCATCTCCATTTCTCCATCCAACATGTAAAAAGCTTCGTCCTCGTCTCTATGGATATGTAGCGGAGGACCGTCATTTTCCTTAACGGCACAATGCACCACACAAAATTCCCCGTTTGTGTCATCGCCGCTTACCAAGATGGAATTAATGTCGGTTAGAAATAAGAACGTATTTTCTTTATTATTTTTCCGATGCATCACACCTGCTTTGCTTTGGTTGTTCATCAACATCTTGACTCCTTTTTTTGGTATTCATTTTGAGTGCGATCGCAGGAATTTGAGACCGCTCATTTTTACATTAATGATTCGATTTGACATTGTCAATTTACCTCACATGAAGTTCACTAATTTTTCATGGTTTTGAGGCGATTGATTGACCGCGGTATTTGACCCCTGGTGCAGGGATTCATCGCAAAGTTGAACGCCAAATAACCCTCCAATATCGAATTGGAAGGTTTTTTAAGATCATCTATAGGTTCTTCTCTAAAAATAAATGAAGCCTCAAAATGATGCCCCTTAACCGATTTAGCCTGTTCGAGGCTGAGGCGATATTCATTCGAACCAAACGTCAGATAGATGAAGGTGGTTCTGCGAAAGCATCGGCCAAGTATCAATTTAGTTTCGAGTGAAAGAGGCTGGACCTGCAATCTAACAGGCGGCAGCCCCTTTTCGTATCTCGCTCACACGATCGTACCGGCTTCAGCCGCGGCGCGCCGCTTGGGCGATTAACTCGAGGACAAGCTCCGCCGTTTTGGCCAGGTCGGACGCCTTGATCTGTTCCTTCGTCGTATGAATATGCTCGTAGCCGATTGCCAGATTGACCGTCGGCACGCCGAGTCCGTTAAAAATATTGGCGTCGCTGCCGCCTCCGGAATGGAACGTGCTCGGCGTGCATCCGATGGCATGGATCGCCGACTTCGCCAGCTCCACCACGGGATCCCCGTCGTCGTACGAGTAGCCCGGGTACACGATCACGCTTTCGAACTCCGCCTTCGCCCCGAATTCCTCCGCCGCGCTTAAAGCGGCGGCGCGCATGGCTTCGACCTGCCGGTCGAGCTTTTCCCGCACGATGCTTCTCGCTTCGGCGTCCAGCTTGACGAAATCGCAGACGATGTTCGTCGCCCCGCCGCCCTCGAACCGGCCGATGTTGGCCGTCGTTTCGTGGTCGATACGGCCGAGCGTCATGCGGGACACCGCTTTGGAAGCAACCTGGATGGCGCTGATGCCGTCCTCGGGATTGACGCCGGCGTGAGCGGATTTGCCGAAAATTTTAATGCTGATTTTCGCCTGCGACGGCGCCGCGACGGCGATTTCGCCGATTTTGCCGTTGGAGTCGAGCGCATACCCGTATTTCGCTTCCAGCTTCGCCCGATCCATCGCTCTCGCCCCGACCAGCCCCGATTCCTCGCCGACCGTCAGAATGAACTGCACGGGGCCGTGGGGAACGTTCCGCTCCTTCAGCACCCGGATCGCCTCCAGCATCGCCGCGAGCCCGGCCTTGTCGTCGCTTCCGAGAATCGTCGTGCCGTCGCTGCGGATGTAGCCGTCGTCGTCCAGCCGCGGCTGAATGCCTTTGCCGGGTTTGACCGTGTCCATATGGGATGTAAAAAAGATCGTGTCCGCCGACTCCGAGCCTGCCGTCGCCGCAAGTTTGACGATCAAATTACCGGCGCCGTGACCGGTGAGCGCCTCCGTGCCGTCTTCCTCCACCGCAAGTCCGAGCCCGCTGAATTCCGCCTTGAGCACATCGCAAATTTGCCGTTCGTTCCCGGTCTCGCTGTCGATGCGAACCAGGCTCATAAACTGCTCCACCAGACGCTGCTGATCAATCATCGGCTTTCCTCCGTCCTCCGCTATCGTTTACAATAGGAATATGCACGAAGCTGCAATTATACCCGAAAGGAGCGTATTGGCCCTGCGTACGAATCGATTTGTGAAGATGTTCGTCTGGCTGCTGATCGTATCCATGGTGCTGTCCACCCTCTTATTCAGCATCGGCTGGATATTCGAGTAAGAGTGGCGCCCCCTCCGGCTCGCCGAACCCGAACTGCCGGCAGAAAAAGGGGACGAGCTCCCGCGCCGCGCGTTCGACCGTCATCGGAATGCCCGCCGCATCCTCGAACGACGTCACCGCGTACTCCTGGATGCCGCACGGGATAATGCCCTGAAAGCCGTCCTGCGCGATACCGGTCTTAATATTTAACGCGAAGCCGTGGCTCGTGATAAAGCCGCGCCGGGTTCGTGCTTTATTGAATTTGACGCCGATGGCGGCGATTTTCTCGTCCCCGAGCCAAACACCCGTGTATTCGGGCTTCCGCCCGCCCGCCAGGCCGTATCCGGCCAGCCAATCGATGATGGCCTGCTCCAGCGAGCGCAAATAACCGTGCAAATCGAGCCCGGCCGAATCCAGATACAGAAGCGGGTATCCGACCAGCTGTCCCGGACCGTGATAGGTAATATCCCCTCCGCGGTCGATTTGAAACAGCCCGATGCCTTTCTCGGCCAGCTGCTCTTCCGACAGGAGCAGATGCTCCGGATGCCGCTGCGAGCCGACCGTGTAGGTCGGCGGATGCTGAAGCAGGAGCAGCGTTTCCGGACGCTGCTCCTTGTCGATTTGTTTCACATACTGTTTTTGCAATTCCCACGCTTCCGCATACCCGATCATAGGCGTATACCGGATATCGAGCGTTTTGACGTTCGTCGTTTCCGCCATAGCCAGCGCCTCGCCTCAGTATAGTTTCGTATCCAAATTGAAGCTCTCAAGCGTATCCTTCACCCGCTGCAGAAAACGGCCGCAAATCACCCCGTCCAGTATCCGGTGGTCGAGCGACAGGCAGACGTTCGCCATCGAACGAACGGCGATCATGTCGTTGATAACCATGGGGCGCTTGACGATCGATTCGAATGTGATGATCGCCGCCTGCGGGTAATTGATGATCGGCTGCGTCAGGATCGAGCCGAACGAGCCGGTATTGTTGACCGTAAACGTGCCGCCCTCCATATCGGCGAGCGTCAGCTTGCCTTCGCGCGTCTTGCGCGCCAAATCGTCGATTTCCCGCGCCAGGCCGGATATCGTCTTATGCTCGGCGTTGCGGATGACCGGCGTTTTGACCGCTTCTTCCGTGCCGACCGCAAGCGAAATGTTGATGTCCCGCTTGACGATGATTTTGTCGACCGCCCAGACCGAGTTGATGATCGGGAAATCGCGAATCGCATTAACGACCGCCTTGATGAAAAAAGCCAAATACGTCAGGTTGACGCCTTCGCGTTTCATGAACTCGTCTCTCAGCTTGCTGCGCAGCAGCACGAGGTTCGTCACGTCGACCTCGATCATCATCCAGCCGTGCGGAATTTCAGTGGCGCTCTGCCGCATATTGCGGGCGATCGTGCTGCGAACCGGCGTCACGTCGATAAAATATTCGCCGCGGCCGGGGATTTGCTGGCCCTCGACCTCGATTTGCGGCTGACGCGTCGGCTGCGTCAAATGCAGCCCCGTCGTACGGACCGGCACGTGCGCTTCGGCACCCGGAACCGGCTGCGAAACGCTCGCGGCGGTCGACCGCGCCCCCGGCTGTGCCGTTTGCCCGGCGGCGCCGGATGCGATGTACGCCAGCACGTCCTTGCGCGTGACACGTCCCCCAAGACCCGTGCCGTGCAGGTGCGCCGGATTGATGCCGTGCTCGGCCGCCAGCTGCAGCACCGCGGGCGAGAAGCGGGCGCGCGCCCCCGCTTCGCCTGTGGTTTGCAGAGCTGCGGCGGGTGCTGTCGGCCGGTTCTCCGCGTCGGCGCCGCCGGCTGCAGACGGCACCGATGCCGCATATGCCGGCGCTTCGCCGCCGGCCGAACCGTCTTCGGTCTCGATGAGACAGACGGGCGTGCCGACCGGCACCGTTTCGCCTTCGCCGACCAATATTTTAACGAGCGTACCCTTCAAGGTGGACGGCAGCTCCGCATTGACTTTATCCGTAATCATTTCGCAAATCGGTTCATATACGTCGACCGGATCGCCCGGCTGCTTCAGCCATTTGTCGATTGTCGCCGAAACGAGCGACTCCGCCAGCTGGGGCACGACGATCTCCGTCACCGTTTTCATCGCTACCACTCCCGAACGATTTTAATATAATGCAAGATTACGCATCGCATCTTTCAATTTGTCCTTGTTCAGCATAAAAAATTTCTCGCCCGGCGGATTGATCGGCATGGCCGGTACGTCGGGCCCGCAAAGCCGCATGATCGGCGCATCCAGCTCGTAAAGCATCTCTTCCGCGATCATTGCCGCCACTTCGGCGCCGACGCCCCCGAACTTGTTGTCCTCGTGCACGATCAGCACCTTTCCGGTGCGCCGAGCCGCCTCCAGCACGCCTTCCTTGTCGAGCGGCTGCAGCGTGCGCAGATCGAGAATATGCGCGGAAATGCCCTCCTCCGCCAGCTCTCCGGCCGCCTCCATCGCAAAATGAAGCGGCAGGCTGTAGCTGATGACGGTAATATCGTCGCCTTCGCGCAGGACGTTCGATTTGCCGATCGGTACCGTATAATCCGTATCCGGAACGTCGCCGGAGACAAGCTTGTAGCACTTTTTGTTTTCGAAGTACAAGACCGGATCGGGATCGCGCACGGCCGCCTTCAACAGGCCTTTCGCATCGTAAGCCGTATAGGGCGCGACGATCTTAAGCCCCGGCGTGCCGAAAAAGACCGATTCGGGACATTGCGAATGATATAAGCCGCCGAAAATACCGCCGCCGATCGGCGCGCGGACCACAAGCGGACAACTCCAATCGTTGTTCGAACGGTAGCGGATCTTCGCCGCTTCGCTAATAATCTGGTTCGTGGCCGGAAACATGAAGTCGGAATACTGCATTTCCGCGATCGGCTTCATGCCGTACATGGCCGCCCCGATCGCGACGCCCGCAATCGCGGATTCGGACAAGGGCGTATCAAGCGCGCGCATGCCGCCGAACTGCTCCAGCAGCCCTTTTGTCGTCGTGAACACGCCGCCTTTGGCGCCGACGTCCTCGCCGAGCACGAACACGTCTTCGTCGCGTTCCATCTCCTCTTTCATGGCCAGCCGAATCGCATCGATATAGTCCATCACCGGCATGTCAGCGCCCCCCTCCGGCGTTGCCGCCTTCTGCATATACGTGCCTCAGGATATCCTCCGGGGCCGGGAACGGCGCTTTATCGCCGTATTCGGTCGCTTCGTCGAGCATCGCCCGGATTTCCTGCTGCAGCGCGGCATCCCGGTCTTCGTCCCAAATGCCGATGTCCATCAAATATTGTTTATATTTCGGAAGCCCGTCCTTCGCCCGGTTCTCGTCAACCTCTTCCTTCGTCCGGTAGGCAAGATCGTTGTCCGAGGTCGAATGCGGCGACAATCGGTACATTGCCGCTTCGATCAGCGTCGGACCTTCACCTGCGACGGCGCGCTGCCGTGCTTCTTTTACCAGCCGGTAAACCTCGAGCGGGTCGTTGCCGTCGACGCGGAAGCCGGGGAAGCCGTAGCCGATCGCACGTTCGTACACGCTGCCCGCCACCTGGCGGTGAAGCGGCGTGGAAATCGCGTATTGATTGTTTTCGCACATGAAAATGACCGGCAGCTTATGGACGCCCGCAAAGTTGCAGCCCTCATGAAAATCGCCTTGGTTGCTGGACCCCTCGCCGAATGTCACGAACGATACGAAGTTTTTGCGCTTCATTTTCGCGGCAAGCGCGAAGCCTACGGCGTGCGGCACCTGTGTCGTTACCGGGCTCGAGCTGGTTACGATGCGCAGACGCTTATGTCCGAAATGGCCCGGCATTTGCCGGCCTCCGCTGCTCGGATCCTCGGCTTTTGCGAATACGGACAGCATGAGGTCGCGCAGCGTCATACCAACGGTCAGGACAAATCCGTAATCGCGATAATAGGGAAGAAAATAATCGGTCTCCCGGTCAAGCGCGTAAGCAGCGGCAACCTGGGCAGCCTCCTGGCCGATGCCCGATACGTGAAAATTGATTTTGCCCGCGCGCTGCAGCAGAAGCACCCTTTCGTCAAAACGGCGCGCCGTTATCATCATGCGGTACATATCGACGGCCTGTTCGTCGGAAAGGCCAAGCGTGCGATGCTTTGCCTGGCGCAAAGCGGATTCGGACTGGGTCATGGCGGTCGCCCTCCTTTAAGCTGCTATTAAAACCTGGTACTAAGAGTTGATGATACTTATTATACCCGACTTTCTCGCAAAAGGAAATCCGCCCCCGGACAGATCGCGGCACAGCCGCAAGGCTCGTGCAGCGCGGTTTACATGACAAGCGAGCTGCCGTCCGCTGCCAGCATCGCCTCGGACAGCGCCTCGGAAAGCGTCGGGTGCGGATGAATCGCTTGCCCGACTTCCCACGGAACGGCGCTGAGCACCATCGCGAGCGAAGCCTCCGAAATCAAATCCGTCGCGTGCGGCCCAATGATATGCACGCCGATAATATCGCCCGTTTTCGCGTCGGCCAGCACTTTCGCGAACCCGTCGGTTTCGCCGAGCACGAGCGCCTTGCCGATCGCCTGAAAAGGGATTTTTCCCGTCTTTAGCTCATGCCCCCGCCTGCGCGCTTCTTCTTCGGTCAGTCCGACCGATGCGACCTCCGGACGGGAATAGATCGCACGCGGGACGCTGCCCGGCTCGAAGCTGTGCGTTTGCCGCCCAAGCAAATGATCGACCGCCGCCAGCGCCTCGTGCGCGGCCGCATGGGCCAGCTGCAGCCCGCCGTTCACGTCGCCGACAGCATAAATATGCGGCTCGGTCGTCTGAAAATGGGCGTTGACGCGAATGAAGCCGTTTTCCATCCGGATATCCGTATTTTCCAGCCCGATCCCCTCCACGTTCGCCTGTCGTCCGACCGACACGAGCAGCTTCTCCGCCGTCAGCAGCACGCCGCCGTCCGCCGTATCCGCCGAAATCGAAACTTGTCCGTCTTTATAGGCATAGGTATCGGTTTTCAAGCTAATGCCGGTCAAAATGCGCACGCCTCGTTTGCGCAGCTGCCGCGTCAGCTCAGCCGATGCTTCGGCATCCTCGCCCGGAAGAAGGCGCGAAGCCGTCTCGACCAGCGTAACGTTAACGCCGAAATCGACCATCATCGACGCCCATTCAACCCCGATGACGCCGCCGCCGACGATGAGGATCGATTCGGGCAGCCGGTCCATTCGCAGGGCGTCGTCGCTCGTCATCATGTTTATGCCGTCGGGCTCGAGTCCCGGCAGGACGCGCGGCCGCGAACCGGTGGCGATAATCAGATTCGCCGGCACGACCGTCTCCATTTCGCCGTCCGCCAGCTCGACCGCGACGCTGCCGCTGCGCGGCGAGAAGATCGACGGACCGATTACACGGCCGCTGCCGCTGATGACGGTGATGCCGTGCTTGCGCATGAGCAGCTGGAGCCCTTTGTACAGGCGCTCGACGGTTTGTTCCTTGCGCTGCTGAACGGCGCCGAAATCGATCGAAACCGCTCCTTCGGCGATCCGGATGCCGTAGGTATCCGCTTTCCGCAGCGTCGCGTGCACCTCGGCGCTTCGCAGCAGCGCCTTGGACGGGATACAGCCCTGATGCAGGCACGTTCCGCCGAGCTTGCCCTTTTCGATCAGCACGACGTTTTTGCCTGCCTGCGCCGCCCTGATGGCAGCCGTATATCCCCCAATGCCTCCGCCGAGTACGGCGATATCGCATGAAATGGTCACTTTGGTTGGTTCCTCCCGGCATGAATAAAATTTTGCTTCGCCGTCCCCCGGCGTCCGGGTTTACGGTGTGGATAATCCTTCTTCGGATCTATTGTACCTTTTTTCGCTGTCCGGGGAAACCTGGAGGACCGTCCCGCAAATAGACAGCCGTGGAGCAAAACGGTATGATAAGGACGAAGCTGTTTTGCATACGGGAGGATCATGCGGGAATGAAAGAAATCATCGCTCGGTTTATCGCCATTATGCTGCTCGTCATTCCAGGCCTTGGAGCGACTTATGGATTTTTGCTTATGAAGGATGCCGTTTTTCAATACTTCTCGTCACTGGGTGAGAACGCCTCCGGCGAGCCGTTCGGTTGGGGGAAAATGCTCCTGGGATTCGTGCTGTTTGCGTTCGGAATCGGTTTTATCGGGGGCTGGACGTTCTTCCGGGACCGGAAACGGAATTATGTAGCCCCAAGGTTCAAGCAAAAACGGCCTCGTCCGCCGCGGCAGAACGTTTAATCTGCGCTTCATAGGTGGACGCCTCTTGCCGTTCTTTGAGAGGAAGTTGCCAGCCTAGGGAGTTACCAGCCTGTTTATAGCAAAGTTTGGCAGTTCAATGATCCTATATGCTTAACGATCGAAAAAAGGAAGGCCGCAACGGTGACGGCCTTCCTTTTTCAATTATGGATAAGCAAAGATGCATCTGGTCCGCACAAGCTGCAGCCCGGCAGTTGCTGCAGGCTAGCATCCGGTTCGTCCACAGCAAATTCTTGGTTTACCTAGGCGACAATGATGTGGTCCACCAGACCGTAAGCTTTAGCCTCCTCCGCGCTCATAAAATGGTCGCGGTCCGTATCCTGGTCGATTTGTTCCAGGCTTTGGCCTGTATGCTCGGATAAAATCCGGTTTATTTTCTCTCTCGTTTTCAAAATCCACCGGGCGTGGATTTGAATATCCGATGCCTGGCCTCTCGCCCCGCCGAGCGGCTGATGGATCATCACTTCGCTGTTCGGCAGCGCGTACCGCTTCCCTTTCGCGCCGCCCGTAAGCAGAACCGCTCCGAAGCTGGCGGCCATTCCGGTGCAAATCGTAGATACATCCGGCTTAATGTAATTCATCGTATCGTAAATGGCGAAGCCCGCCGTTACCGAGCCGCCCGGGCTGTTAATGTAGAGCTGGATATCTTTGTCGGGATCGTCCGCCGCCAGGAATAACAGCTGGGCTACGATGATATTGGCCATGCCGTCCTCCACTTCGCCGTTGATCATAATGATCCGGTCCTTCAGCAAACGGGAGTATATATCGTAGCTGCGCTCACCGGTTCTCGTCTGCTCGATGACATAAGGCACCAGGTTCAGCGTCATCCCTCTTTTCTTCGTGAGTTAAGCCGCAGCTCCCATGATGACGGAACCGCTGCCGATTCGCATGGAACCGTCAATACGGCCATCAACGCGAGAACGGGTTTCGGTGGTCATATGACCGATGGCAATCGCAGACACGGCAGGCTTCGTACGTTCGTACGCGAGCCGAACCAGCGCCTGTGCGTCGGCTTGACGGAAAGCCTCCAAGTAAGAAGCAATCCATTCCGCGGATATGGGCTTTTCGCTTTCGGAATCAGCGCCCGTGACCTCGTCCGAGTCCCGTTTCTGGGCGGCAATCGACGTTCTGGCGCGGTGCAGGCATGCTTTTACAGCCCCCTCCGATATTTCCAGCCACCTGGAAACTTCGGGTGACGTATATTTGAATACATCGCGCAGCAGGAACACGGTCATTTGCAGAGGAGTCAGCCTCCGGACAATCCGTTCCAGCGCCGCTTCCACATCGGATGGATTCGGAAACGGATTCTCCCGCAAGCAGGCTTCCTCGCAAAGCTGCTGATCAATCGTTTCGAAACGCGCCCGGCGCTTACGGTCAATCCGGCTGTTTTTGGCAATTCGCATCAGATAAGCGAGCGGGTTTTGATGCGAACGTTCGCCGCAGATGACGGGCAGTGCGCGGAGAATCGCTTCCTGCGCCAAGTCCTCCGCATCCCAGGCCGATTCGGTCAGGGATAGACAGTACCGGAACAGGGACTGCTGCAGCTCCCGGATCTCGTTCCACTCCCCCGTTTCGGAGCGGGGACGATAAAAACCGCCGTCGACGCCATGTTTTTGCTGCAACCGCGGCACCTCCTTTGTATTTCGTCTTCACATTGTAAACGAATCGGCCGGCCAAAACGATACGCTGAAGCCAAATTAAAGTCCGTTTTCCCTAGGAGTACCGGCTATACGCCTTCTTTTGGCGAAGGGACAAAATTGTTCCCTCAACAATGGAAGCCCGTACAATAAAAAAGCACTCCCGCAACGGAACAAGCCCGTCCAAGGAGTGCCGGTTATTCATCAATTTCTTCCTTTCAGCTGACTTTATGCTCGATCCGCAGCTTGTCCGCAACCATCGCGATAAATTCGCTGTTCGTCGGTTTCGACTTGCTGATGTTGATCGTGTACCCGAACAAATGACTGATGCTGTCAATATTGCCGCGCGTCCAAGCGACTTCGATGGCATGCCGGATGGCGCGTTCGACACGGGAGGGCGTCGTCTTGAATTTTTCCGCGATTGCCGGATATAGCGTCTTCGTAATGGCGCCTAAAATTTCGATGTTGTTGTATACCATCGTGATCGCTTCGCGAAGGTACTGATACCCTTTAATATGAGCCGGAACCCCGATTTCATGGATGATGCTCGTAATATTCGCATCGAGGTTTTTTCCTTTGGCGATCGGCACGACATTCGACTTCATGGTCAGAGACGAAGCGGTCGAGAAGGACGAAGACGAGGAGGAAACGACCGTCGCATTACCAACCAGCTGACGAATACGATTAGCCAAAATTTCCATGTCAAACGGCTTTAATATGTAGTAGGATGCACCGAGCTGAACCGCCTTTTGCGTAATGTTTTCTTGACCGAATGCAGTCAGCATAATAATTTTCGGCATCGGGGACAAATTCATCTCGCGGAGACGCTCGAGTACGCCGAGACCGTCAAGATGAGGCATAATAATATCGAGTATGAGTACATCCGGTGCTTTGCGCGATTCTTCGAGCAGGCGGAGCACTTCTTCGCCGTTATAAGCTACACCGGCTATGACCATATCGTTTTGTTCAGAAATATACTCCGACAGCAAATTCGTGAATTCCCTGTTGTCGTCAGCCAACAAAACCTCAATTCTTTGCAAGATCCTTATCCTCCTTAGACTGTAAACGTCGTTAATATAATATTGGCCCTCATGATGTTCTTCATTTCTGTCTGTTTAAATGGGTTCGACATCGTGAATTAAATTCCTTCTGTCGAATAATATTTTTCTTTATTTTTATTGTTACGTGCTTTATAATAAATAATTTATTACATGGAATACCACCATTCGAACAAATTCGACACTACAAGCTGTAAAACCAAAAATCCTAAGGGGCGATTATGCCGCCTTAAGATTTGGTTTTGCCTCCGGCTGCTTCAAGAGCACGCCGGCATCCTGAAGCATCCACTCGATAAAGCATCCGTATCCGGACGTCGGATCGTTAACGAATACGTGGGTCACGGCACCGATAAGTCTTCCGTTTTGAATGATCGGACTTCCCGACATGCCCTGAACGATGCCGCCGGTTTGTTCCAGCAATCGAGGGTCGGTAATTTTAATTACCATTCCTTTTGTGGCCGGTGATGATTGGTGCGTGACGTGGACGATTTCAACGTTAAACCGTTCCACCTTTTGTCCGTTCACGACGGTCAGCAGCTGAGCCGGGCCTTCCTGCACTTCCTCCGCAAAAGCGACCGGAATCGGCTGCTCGTTGTAGCTGTGAGATGGAAGTTCTTTCATTTTTCCGAAGATGCCGAAGGACGTATTTCGTTCAATATTTCCAAGCACTTTGCTTTCTTTAATAAAATGCGCTCGCTTCTCGCCGGGTTCGCCGCTCTGGCTTTTATTGATCGAGGTGACGTTGGACTGCAAAATTTGGCCTTCGCCCACTTCAATCGGTGTCTGTGTATCCATATCCGTGATGACATGGCCCAGAGCACCGTATACGCCCTGATCCGGCGCATAAAACGTCAGCGTTCCGACACCTGCTGCGGAATCGCGAATGTATAGTCCGAGTCTCCATGCGCGGTCTTCAATGTCGTACACCGGGGAAAGCTTCGTTTGGAACAGCTTGGTACCCCGTTTGACGGTAAGCTCGAGCTGCCGCTTCGATTTGCCGGCTTCTTCGGCCATTTCGGCCATTTTATGAACTTCATTGACGTTCTTGCCATTAATATGGGTGATCAAATCGCCGAGCTGAAGATCCGCCTCTTCGCCTGGAGATACCTTGACGCCTTTGCTGCCGACTACCTGATGATGGCCAACAACCATAATGCCCGCGGACCGGACTTTAACTCCGATCGTTTGCCCGCCCGGGATGACCTTAAGATCGGGCACGACATTCACCTTGACGGTTTTAAACGGAATTTTCCCGAACAGCTTCAGTTTAATCGTTGCGGGTCCGCTTTGGTTTGCTTCAATGGATAAGGGCTTGTTCAAATCGACGGAATGCAAACGGGTCGAAGAACCGTTCACCTGCAAGGTCGGAGGATCGACCGTAACCTGCGCGTGTACAGGCATGCCGTAATGCAGCTGTTTTAACTGTCCCGAGAATATCCGCAGCTCATTGGGAAAGGCGGCGTAATGCTGAAAAGGGGAGGACATACCGAGCATACAAACGATGATGACAAGAACAAGACCGAGCCACCGTTTCCGCTGGTTGGCATTCAATGACTTCACGCTCCCTGTTGCTTCATCGCTTGACGAGAAAGGTGTTCGCCATTTGCGTACCTTTAAGGTATCCCTGCCCCTAATGTTTTATGTCGCCAAAAACATTCCCTGAATGCCTCTCATTACGCCCCCTTTTGCCTGTGCGCCAAGTCGAGCATTTCCTGCGCATGGTGCCGCGTTTTTTCCGTTACTTCCACTCCGCCGAGCATCCGGGCGAGCTCTTCGATGCGCAGAACGGCTTCGAGCTCGGTCACGCTCGTCATCGTCCTGCCGGCAACGACCGATTTTTTAATTTCATAATGGTAATCCGCCATGCAGGCAACCTGCGGCAAGTGTGTAATGGAAAACACCTGGCACTGCCCGGATAGTCTCGACAGCTTCTCGGCGATCGCCTGTGCCGCGCGGCCGCTCACGCCGGTATCGACTTCGTCGAATACGAGCACCGGCACGCGGTCAATGGCGGCAAAAATCGCTTTAAGCGCCAGCATAACGCGGGACATTTCGCCTCCCGATGCGATCTTGCTGAGCGGCTTCAGCGGTTCGCCCGGATTCGGCGCGATCAGAAAGGCCGCTTCATCGATGCCGCTTGGCATCAAGCGGAAGCCGTCGCCGTCCTCATGCTGCGTCAGCTCGACCTTAAAGACGGTCCGTTCCATCTGCAGCTCGCGAAGCTCCGCTTCGATGGCGCCGGCCAGCCGCTTGGCCGCCTCGCGGCGGTGCGCCGATAACGTCTTCCCAAGGCGGGCCGCCTCCTGAAAGGCATCCTGCAGCTCCTGACGGAGCTTGCCGATATGCTCGTCGCGATTTTCGATTTTATCGGCTTCCGATTGAATTCGCTGCAAATAGGTTAAAATATCGGGGATCGTCTCTCCGTATTTCCGTTTCAGGCTGTTCAGCAGATCCAGCCGGTCGTCGATCAGCGCGAGACGCTCCGGGTCGGATTCCACGCCGTCGCGATAGCCCCTCAGCTGAAACGCGGCGTCCTCAAGCTGGTAAAACGCCGACTGCAGCTGCTCCAGCAGCGGGCTAAGCACGGCCGGATCGTAATCGCGGATATCCTCGATGCGCACAATCGAGCGGCTGATCGCATCCAGCCCTTTGCTGCCGTATAGATGCGCGTACGCCTCCGATGCGGAATCGCGTCTTTTGACGGCATGCATGAGCCGCTGTTTCTCCTCGAGAAGCTGCTCGTCCTCGCCTGCCGTTAATTGTGCCGAAGCGATTTCTTCGATTTGGAAGCGGTACAGGTCAAGCATCTGCATATTTTGCCTGCTTGAATCCTCAAGCCCCTTCAAATCCTGACGAACCGCCTCATACCGCCGGTACGTAGCGCGGTATTTCTCCACTAGTTTCGCCACTTGGTCGCCCGCATATGAATCGAGCCAGTCCAGATGCTTCTCCGTGCACAGAAGCGACTGATGCTCGTGCTGGCCGTGTATGTTGACGAGACATTCACCGATCTCGCGCAGCATCGACAGCGTGACGATGTGTCCGTTAACGCGGCTTACGCTTTTGCCGTGCACCGAAAGCTCGCGGCGAACGATCAGGCATTCGTCCGATGAAGCGTTTAATCCGAATGCGTTCAGCGTTCCCCAAACCGGATGACCCGAAGGAAGATCGAACATCGCTTCGATTTCGGCCTTGTCGCATCCGTACCGGACCATCTCCGACGCGCCTCTGCCTCCGACGACCAGACTGAGCGCATCGATCAGGATCGACTTGCCCGCACCGGTCTCACCGGTCAAAACATGGAAACCATGATGAAAACGGACGGTTACCGATTCAATAACAGCCAGATTGCGGATAGACAGCTCACGAAGCATGCGAATTCTCCTCCTTCATTAATCAAACGGTAAGTTCGTTATTGGCCCATCATCGGCGCCGTGCCGAGATCAGCTCATGAATTCCAGCAGCCTTGCGACGGTATCCGCGCTTTGCTTCTTGGTCCGGCAAATGATGAGAATCGTATCGTCGCCGCAAATGGTGCCCATCACTTCCTGCCATTCCATATTGTCGATCAAAGCGCCGATCGCATTCGCCGTACCCGGCAGACATTTCATCACGACTAGATGATCCGTATAATCGATATGCAGAAAATGGTCGGCAAGCGCGCGCTTTAATTTGTGCACGGGATTGCCCCGCTGTTCCTGCGGCATGGAGTATTTGTACCTTCCTTCCCCATCGCCGGAAGGCACTTTGATCAGCTGCATTTCCTTAATATCCCTCGAAACCGTCGCCTGCGTCACCTGCATGCCGTCGGCACGCAACGCTTCGACAAGCTCCTCCTGCGTCTCGATCGTTTGGCTTGTAATCAGTTCCCTGATCTTCATCTGTCTGACGCTCTTCATAAGACCCTCCTTTAAAGGTTCAGCATTCGTCTCGTCCTCTATATTGTGCCATTTCGGAAATCAGCCGAACCGGAAAACGATCGTGCGGATCGTTCTCTCCTTCTGATCGACGAACAGCACCCCTTCGCATTCGGGCAGCAGCAGCGCGTACACAAGCAGCCGATCCCGGACGCCGCTGCCTGTCCAATCGATCGGCATTCGGTCCCGCGCGGTCTTAACTATATAATGTTTGCCATCTTTCTCCGCAATCAAATCAATAAAAAGTCTGCTTTGCAGCTCCTCGCCGTCCAAGTCGATCGTAATCGGCACACGATATTTTCCGTGCGTCACCTCAAAGCCTGCCTGCTCCAGAAACCGGACGTTCTCGTCGTCCTCCCGCACTTTCTCCGCCTCGCTCAGCAGGAGTTTCGAGCGCATGCCCGGAGGCTCGTGCAGCCAGCGATAAAAACCGCGGTATACCCAGTATAGAATAAGCCCTGCCGCAACGATCATAACGAGCCAATCGCCGTAGTTTCCCATATCCGCACCTCCTCGCGAAAGCAACAGCTATAAATGAGTTTCGCGATGAAGGGTTGATTTTCCTCTTCCACCCAAACACGAACGCTTGTTTGGTTTTTTCAGTTTAACAAATTATTCGCCGAATGGAAAGGGGAACAAACGGTAAAATCGACAAAAAAAAGCTTTCCTCCTCGGCAGTCCGAAAAAGAAAGCTTCTCTGTATCCAAGCATAGGCTACGAAAAAGCCGATCCCGCTCCCTGCACGACCGACGCAATGAGCTCCTCTCCCGGTGAAGCTTTTGCGCCGCCCGGCTGCCATTGCCAATGCGCGAGAAATTCGATATTTCCTTCCCCGCCCGTAATCGGCGAAAACGTCAAATGCTTCAGCTCATAGCCCTGATCCGCCGCAAAACCGAGCACGGTACGCAGGACGTCCCGGTGTACCGACGGTTCGCGCACGACGCCCGATTTTCCCACTTTGTCCCGGCCCGCCTCGAACTGCGGTTTAATCAGCGCCACCACGGGCGCGTCCTCGGGCAGCAGCGTCGACAGCACCGGCAGAATCAGCTTCAGCGAAATAAACGAGACGTCAATGGTCGCCATATTCGGGCGCGGCCCTTTTAAATCCTCCGGCTTCGTATAACGAAAATTGGTCCGTTCCATCACGATGACGCGTTCGTCCTGCCGCAGCGACCAAACCAGCTGGTTGTAGCCGACGTCGATTGCATATACGCATTCGGCGCCGTGCCGGAGCGCGCAATCCGTAAAGCCGCCCGTCGAGGCCCCGATGTCGAGCATAACTGCCCCATCCATCGATAATTCGAACGTTCGTATCGCCTTCTCGAGCTTGAGGCCTCCGCGGCTGACGTAAGGGTGAACGGCGCCTTTCACGGCAATGGAAGCCGTTCTCGGCACCTTCGTTCCGCCTTTGTCGATCCGTTCCCCATCCACGATGACGAGTCCCGCCATCAACGCGGCTTTCGCCTTTTCCCTGCTTTCATAGTACCCTTGTTCCACAAGCAATATATCGATTCGTTCCTTCGCCGTCGTCATCTTCGCTCCCGCTCGCTTCAGGCCGGTCCGCCCGCGCGCTTGCGAATGCGCGGCATCATCGCTTTCAATTCCGAGACGACGCGATCCGCCGTCAGTCCCGTTTCCTGGCGCTGTTCCTTGATCGACCCGTGCTCGACAAACACGTCGGGAACGCCGACGATCCGCACGGGGACGCCGAATTTTCCGTGAAGCGAATAAAATTCCATGACCGCGCTGCCAAGTCCTCCAAGCTCCGAGCCTTCTTCAAGGACGACGACGTTTACCCGCTCGTCCGCGATCTGCATCAGCATCGACTCGTCGAGCGGCTTAATAAAGCGCGCATTCACGATCCGTACGTTAAGACCTTCGCGCTTCAGCTGCTCCGCCGCTTCTTCGGCCACCTGGAGCATCGGTCCGATCGCCAAAATGACGGCCGAATCCCCCTCGCGCACCGTTTCCCATGTGCCGATCGGAATCGGGGTCATTTCGGGATCGAGCGAAACGCCAAGCCCGTTAATGCGCGGATAACGGACGGCAATCGGCCCGCCGTCATATTCGATCCCGGTCCGCATCATACGGCGAAGCTCGTTCTCGTCCTTCGGCATCATCAGCACCATGTTCGGAATATGCCGGAGATAGGCGATATCGTAAACGCCTTGATGGGTCTCCCCGTCAGGACCGACGAAGCCCGCCCGGTCGATGGCGAAAAAGACATTCGCGTTATGGCGGCAAATATCATGCACAACCTGGTCATACGCCCGCTGCAAAAACGTCGAATAAACCGCAAATACCGGCTTCATGCCCGACATCGCAAGCGATGCGCACATCGTCGCGGCGTGCTGTTCGGCGATGCCGACGTCGATCATCCGTCCCGGAAACCGTTCGGCAAATTTAATCAGTCCCGAACCGCCGGGCATCGCTGGCGTAACTGCGACGATCCGGTCGTCCCGCGACGCCAGCTCGATGAGCGCATCGCCGAACACCTCCGTATACATCGGCGGCCCGACCGCTTTCAGCACCTGGCCGGATTCGATTTTGTACGGCGTAATGCCGTGCCATTTATGCGCATCCGCTTCCGCGGGCGAGTAGCCTTTTCCTTTGGTGGTCACCACATGGATTAACACTGGCCCGTGCGCTTTGTCGGCCTGCCCCATGACGTCCAGCAGCTGGTTTAAATCATGCCCGTCGACCGGACCGAAATAGGTAAACCCGAACTGCTCGAACAAAATGCCGCTGACGAGCAAATATTTGACGCTGTCCTTGAGCATGCTCGCCGTCTTGGCCAGCTTGCCGCCAATCGCCGGAATTTTGTTCAGCAGCTGGTTCAGCTCGTCTTTGGCCTTCTGGTAATGGCGGTCGGTCCTGATTTTGCCGAGATAATGGTGAAGAGCACCGACGTTCGGCGCAATCGACATCTCGTTATCGTTCAAAATGACCGTCAAGTTTTTCTTCTCGTGGCCGATATGGTTCAGCGCCTCGAGCGCCATGCCGCCCGTGAGCGCGCCGTCGCCGATCACCGCGATCACCTTGTTGCGGCCGCCCTGCAGGTCGCGTGCCAGCGCCATGCCCATCGCGGCGGACAGCGAAGTGCTGCTGTGGCCGGCTTCCCATACATCGTGGGGACTTTCCGACCGTTTGACGAAGCCGCACAGCCCCTTGAACTGGCGCAGCGTATCGAACCGGTCCATCCGTCCGGTCAAAATTTTGTGCACGTAGGACTGGTGTCCGACGTCGAAGATCAATTTATCGTTCGGGCTGTCGTATAAATAATGAAGCGCGAGCGTCAGCTCCACGACACCCAGATTTGGCGCCAAATGGCCGCCGGTTACCGACAGCTTCTCGATGAGAAACGTCCGGATTTCGGCCGCCAACTGCTCCAATTGGGCGACGTTCAGCGCTTTTAAATCCTCGGGCCCGTTAATATGCTCAAGCAGCACGTCATTTTCCTCGCTTTCCGGGTCAGCGGCATCCGCTGTCCAATGGCGTCATGCCTTGTCGTTAAATTATAGCATACCTTGAAGCGGATGCCTAAACAAACAAAGGGAATTCGCGCCTTTGCCGGCTGACGTCTCAATGATCCCGGCTCATCAAAAAGTCCGCGATGGAGAGCAAACGCTCCGGCATGGCGAGGTCCGCCTGCATGAGCGCCGACTTTGCCTCGTCCGTCAGACGGTTTACGAGCTCCCTGCTTTTGTCCAGCCCGAGCAAGTAAGGATAGGTTACTTTATGCCCGTCGATGTCGCTATTTTTCGGCTTGCCGAGCTTCGCCTCATCGCCCGTCACATCGAGAATATCGTCCTGCACCTGAAACGCAAGGCCGATTTTCTGCGCGAACTGCTCCAGCTGCCGAAGCTGCGCCGCGGAAGCGCCGCCGATTCGGGCGCCGGCGGTTACGGCAAAGACGATCAAATCGGACGTCTTGCGCAGATGAATATATTCCAGCTCCGCAAGCGACGTGACGCCCTGTTCGCCGAGCACATCGGCCGCCTGGCCGCCGACCATGCCGGAGGCTCCTGCGAGCTTCGATAAATCGGTTGTGATCGAAAGCAGCGTCTGAGCCGGCACGCCGCGCTCAGCGGCTTCGCCGACCGCGTAAAAAGCATGGGTCAGCAGCGCGTCGCCGGCCAAAATCGCCATCGCATCGCCGAATACCTTATGATTCGTCGGCTTGCCGCGGCGGTAGTCGTCATTGTCCATCGCCGGCAAATCGTCGTGAATGAGCGAATACGTGTGAATGAGCTCGACCGCGCACGCCACAGGCATCGCCGCTTGGCGCAATTGGCCGTCGCCGTTTACCGCTTCCGCCGCGGTCAGAACGAGAACCGGCCGCAGACGCTTGCCCCCGGCGTCGAGCGAATAGGTCATCGCGTCGCGCAGCCGGGACGGAATGCGCCAATCGGCCGGCAGCACGCGCTTTAAGGCCTGCTCGACTTCTGCAGCCGAGCTCGCGATATAATCCGATGTTGAAGCGTTCAAACGATTATTCTCCTCTGTCGTCGTTTGCCGGGGCAAACG